>JAISFS010000065.1 GCA_031263485.1 Deltaproteobacteria bacterium | reverse complement strand
GGCGCGACCGCATGTCCGCGGGCGCGGCCGCAAGGCCGCGGGCGCTTCCGCCTGGCCGCGGGCGCTTCCGCATGGCCGCGGGCGCTTACGCATGGCCGCGGGCGCTTCCGCATGGCCGCGGGCGCTTCCCGCAGAAACCTTGGTGCCGGTGGGCAGGCTTCTGGCATTTTTTGTTGGGAGCGAGCGCCTTCTCTGAAAAATCACGGAGCGGGGGTCAGTCCCGGAGCATCCCCGTAAAGCACGGGCAGAGCGATAACCAGGACAAAGACGCCCGCAGATTATTTCCGGAGACGGCCAGGGCGCGTATCGAGAAGCACCGGCACTTGCCCCCTAGGCCCGCCTCGCCGAAGCGGGTCAAAATTTCGGGTAACAGAAACTGATTTTTATCAGCAGTTTTCGCGAGTGTTCAAGGTCTGAAAGCCATGGGCCTCGCAAGACCTGCGGACGGGCTGAATCGCCTTGCCGGGGATACGCCCCCGCAATATGGGATTCCGGCGCAAATCACCCGCAGGAGTGGCCGATCCCCCCGCTACGGTACGCTTGGGTCGTTGGTCAGGACCCGGGTGCCTCCCTCCAGCAGGGTGGAGCTCCCCTCGCTCGCGTATGTGTAAGTCGAGGATCCGAGCGAGCCGTGGTTGACGGTGAATGAGTAGCTGGGCGGATCCGTCAGTACCGTGACGATGATGGGTCCGTAAAGCACGTTGTAGTCTATAATCAGACCGCCGTCGTTTACCAGACTCGCGTAGTTCTCGGTGTATTTGCTCTGGAAGATGAAGAAAGCCTCCTCCGCGATGGCCACGCTGTGCGCCGCCTCCTTCGCTGCGGAGTTCTGCGCCCCCCGCCTGTAACGGGCGTACTGGGGGATGGCGATGGCGGCAAGGATGCCTATGATGCCCACCACCACCAGTAGCTCTGTGAGGGTGAACCCGGACTTGGTCCGCCTGTTGAAAGGTAGAACTGTAAACATGCTCAGGCTCCGGCATTTAAGCTACAGGGTGGACAGGGCCGCTAGGGATTTTATGCAACAACGTTGCCAACGCGGCCATAACAAGCAACCCAGCTGGAAGATCCCGTGACCCGCTTTCTGGGCGGGCAGTGCCTGACCGCCGGACGCTCTGAAGCTTAAGCGGCGGAAACGATATCCTGGGCACTCGGATGGTCCGAACGCCGCATGCGGTGCCCGATGTCCGGAGAAGTCCCGGACACGGGAATACCGCGAAATCACTACATCCTACTGCATTATCCGCCGAAACGCACTTTTTAGATACTCGACTAACACCCCAAAACCGCTTCCGCCTCGCACATGGAAGGGGATGAGACGGAAGATTAGGGAAGATAGGGGCTGACACGGAGAGAAGACGAAGAGAAGGGTGATGAAGAGCAAAATGATAGATGAAGGCTGAAGGAAGGGGGAAGGAAGAAAACACGGGAAAGGACGCGAAAGGCGGATAGGACAGGAGGTGGCGCACGGCGAACCCGGAAGAATTCATGATGCCGCTCCGCAACCGGGCTCATGGGCAATGCCCTGCTCCGTCCGAAGGAATCCCGGAACCCGGATTTCGCGGAGACGCCTTTGGCCGAACGAAATCCCAGGAGCACCCCTCAAAAGAGCGCCTCGCAGGGCAAACGTGGCAAGGGACATGTCAGTCAGGACTCCAGGCAGCAGATGCCCGCACCAGGTCTCACCAAAATTCCTAAATTCTAAGAGAGCAGTGCAAATGAAATATTCACAGGACAAATTATGCCAATATCAGCTAGACATGAAAAAACCCGCCAGGAGACATGTGCCTCCGGCGGGCTCGTATCGTTAGGCCGCCGACGTAACCGCGGGGGCATGAGCCTTCCCCCATGTCTTCGGCCGCATCTAGAGCCAGAAAAGTGGTGGGCGGTAAAGGATTCGAACCTTCGACTCCCGGCTTGTAAGGCCGGCACTCTAGCCGCTGAGTTAACCGCCCCGGAGTTCCCAAAAGGGCGCGGTTAAAGTACCATACAGGGAAGGGCTTTTCAAGAAGGACCGGCGGACCGGCGGATCGGTGCGCCTGGCCGCCTGCTGAGGGCATTCTTCCTTCGGCCACCAGCCGCGCCTGGAATGCCCGCTAGATCCATCGGGGCCAAAAGAGCCATGCGACGCGGCCTTGAGCTTTCGCCCCGCAAGCACCGCGCATGTCCCTGTCGCCTCGCCCCGATGCCCCGGGCCGGGCGGCTCAGTTCCTACGGCCTCCCTCGGGAGGCCAGCTTCCAGGACCGGAGGCCGCCCCCATGCGGACATCGGGCGGAGCCTGCCCTGGGCGGCCAAGTCCGGCGGGTTCCGAAAGGAGCCCCGGGTCCAGTTGCCGGGCAGGACCGTCGGAGTACCTCCGGGTCAGCTCCAGAATGTTCCTGATGAGCGATCTGATGTCGTCCGGGCTCAAGGTGGACTCGTCGGGGCTAACCAGCAGGTCCAGCCCCGGGGCCAGGCACACCCTGCTCTGGACCTGGATGGTGCCGGGCTTCCTGGCGAATCCTCCCTTCACGCCCAGATTCTCCTGGCGCAGGTGGTGCTTCACCGCCTCCAGGGACAGGCCGTTCTCCGTGAGCTTCCGGATGTCCAATAGCTCTCTCAGGTGGTCGGTCGTGTAATGGGCCCCCCTGCCCTCCCCTATGGGCCGGTCCACCAGGCCCAGCTGCACGTAGTAGCGGATGGTCCGCTTGCTGTATGAGGTAAGGTGGGCCAGATCCTCGAGGCTGAAGGTAGTTTGCATAAGTTACTCGCGTGTCGTGGCGGCGCGGGCAGCCGTGGGCGCCCGTCGGCGGGCGCGGCTACAGGCCTGGCGCACCCGACGGGCGTCCCGGGGGCGATCTTGAAAACCATACAGTCCGATTCTCCGATTTTACTGTCACAAATTCAAGCTTTTTTTCCCGACGCCCCGCCTACGGCCGAATCGCCGGGGTCCCCGCAGACCCTACGGACCGCCTGCAACCGATTCTGAGGCATCAACCTACGCCAGGGCACAAGGTTCCCCGCCCCTGGAACCAGGCACAGGTATATCTATCGCCTTCGTGCCCCTTCGCTTCTGGTAGGCCCGGGGGAGCCAGGCCGCCACCGGCAAACCGCCTCGATGACCTCGACCTGCGTCGCACAGGATAAGCGGAGCTACCCCCTCCGGGCACGCTACCCCCTCCGCCGACCGACCCTCCAAACAAAACGAAGGACCAGCCACATGCCGGAAACCGCACCCTCACCTGGACCGGCCCCCGGATCCGATGACGTCCTGAGGCTGTTCGTGGCCATCCCCGTCCCGGAGAGCGTCTCCCTCCTGATCCGCCAGGCGGTGGCAGGCCCGGAGGAACTCCTCGCTCGCTTCCCCAAAACTCTCCACGTGACGTTGAGCTTCCTTGGGAACGTCAGCCGGGAGATGGCCTCCAAAGTCGAAGACGCGCTCGGCGGCTTCACGTTCCCGGCCTTCGAGCTCCGCCTGGGCCCGCTTGGGGCCTTCAGCCAGAAGCGCGGGACGATCCTCTGGGCGGGCTTCGCGCCCTCCCCGGAGCTCTCGCTCCTGAAGGCACGGGTGGACCGCGCCTTGGCTCCCCTTCCACTGGGCTTTCAAAGCGAGCGGGGCCCATTCAAGCCGCACGTTACCCTTGCGCGGCTCAAGCCCGGCGGGGTCAAGGCCCCTGCGGACCCGAGGACAATATTGCCCGCCGGAGCCTTCGCACCCGACTTCTTCGGACTCTACAGCTCAAGGCTCGACCCGACAGGGGCGGTCCACACCTTACAAAGGATGTTCCCTTTTTCGGCTGCCTGAGTCCGAATCATTCGAGAGCACACGTAAACCCGGATCTGCAAGGGAAACTTTCCCTGACCTCGCCCCAGTCGCCGGACGAAACGATGTCGCGGCAGCCGTCCGAGAGGCCGCCGTTCCGTACATAAGGCACCGTTCCGGATATTGCTCGCCGCCCCTGAGGGGGGCGGTCCCGGTCAAGAGACAGGACAAACTGTCTGCCGGCCATGGCGGAGCCGCCCCCCCTCAAAAAAAAAAAAAACGAAAACCCTGGGCTCAAGGCTTCCGGCCGATCTGGCTGAAGGATAACCGATCCTTACGAACCAAAAATGGTGGAGCTGAAGGGGAACGAACTCAGCAATGCTCTGTTGATAATAAGGCTAATAAAGGACTCACCACCCACAAGAACGTCATCTTGCACTAAACTCCCTCATCCGCGAGCTTCTTCAACATGGGGGTGAGGTTCTTAGGGAAGGCCGCGAGCAGGGTACTGAAATGGGGCAATTCACTTCAACGGAGGACATGGGCGATGCCATCAAGTCTTTCTTGAAGGTACTCAACTATGAGGGTAAGCCGTACCGCTGGAATAAGCCGGCGGAACGCTTTGCGGCCATCGTATTGGCACCCTCGCACTTAAGCCTTTAACCACCCCAAATCTGGCGCTCCCTTGACCCAACACTCTGTCCTCAAATTACTACCTGGAGGTGAGGGTGGGGGTTTTGCAGTGGAATCAACGTTGATTCCACTGCAATACCCCCAACCTCGACAGGGAAGCGGAATTTCATGAGGCCATCGCATTGGCATCCTGGCGCTAAAGCCTTAACCCGCCGCACATCTGCGCACCCTTTACCCAGATACTCGGCCCTCAAATGACTGCCAGGAGGTGAGGCAGGTATTTTTTGCAGTGGAATCAACGTTATCGATTTAACTCTAGCCCGAGTTTCGCAGTTAGGCCAAATATTTTGAAAAAACCTAGCCCGAGTTTCGCAGTTAGCCATGACCGATGACTTAAGCCCTTGAAATAACTAATAATTTCCCGGTTCAGTGTGTCGCCTAAAAACGTATATCAGCCATTTCCATCAAAGACAGTCAAATTTACATTGAGGCACCCCCTTCTCTCTCCACTTAACAACCGACTCCAGAAGGATTCCTCCACATGTGGTGATAGCCGAAATAACTCTGGTTTTCCGGCCAGACATCTTAGAGAGGATAGAAAAGGAGTCTACATGAGGTATGTGTAAAAAGTATGAATTGTACTTCACGGAGACAACACGCCTTTCCATTCAAGGGATGCCCCTGGTGCATCTGGATTGACCGCAGAGACGATATTTCGCCCACTCCGACATTGAAGTCCGGCCTGATTGATAGGCGTATGATTTTGCCCTTCTCTTCAGGCTCGGAGGGGCTTTTTTCACAGACCTCCTACATGATAAAAATATATTAAGTGCTTTCTCAAAAAATCCACATCTTCTTCAGTCCGGGTATCATTCCATTCGCTCCGGCTTCCCAAGTTTCGCCTGATCAATTCTTTACTGTTACCATAGATTATTATTGATGGATTGTTGGATTGCCTTTAGCATACTTGTATAAATTAAACATATCGCAATACTCTTTCGCTGGCCCAGTTATTTTTGTCAAAGAATATGTTTGTATTGTTTTTTTTCTTTTGACATGGTAGTTTATTATTTCTTCGCATTCTGACATTAAACCTAACATATTATCAATGCTTAATTTATGTCCGAGACGATGGAACTCTAAGTTCATCACACTGCACAACATCAACGCTAAAACGCAATAAAATGAATGGACAATAATTTTACTGTCCGTGAAGTGCCTTATTGGAGTAAAAGATACGAACTTTATATCTTTCATTTGTCTAAAGCTTGATTCAACATGATACTGCGCTCTATATGCAGAAACGATTTGTTCGGCAGACCAGTCATGTCTGTTTGAAAAGATAATGGATTTTCCAAGGATTTTATTTTTGAGATTTTGGAATTTTTCATCATCGATGTTGTATGAAAGGAAAAAAAAATTATCTTCCTGCGTAATCGAATACTCAAATATTTGATGCATGTACTCTCGTTGTAATATTTTTTTTACCTTAGCATCCAATGATTCGTACGTATAATTCTTCTCTTTACGAATTATGCCGTTTTTTCGTTGCTTTAATTTATGAATCAGTTCATCAAATTCTGAGGAACATTTATGAATATTTTCATTGATTCCTCTCATCTGTGTCCGAAATAGTTCTGGGTTGTATGTGATAACAACTGTTACAGATATTCCATATTCTTCTTTGATAGTTCGATAGGCGGTGGTCTCACCAAAACAATCCCCCTTAAGCGGAATAAATTTACTGCTTGGAACCTCCAGGAGAGGCTGACATTGGTTTTGTTTAAGACCGCCAACAAAGTAAAACGAGAAAGGGTCATTTTCCAGTAACATATCAAAATTAGATGAAGAATTATTACCTCTGTCAAAGACTAGAGTAATATCCGTATTCCCAGTAATTTTTAAAGATCTTTCTTTAAGAGATTTAATTATTTCAGAAAAGCGTTTAGCATCATTTGTATTTCCAGGATATATTTCATGAAACAATGGTATGTTATGATCTGGTGATACCATTAGTGATAAACCTATTATCCTTAAATCTGATCTATGCTCTTTGCTATTCCCCCTCTTTGCCAATGCTGATGGATAATCAGAATCAAAATATGTGATAAAGTTCGTATTATCAAACAATAAGCAATCAGTCCTAATACCGTATTTATCAACGATTACTGAAACAATTTTGTCTTCGATTAATCGTATTTGATCGCTATTTATCCGAGACATATTATTCCAGAACCCTTGGCTTGAAAGATTTTTTTCGTTTGCCAATGGGAAAGACTTAGTCAAAACAGTCTTGTTAAACCAAGACTTATGGAAAACATTTTTACTAACCGGACAAACCGCCCGATTAATAGCAGCAAGTACAATTGAATCGCCAATTGGCAATCCTTGATGCCTTTTGGAGGTACATTCATCAATGATAGTTCGGATACCAAGTCTCTCAGACAAGTCAAAAAGACCGCTGACAGCCCCAAATTCCAGAGGCTCAGAATATGTGGGGTTCTCAGCCCCACCTTCATTACTGAATTGTACAGCATCAATGATTTTCTCTATGGAACCAAGATAAATCTGCTTCAACACTTTTGATTTGCCATCGACTCTGCCCTTGTCAATGGCATAGAAATAATCGTGTCCGTTAACGGTTTTCTTTGCCATAAAGGTCATAGAATCCACATAAAGATAGAAAGAGCCCCTGCTCTCGCCATGGTTGGATGAAGGCACATCTATGGGATTTCCCCAAGTGCCTTTCTTCGAAGCCCCGCCCTGGGGCCTGCCTTGCCCCCGGCTTGGGGTCCGTCTCATGAAGCCCTGCCTTGGGGCCTGCCTTGCCTCCGCCCAGGGGACCCGCCAGATGCACCGCCCAGGGGGGCCAGCCTGAAGCCCCGCCCTGGGGGACCCGCCTGAAGCCCCGCTCTGGAGCCTCAAACATGTTAGGTGACACATAAGTGAAATATTCGCATATTTTTCAAATGAAATCAAGTATTTATTTGATAAATGAGTTAGGTGACACAAATCGAGGCGCTAACATACTGAAATCTCTAGAAATTTTATTTGCGCCTAGATTAACTGCGAAACTCGGGCTAGAGGCCGGGAAGTGGCGATCCCGCTGAGACGGGGGGCATTCCCCGGAGACTATTCCCCCTATGACGGAAAACGTGCTTCCACCCGCAGAGGCGATTAGTGAGCCCCTCGCCTGCTATGGAAAGCTCCTTGCCTTGACCCTCTCTCAGCCATCAACAGAATTCTGGAAAATACCGCCCGAATACTGTAAGCACCTATGCGCGGTATCTACCGCTCCCCTGGACTCGATTTTGCTGAGGGACTCCAACAGTTCCGGAGGCTTGATGTCGGCTATAGGCCTATCGACGAGGAAGGGAAGGAGTTCCTTTTCCAAGCGGCCCAGTATTCTGCCGGTGTAACTCTCCCTTTTGCCGGGCTTTTTCCTCTCGAACCACTCTAAGGCCACGGTCCCGAAAGTTTCTGGGCCTGCGGTCTCATCAGTCTGCCGGGTGGGCCTTTCCGCAGAGCCCAGGGTCAGCCCCATCCCTCAAAAGCCACTTCGCGTCCACAAGCTTCTCTCGGGCCTCTTTCAAGGACATGTCCGGGTAGGTTCCGGACGTTAAGGTACTACGCCTTCCCTGGAAAGCGTACTCGTGTCTCCAGGATTTAAGCCCGTTGGTCGCGAGGAAGAGGAACAGTCCTCCACCATCATAAACCTTCTGAGGCTTCTCTGGTGGCTTGAGGTTCTTGATTTCCAGGTCCTTCAGGGCCATTACGGTACCGCCTTCTTCCCGGCTGTCGGTACCGTAAGAAATACCGTAAAATCTTATGGCTGTCAACGGTACCAGGCGGACTTCCGGGGACTTGGCCTCTCCCAAGCAAAAACCCGAAAGCCTTATATATCAAGGCTTTCGGGCTTTTACGGTCCGGTTCGGACTATGTAGTGGTGGAGCTGAGGGGGATCGAACCCCTGACCTCATGACTGCCAGTCATGCGCTCTCCCAAACTGAGCTACAGCCCCGCAACGGGCGGACTGGAACCGTTTCCGGCGGGCGGCCTTCCGGGGGGCTTGCCTCCCGAAAAAACGTAAGACGGGTTTTAACACATCTTTCGGAGACTTGTCAAAGCTTTTTGCCAGCCGGAAGGCGGCTTGTCATCGCTCACTTCCGGAAGCTAAAGGCCCCGGGCCCACGGTTCAGCATCACGGCCCCGTTTCCCGCCCCCCGCCCGTGCCTCCCGGGCTCTGACCGCCGAATCGATAACCTCCGAGCCGTGCCGCGCGGACAACCTCCTGCCCGAACCTTCTTTCCAATTCCACCTCGACGAGCCCCTGCGGGAGCCCCCCCTTCTCGGCGGCCTCCAAGGCCACGCTCCGGCCTTCGATGTCCGTCAAGGACCATTCTGAGACGCCATCCCGGAGATGCCCGTATCGTGCGGCGACGTGCGCCACGGTCACCCCGGCATCGTCCGCCATGTCCCATCCGGAGAAATCCGCAGGGAGACCCCCGTAGCGGGCGGCGACATGCGCCACGGTCTGGCCCCCGTCGCAGGCGACGTCCCAGAGCCCCAGATCCTCGGGAAGGCGTCCGTTGCGGGCCGCGGCGTGGGCCGGGGTCCAGCCCCGGCGGTCGGGGTTGCTACACCCCCCGTAGCCGGGGGGGAGACATCCGCTTTCGGCGGCCTCGAGGGCCACCGTCCGACCCGACAGGTCCTCCTGCTCCCAGTTGGCGAAACCCTCCGGCCACCGGCCGTGTTCCGCCGCGACGTGGGCCGCGGTGCGGAGATACGCGTCCGCGACGTCCCATCCGGCGAAGCCGGGCGGCACGATCCCGCTCTTCGCCGCCTGATGCGCCACGCTCCAGCCCATGAAAGTCGCGAGCTCCCAGTCCCCGAAGCCGGGGGGGAGCCGTCCGGCCTCGATCTCCCTATGAGCCACCGTTCGGCCGTCACGGTCCGCGAGATTCCACAGGCCGAAACCGGCGGGGAGATTGCCGGTTTCGGCGGCGGCGTGCGCTACCGTCCTGCCGTCCCGATCCGCGAGATCCCACCGGTCGAACCCTGCCGGAAGCCAGCCGCGTTCGGCTGCGAGATGCGCCACCGTCCTGCCCTCCCTGTCCGCGAGTTCCCACAGGGTGAACCCTGCCGGAAGCCCGCCCCGATCGGCTGTGACGTGCGCGACCGTCACGCCGTCCCGATCAGCGAGTCCCCACAGGCCGAACCCTTTCGGGAGACACCCGCTCCCGGCGGCCGCGTGCGCGACCGTCGCGCCGTCCCGGTCCGCGAGCTCCCAGCGGCTGAAGCCTTCCGGCAGCTTCCCGCGTTCCGCCGCGGCATGCGCGACGGTACGCCCGTGACGGTCCGCCAGATCCCACCGCTCGAAGCCTTCCGGAAGCTTCCCGCGTTCCGCCGCGGCGTGCGCGACCGTACGCCCGTGACGATCGGCGAGATCCCACAGGGCAAAGCCTTCCGGAAGCACGCCATTTTCCGCGGCGACGTGCGCCGCGGTCCGGCCGTCCCGGTCGGCGATATCCCACCGGGCGAATCCCTCGGGGAGCCCCAGCGCGGCCGCCACGTGCGCGACCGGCACGCCGTCGCGGCCCGCGAGTCCCCACATGTCAAAGCCTCGGGGGAGCCTGCCGCATTCGGCGGCGGCGTGCGCGACGGTCCGGCCGTCCCGGTCCGCGAGCCCCCATGCCGGAAACCCATCGGGAAGCGTGCCGTTTTCCGCGGCTACGTGAGCCACCGTCCGACCGTCCCGGTCCGCGAGATCCCACAGGACGAAGCCCGCGGGAAGCCCCGTTCTCGCCCCGACGTGCGCGACCGTGACTCCGTCGCGGTCCGCCAGCCCCCATATGCCGAAGCCTCGGGGGAGCCTCTCGGCCTCGGCCGCGGCGTGTGCCGCGCTCCGGCCGTCCCGGTCCGCGAGATCCCACCGCGCGAAGCTTTCCGGAAGCCTTCCCGCTTCCGCGGCTACGTGGGCCACCGTCCGGCCGTCCCGGTCCGCGAGATACCACCGCGCGAAGCTTTCCGGAAGGTTTCCCGCTTCTGCGGCTACGTGAGCCACCGTCCGGCCGTCCCGGTCCGCGAGATCCCACCGCGTGAAGCTTTCCGGAAGGCTTCCCGCTGCGGCCGCGACATGAGCCACCGTCAGGCCGTCCCGGTCCGCGAGATCCCACCGCGTGAAGCTTTCCGGAAGGCTTCCCGTTTCGGCCGCGACGTGCGCGACGGTCCGGCCGTTTTGGTCCGCGAGTCCCCACATGCCGAAGCCTGCCGGGAGATTGCCGCATTTCGCGGCGAGGTGAGCAACCGTCAGACCGTCCCGGTCCTCGAGCCCCCACATGTCAAACCCTTGCGGAAGCGTCCCGCTTTCAGCCGCGACGTGAGCCGGGGTCCTGCCGGTCCGGTCCTCGATATCCCAAAGGTCAAAGCCCGCAGGCAATCCCCGCGCGGCCGCGGCGTGCGCGACCGTCACGCCGTCCCTGTCGGCGAGCCCCCACAGATCGAAGCCTTCCGGGAGACTGCCGGCTTCCGCGGCGGCATGCGCCACAGTCCGCCCGTCCCGGTCCGTGAGCGACCACAGCCTGAAACCGGCCGGGAGTCCACGCGCGGCAGCGGCGTGCGCCACCGTGACGCCGTTTCTGTCCGCGAGCTTCCACCTGCCGAAGCCTTCGGGAAGATGCCCGCTGAGCCCGGCCGCGTGGGCGACGCTCCATCCGTTCCCGTCGGCTATCCCCCACTGCGTGAACCCGTCGGGCAGGTTGCCGGCGGACGCGGCATCGTGGGCGACGCTCCACCCGCGGCGGTCCGTCAGGGCCCACAGGAAAAAGCCTTCGGGAAGCCGCCCGCGGCGGACGGCATCGTGGGCAACGCTCCGGCCTTCCCGGTCGGCGATGCCCCACGCCCGGAAACCCGGGGGGAGGCGGCCTTGGGACGCGAGGACGTGGGCGACGCTCCGGCCGTTCAGATCGGCCAGGTCGAACCTGCCGAAGCCGTCGGGGAGAAACCCTTTCTCCGCCGCCAAGTGGGCGACGGTCGTGCCCAGCCGCGTCGATAGTTCCCAGCGCGAGAAGCCTTCGGGCAGGGGCGAGCGCCGCGCCCGGGCGTGGGCGACTGTGAAGCCGAAGGGGTCGGCGATCTCCCAGCGGGAAAACCCTTCGGGCAGGTTGCCGCAGGCGGCCGCCTCATGAGCGACCGTCCAGCCCCCGCGTTCGGCGAGTTCCCAATCCCCGAAGCCTGGAGGGAGATTGCCCCGCGCCGCGGCCTCGTGAGCCACCGTGCGACCGTAACGGTCCGCCAGGCTCCACATGGAAAAGCCACCGGGCAACCTCTCGGCCCTGGCCGCGCAGTGCGCCACCGTCCGCCCCCGCCGATCCGCGAGGCTCCACTGCGAAAACCCTTCCGGCAGCTTTCCCGCCTCGGCGGCCGCGTGAGCGACCGTGCGGCCCTGGCGGTCCGCGAGGCCCCACTGCGAAAACCCTTCCGGCAACTTTCCCGCCTCGGCGGCCTCATGGGCTACCGTACGGCCCCGGCGGTCCGCGAGGCCCCATTGCGAAAACCCTTCCGGCAACTTCCCGACCCTGGCGGCCTCGTGAGCCGCGGTACGGCCCCGGCAATCCGTGAGGCTCCACAGCGGGGAGCCTTCGGGAAGGCCTCCCTCTCGGGCCAGCCTGAAAGCCTCCGCCTGATCTGTCCCTTCCGTCATCCGTCCCTCCGCCGCCCGGCGCGGCCTAACATGCTCAACGGCACACTTTAGCACTCTACCAGTTGCCTATCAACGTGAAGACGGCACGAACGGCAACCGAATCGGTACAGGGAAGCGCACGGTGACGACCGCCCCTCCACGCGCCAACTGCTGTCCAGTCACCTCCGGTCACATAAACGGCCGACAATGCACAATGGCACAATGGCCCAACGACCCAGCAACCCAACGACCCACCCACACAACTGCCGTCGCTTCTCCGCAGGAGCATGCGTAAGGTTCCGACACACTCCCGTCCCCGATGGCCGTCCTGAGCCTCCCCCAACGCGCCCGAGCGTCCCTTCGGCTCCCCTTCCGCGGCAGTAAAATTTTCCCTCTCCCTTAAGGTGCCCTAAGGTGCCGCCCGGTACGGCTACGGACGCGGCCGCGCTCCGACATCCACCATAAAACAGATGGATCCCCATTGGCCTCCGAATTTCCAGCAATCCGAGCGGTTTCAAATGACGGTCAACAACGTTCGTTACCTTTGCAGTGCTTATGAGAAAAATACTATTGCAAAATATATTCCTCAACTCGTGACTTTACTTTGCCGTTACGGAATTTACTTTGCCGTTACGGAATTTCCTTTGCGTATAGGGATTTAGATGTTTTTGGGCAAATATGATTCTCCGTGCAGTACAAGCTCACTCATGTCCGATGCAGTCCACATTTTCATATGCTTTTATAAGTCCATCTCGCCACTCCCTGCGATCTCGAGACAAAATCTGTATTAGGGACTCCCCGACGGAGCACCATGGAAACGGTCATGCCCATCCACCGATCCGAGTAGCCAAATCAATCTCCCCACGCGTTCGCTTTTCCCCGAAGGGCCAGGAAAACTGCCGGTCCCGACGGCCAAGAACCAAGTCACACACATTGAGAGGCGGCAGATCTTAGCTTTCGCGCCAGGCACATTGGCTGCCAAGCCGCAATCATCGCACGGGACGAGCGGGACGAGGCCTGCTGGGAACGGAACCTGTGAACTAGAATGGCGCTACGTTCATGCCGGCCAGGCTGGGCGGCAAGGACACGCTTACCATCTGTTAAGGCAACTTCCTCCTCACCTATACATCATGAAATGTATCGCCATTTAAAACTTGTTGCAGGACATTTGAATATCGCTTTGGACGTCGAACGGACGGCTATCGCCGCGCCAAGCCATTTCTTCCGGAATAACGTCCGACTGTCTTCCCGCGTATCGGGCTTCACCGGCACCACCGCATCCGAACGGTGCCGTCATCAAGCTATCCGGACCCGGACCGGCTTTCCGGGGAGCCGGGGGTCCGCCCTTAACAAGCAGCCCTGTTTCTGCTAACATCAAATTTCTATAATTCTTTCCGCCAATCCATCCCCGACTGCCGGACGGTCCGCGACCTCCCTCATTTCGCGATCGTTAGAAGGATCTCATAATGGTTACCGAAGCCCCCCCGCCCGAGACGGCCCTGAAGGCGAGGCTCTTCGCGGCCGTCCCCGTCCCGGACGAGGCCGCCAGAAGGTTCCTGTGGCTCCGCGGCAGGACCGGCGAGCTGGAAAGCCTCCCCTTGCGCAACCTCCACGTGAACGTCCGCTTCATAGGCGAGGTGGACACCGAAACCGTCCCCCTGGCGATGGACGCCGTGGGCCTCGCGTCGTCCTGCGGCCCCTTCACGTTGAGCCTGAAGGGGCTTTTCATCCATCCTTCGGCGAACGCCTACCTCCTGTGCGCCCGGGTGGAGGACCACGCGCCACTCGCTGCCCTAAAAAACGCCTGCGACGCGGCCCTGGACCCGTTGCCAGGCATCCCCGCCCCCTTGAACAGGCCCTTCAGGCCCTCCATGCTGATCGCCAGACTGAAAACCCCCCCTTCCGAGGAGCTCCTGGAGATCGTCGCCAAGTCCAAGAACAGGCCGATCGCGAACTTCCAGGTGGAATCGCTCTCCCTCTTCCAGAGCCGTCTGTCCCCCGACGGGGCCACGCATACCGAGATAGCGAAGGTCCCCCTGGAGGGCGCCCCCTACGTCCCCAGATCCAGGCCCCGGCCCAAGCCAAAGGGCAAGCCCATCGGCAACAAACCGCCTTTCAGGAAAAGCCCGCCAGGCCAACAGGGCCCGAGAGACCCGCTGGGCCGACAGGGCCCAGCCCGGCATAGCCTACAGGACGTGAGGGGCCAGCATGGCCCGACCGACCAGCAGGGCATGAGGGCCCAGCACGGTCGATGGGACACGGGGAGCCCGCAGGCCCCGCATACCCGTCAGGACGCGGCGATCCCGCAGGCCCCCTCAGGTACCGACCAGAGCAACGCCGAGACCAGGGCCGCTCACTCCCCCGTCCGGCCCCGCCCGAATCCTCAGGGCGAATGGAAGCTCATCTCGGACCCCGATCCCGACCGTCCCGGGACGCATCCTCCCCAACCGGGGCCCGCCGCATCGCCGGGCCCCGAAGTCGCCGCTCCGGGACCTCACGCCTCCGGGCCGTTGCCTCCGGAAGCCACGCCGACCACCGAGGCCCACAAACCAGGCGCCGCGTCGAAGCCCGAAATGTCCGCCGAGGATCCCTCATCCTTGCGCTCCCGCGCGTCAACCAATCCCGCAGAGGCCCTGGAACCCCATGGCGCCGCCACCCCCTTGACCTCCTCCAGCCCCGCCCAGTCAGCCCCCGATGCCACCGCCGCCCTATCATCGCCCGAAGGCCACGCTCCCCTGACCACACCCGAGACCGCCATCGTCTCCGGCAAAGGCGTTGCCTCCAAGCCGAAGCCTCCGGTCAAGCGACCGGGAAAATTCGGGAAAAAGCGCCGCCACGGCCCCCGATGACTGATCGCCCCGGCGGACCGAGTCCTTCTGACCTTACCTCCCCTCTGGCCGGAACCGCCACCGAATGCGCCGTCAGACTGACCCGGCGAACCGGAACGGCCGAAGTTTCCGTTTCCTGCCCGAATCGCGGGGCCGTCGCGTTTTCCAACGATTACCATTCCGCCAATGAGCCCCGAAAGGTCCGGGGCCTTTTCTCGTCCGCCGCCTTCCCATGACGCCGTCAGCGGGGGCTCCGACGCCAGAAACGCGCGGAACCCCCGCCGGACCGCGAGGCCCTGCGGGGGTTCCGCTGGAATCATTGCCTCCGGAGTGTCGGGCGCGGCTACTTCTTGTAGTCGAAGGCGGGCACGGTGGCCCCCCCGAACTTCTCCAGGATGAAGTCGGCCACCTCCTGGCTCTGGTACGCCTTCACGAAGCGCCGGAAGCGCGGGTTGTCCCTGTCCGCCTCCCTCACGACTATCACGTTCACGTAGGGGGAGTTCTGGTCCTCCAGGTAGATGGAGTCCTTCAGGGGGTTGAGCCCCGCGTCCTGGGCGTAGTTGTTGTTGATGGCCGCCGCCGCGGCGTCCTCCAGCGACGCGAACGTCTGCGCCGCGTCCACCTCGACTATCTTCAGCTCCAGGGGATTTTCGGCCACGTCGAAGGGGGTCGGGGTGATGCCCACCCCGGGCGTGATCTTGAGCTTGCCTGCGGCCTGGAGAAGCAGAAGCGCCCTGCCGCCGTTGGAGGGGTCGTTGGGGATGACCACCGTGTCGCCCTTCTTGAGCTCGTCCAGGGACTTGATCCTCTTCGAGAAGAAGCCCATGGGAGATACGTAGGTGGTCCCGATGGAGACCAGCCCATCAGGGTGATCCTTCAGGTAGCTCTCCAGGAAGGGGATGTGCTGGAAGGAGTTCATGTCGATGTCTCCCGCGGCCAGCGCCGGGTTCAGCTGGCCGTAGTCGCTGAATTCCCTTATCTCCACCTGGAGCCCGTCCTTGGCCGCCACCTCGACGGCCTTCTCGAGCATGTCGACGTCGGAGCCGGCCACGGTGCCCACGGTCACGGGGCCTTCCTGGGCCGGGGAGATCCCCGGCGCTAGCAGGACCGCAGCGGCGGCCAGGATGGACAAGATGCTTTTCATGGTGTTTCCTCCTCATTTCAGATAGATTTTCCCGGACGCTCACACGCCGTCGGCACGGGCCCCGCAATAGGTCGGGCCCAATCTCTGGGCTTGCCCCATGCCCGGCTATGACCCTCGCCCGGGCCTTCCTTCGGCCTTCGCCCGGTCGCCGGGGGAGGCCCCTGCCGAAAGGACCGCCGCCCGGGCGATGCCTTCCGCCCGCACGGTCCCCGGTCGCGGCTTACCTCCGGGTGAACCTCACGACCAGGGAATCGCCCGCGTACTGCACCAGCTGCACCACTGCCACCAGGAGGATCACGGTCGCCCACATGATGTCGGTCTGGTAGCGGTGGTAGCCGTAGCGGATGGCCAGATCGCCAAGGCCCCCCCCGCCGATCATGCCCGCCATGGCCGAGTAGCTGATGAGGGTGATGACCGCGATGGTCACCGCCATCACGAGCCCGGGGAACGCCTCGGGGAGAAGCACCCGCGTGATGATGCGCCAGGAGCTCGCGCCCATGGACTGGGCGGCCTCGACCACCCCGTGGGGGACCTCCAGGAGGCAGGTCTCCGTGAGCCTGGCCATGAGCACGAAGGCGGCCAGCGTGAGCGGCACGATTACGGCGGTCGAGCCGATGCTCGTGCCCACGATCAGGCGCGTGAGCGGGATCACGAAGACTATGAAGATGGGGAACGGCACGGAGCGCGTGGCGTTCACGACGAAGCCCAGCGAGCGGTAGGCCCAGCGGCACTCCAGGATGTGGCCCGGGCGCATGACCACCAGGAGCACCCCCAAGGGGATGCCGGCCAGAACGGTCAGGGCCGTGGTGGCGGAGACCATGTACAGGGTCTCCAGGGAAGCCTTCTTGAGCATCAGGAGCTGCTGGGCGGTGAGAAACATTTCAGTTCAGGACCTCGCAGGCCGCGCCGTGGATCCGGATCCATTCGACCGCCTCGGCGACTCGCTCCGCGGGGCCGGGCAGATCCATGACCAGGGTGCCGAAGGGGGTGTCCTTGATGTGGTCCACGTGGGCCTGGAGGATTATCGGGGAGAGCCCGAAGAGCCGCGCGAGCTCCCCCGCGAAGGGCTCCCGGACGCCGTCTCCGGTCAGGATCACGCGGACGAGCGTGCCCTTGGGCGCGTAGCCGTTCTCGAGGAACCTGCCCCCGCTCTTGAGTATCACCTCCACGAAGCCGCAGGTGACCGGGTGGCGGGGATCGGCGAAGACCCGCGTCACCGGGCCCTCCTCCACCACCTCGCCCTGCTCCATCACCGCCACGCGGTCGCAGATTTCGGTTATGACCTTCATCTCGTGCGTGATGAGAACCACCGTGAGCCCCAGCCGCCTCTGGACGTCCGCGATGAGCGCCAGGATGCTGGAGGTGGTCTGGGGGTCGAGCGCGCTCGTCGCCTCGTCGCACAAGAGGATGCGGGGGCGGTTCGCCAGCGCCCGCGCTATTCCCACCCTCTGCTTCTGGCCGCCGGAGAGCTGGGAAGGATAGCTGTCCGCCTTGTCCGAAAGGCCCACCAGCTCCAGCAGCTCCGCCACCCTGCCCGGGATGCCGCGGCGATCTGCCCCCGCCGCCTCCAGGGGGAAGGCCACGTTCCCTGCCGCGGTGCGTGAGCTCAACAGGTTGAATGACTGGAAGATCATGCCCATGGAACGCCGGGCGAGCCTGAGCTCGCGACGCGAGAGGGCCATGACGTCCCTGCCGTCTATGAGGACCGTCCCGGACGTGGGGCGCTCCAGGCCGTTGATGCACCTCACCAGGGTGCTCTTGCCGGCCCCGGAGAGGCCCACCACCCCGAAGACCTCCCCTTCCTCCACGGAGAGGTCTATGCCCCGGAGCACCTCCAGGGCCTTGGAGCCTTTCCCGAAGATCTTACGGAGTCCCTTTATCTCGATTAGCGGCATCGAAAAGCGCTTCCCGCCCTGCGGGCCAAAAACAGCAAGACCGAAAACCCGCGCTCCCGGGAGGTACCCCCGGGGGGATTTTCGGCCTTCAGTTCCCTGATGAGCCTCTGCGGGCTGACCCGCCGGGCGTGAACCTTTCCGGTGCTGACTTCGGCGAGGATATCCCCTTTGTCAAGCCCCTGTCAAGCCGTATTGCCGCGGACAAGCCCCGCATCCGTCCCCTCCGGACGGGCCCGGAGAGGACGGGCCCGGAGAGGACGGGCCCGGAGGACCGTGATGCCCGGACAGGCCGCCAGGTCCGCAGGGAAGACAGGGGGCGGACGCGGCGCGGAACCTGGAGGATCATGCGGGCCGGAGACGCCGTACCGCCAGGAGGGAAGTTGAGAGACGAAGGTGTCGGGACCTCCTGAGGCGCCTCAGAGGCGGAGAGACGGCAAGCCCGTGAGGAGAGGACGGGATGAGCGATCTTCGGGTCCGGTGGCGGCGGTGCCCGGCGGGAGGGATCCCGCCGGTTACGCGCAAGGAGGCCATCATGTCGGCCGGAAGCGTCGCGAATGGCTCGGCGGCTGGAGGAGCCTGCCGGGGGCAGTCCGCGCGAGGGGGCCGACGGTCCTCAACCGCCCCACGCCTGCCCTGAACTCGCATCCTTCCCCCGGATTCCTGACCGTGCCGCAGCTTCGCGGACACGTCCCGAGGCCCGCCGGTGCCGCGTCCGCAAAATCCCGCCCCTGAGTCCTCCAGGTCCTTCATCCGGCCCCCCACTGGCCATGATGCCGTTAGGCCCACTGGCCATCATGGTGTCGGAAGACCCTCTGACCATCATGATGCCGGAAGGCCAACTGACCATCATGATGCCGGAAACCCCACTGAACATGATGCCGTAAGGCGGGGCAATCGCGGGGTCCCCTTGACTTGACGCGATTCTGTCTATATGATGATTCATCGGCACAGTGATACCATCAGGCCGCAAAAATTTAACCGGGCGGACTTCCGCGTGGCGCACCGGGTTACGCGAAGGATCTGGAAAAGGGACGTTTATGGCCAATACGACAGTGGGCTGGGAACTTTTGCTGGGAAGGCTCTACCCTTCCTGCGAGGACCCCGCCGACCTGGAACGGTTCGTGCAGATCCTTCGGATGTCACGGAAAGGCGGCTTGGACATCCTGAAACCACACGGTC
>JAISFS010000046.1 GCA_031263485.1 Deltaproteobacteria bacterium | reverse complement strand
CTGACCCTCGCCTTTTGCTTTTGCCCTACGTTTTTTCCACTGCCCCTCGCCTTTTGATTTTGACCTTCGTTTTTTCCCCTGCCCCTCGCCTTTTGCTTTTGCCCTTCGTTTTTTCCCCTGCCCCTCGCCTTTTGCTTTTGCCCTTCGTTTTTTCCCCTGCCCCTTGTCCTTTGCATTTGCCCTTCGTTTTTTCCCCCTGCCCCTCGCCTTTAGCTTTTGCCCTTTCGCGTTACCCATGAATCCGCCTGTCAATTTTCCTCGGAGAGCCGTGCCCGTCTCGGGCCTTCCGGCCCGCAGGCGCGCCGTGCGGCCTGACCCGCCCTGGCCGCGTTCAGGCAGGGGACCGGCGTGTCCCCCGACCGGCCTGCGGGCAGGGCATGATATTCCCTGCGGTCCTGCGGCCCCAATTCCCTTTGCGCGTCGCGGGCCTGCGGGATATAATCCCCCTGAGCCGGGTCGCAGGCTTTTTTTTTGAAAAAGGGGACAGTGATGACCAGCGTAGCGGTGGTGGGCTCCCAGTGGGGCGACGAGGGCAAGGGGAAGGTCGTGGATCTCCTGACCGAGGGGGCCGACCTCGTTGTGAGGTTCCAGGGGGGCAACAACGCCGGTCACACCCTGGTGGTGGGCGAGGAGACCTACGCCCTTCACCTGGTCCCTTCGGGCATCCTCCATCCCGGCAAGGGCGCGCTCATAGGAAACGGGGTGGTTGTGGACCCCGACGTGCTCATAGGGGAGATAGACGCCCTCGCGGCAAGGGGGATAGCCGTCACCCCCGCCAACCTTACGGTGAGCTCCGCGGCCCACGTGATCATGCCCTACCACCGCCAGCTCGATGTCGCCCGGGAACGGCCCTTGCCCGGCAAGGGGGACAGGGCGGTCATCGGGACCACGGGACGCGGCATCGGGCCATGCTACGAGGACAAGGCATCCCGCCAGGGCCTCCGCATGGGGGACATCCTTTTGCCGGACCGGTTCAGGGCCAGGGCCCGGACGGCCATTCTGGAGAAGAACGCCCTCTTCGCGCACCTTTACGGGCTCCCGGAAACGGGCCTGGAGGAGCTCGAGGCGTTGCGCCTCAAGTGGCACGCCAGGCTCGCGCCGTATATAGGGGACGCCCGCTCGCCGCTCTGGGAGGCGCTGAGGCTCGGAAAGAACGTGCTCTTCGAGGGGGCCCAGGGCTCTCAGCTGGACATCGACCACGGGACCTACCCTTACGTCACTAGCTCCACTACCGTCTCCGGCGGGGCCTGCGGAGGCGCGGGAGCCCCCCCCAAAAGCCTGGACAAGGTCCTGGGACTGGTCAAGGCCTACACCACCCGCGTGGGGGAGGGACCCTTCCCGACGGAAGTCCTGGGACCCTTGGGCGACAGGCTCCGGGAGGCCGGTCGCGAGTACGGCACCACGACCGGGCGACCGCGCCGCTGCGGGCACCTTGACGCGGTGGCCGTGCGCACAGCGGCGGCCCTTTCCGGCATCACCTCGCTCGCGGTCACCAAACTGGACGTGCTCCGCGGCCTGGGCCCCCTGAAAATCGCCAGGGGCTACCGCCTGGACGGGGGGGAGCTCCTCTGCATGCCCCTGGACATCCACGATCTCGCCCGTTGCGAGCCGATATACTCGGACCAGCCCGGCTTCGACGAGGACATCTCCGAAGCCAGGCGCCTGGCCGATCTGCCGTCCGGCGCCCGGAGCTACCTGGACGCGCTGGAGGAGCACTGCGGAGTGCCCCTGGGGCTGGTCTCCGTCGGTCCCGAGCGGGGGGAGACGATACTCCTGGAGAAGTTTTTCTAGCCTTGTCTGAGGTTTGGGCGCCCGTCGGCCGCTTAGGGCGCCTCTGGCGGTCTTAGGGCGGAAGCCCCGCCAGCGGCCGTTCCCCCGGAGGCCGTCCGCCGCGACTTCGGCGTCCGGGCTTGTTTTTCGCGCGATTAGGGTTATCTTCTCCTTCATGGCGGGTGCCCGCCCTCCGGTCCCGCCGGCCGACACGAATCCCCGCGCGGGTATCCCCTGCCGCTTCCGCCCCGTCAAGGCTCGGTGCCCCTTGCCGTTTCGGCCGCGAAAGCCGGTACCCTCGCCGTTTCAGGCGACGAGTCATCGGGGACCGGGACGACGAGGTATCGGGCAAAGCCCCTGGTCAAGGCGCGGGACTCTCCGTCGGCCCCTGTCGCGTCTCCAGGCCCCGTCGGTCGCGCCCGGGGTATCGGGCGGGCCGGACCCGCCCCCATTTCCGGTTGCAAAGGCGCCAGAGCATGGACGAGAAGCGTTTCGACGAGCTGGAGGCAAAGCTCGAGATCTACAAGAGCACGCTCACGGAGATCTACGAGCGCTATGACCAGAAGCTGGAGGAGCTTAGCCTGGTGAGAAGGCTGGGCGACGCGCTCCGCACCACCCTGTCGGTGGAGAGCCTGGCCTCGTCTCTGATGAACGCCGTGGCCCACGAGATCATCGTGGACCGCCTGGCGCTTCTCCTGAAGGATCCGGCGGACGGGGTGGCGGACGGCTGGGCCAGCCTGAGGCTCAGGGCCGCCTACTGGACCGACTCGGAGGAGTTCCGCTTCTACGGCGGGTCCGACGCGCCCCTGTGGCCCATGGACGCGCTCTCGGATCCGGAGGGAGGAGGGGCGCCCCGGCTCGTGAACCTCCCCGAGGCCCCGGCCACGGCTGACCCGTTGGGCCGCGAGGGCGAGGGGCCGCGGGCGCTGGTGCTGGCGCCGTTTCTGGTGCGGCACAGGTTTCTGGGCGTGATGGTCCTCTCGCGCCCCTCGGAGCTTCCCTTCTCGCCGGAGCACGGGCACATGCTCTCCATCATGGCGGATCAGGCGAGCGCGGCCTTGAACAACGTCCAGCTCTTCGACGACCTGTCGTCCGCCAACGCCAAGCTCATCGAGAGCGAGAGGCGGGCGCGCGAGAGCTCCAGCTACCTGGAGAGGCTTCTGGAGACCGCGAACGACGCGATACTCACCATAGACGGGAGGGGCCTCATCACTTACGCCAACCGCAAGACCGGCCAGTGGGGCTGGACCAAGCCGGACCTGTTGGGGAACGACTTCAGGGGCTACCTTGAGGACTCCCCGGCCCTGTCCGACTGGCGGCCCGGAGGCCCTCCCCCGGCCGACCGCACCTACGAGGCGGTGCTCGTGAACTCCGCGGGCGAGCGCCGGACGGTCCTCATATCCACCTCCAGCGCCGGGGATCCGGGCGAGGGCGGGGGGACGGGGAGCTGGATGCTCATGGTGAGCGACCTGACCGAGCGCAGGCAGCTGGAGCGCCAGCTCCTCCATTCCGAGAAGCTCGCCAGCATAGGCATCCTCGCGGCCGGGGTCGCCCACGAGGTGGGGAACCCCCTGTCCACCATCTCCGGCTACGCCCAGATCCTGGGCGCCGGCGTGGAGGACGCCGGGGAGCGCGCCGAGTACATCCAGGCGATCCTGACCCAGACCGGGCGAATCCAGAAGATCTTAAAGGAGCTTCTGGACTACTCCCGGCCCAGCCGCGGCATCTCCGAGACGCTGGATCTGGCCGAGCACATCCCCAGGATCATGGGCATGCTGGAGGCCCAGAGGGTGTTCAGCCGCATCCGCGTGGAGTACCTCCTGGACGAGGGCCGCGCCCCGCATCTGGTCACCATGGACCGCGACCACCTGGCCCAGGTGGTGGTGATTGTCGGCATGAACGCCGCCCAGGCCATGGCCGGCCAGGAGGCGCCCCCGCCTCGCTTCACCGTGGGGCTCTCACGCGAGCCCGGGAAGGTCGTGATGACCCTTTCCGACAACGGCCCCGGCATGCCCCGCGAGGTCATGCGGCGCGTCTACGACCCCTTTTTCACCACCAAGGGGCCCGGGCAGGGCACGGGGCTGGGGCTGGCCATCTGCCAGCGTATCGTGGACAGCTACCGCGGGAGCATCGAGCTCTCCACCGCCCCGGGCGAAGGCGCCCGCTTCGCCATCAGCTTCCCCGAGGCGGACGGCCCGCAGGGAGGCCCGTCGTGAGCGGCCCTGCCCCCCACGTGCTCATCGTGGACGACGAGGAGCATATCCGCCGCATCATGAGCATCATGCTCACCAAGCGCGGCTACCGCTGCACCACCGCCGCGGGCGGCGAGGAGGCGCTGGCGGTGACCGGGCGCGAGGGCGTGGATGCCGTCCTGACCGATCTCATGATGCCGGGCATGGACGGGCTGGGGCTCCTGAGGAGGCTCAAGGAGACGGACCCGGACATCGTGGTCGTGGTGGTCACGGCCTTCGCGACCATGGAGACGGCCATCGAGGCCATGAAGGCCGGGGCATACGACTACATCTCCAAGCCCTTCAACGAGGACGAGATGGCGCTCGTGCTGGCCAAGGGACTGGAACGCAAACGGCTCATAGACGAGAACCGCAGGCTGAAAAAGGAGATAGGCGAGCGCGAGGACCGCGGGAGCTTTCTGGGCGAGAGCCCGGCGATGCGCAGGGTCTTCGGCATGATAGCCAAGGTGGCCGAGACCAAGGCGACCGTGCTCATAACCGGCGAGTCGGGCACGGGCAAGGAGCTGGCGGCCCGGAGCATCCACATGAACGGCCCTCGCCGCGAGAGGCCCTTCGTGGCCGTGAACTGCGGCGCCATCCCCCAGAACCTCATGGAGAGCGAGTTCTGCGGGCACGTGCGCGGGGCCTTCACCGGGGCCGACAGGGCCAAGAACGGGCTCTTGAGCGAGGCGGACGGGGGCACGCTTTTCCTGGACGAGATTTCCGAGCTGCCCCTGGAGATGCAGGTGAAGTTCCTGAGGGTGCTCCAGGAGGAGGAGTTCAGGCGCGTGGGCGAGAACGCCCCGCGCAAGTCGGACCTGCGCGTCGTGGCCGCGACCAACAAGTCGCTCCCCCAGGAGGTCCAGGAGGGGCGCTTCCGCGAGGATCTCTTCTACCGGCTTAACGTCGTGCGCATCGAGATGCCGCCCCTGCGCGACCGCCGCGAGGACATCCCGCTTCTGGCAAGGCATTTCCTGGAGGAGACGGTCCAGCGCAACGCCCTTCCTCCCAAGAAGCTCACCCCTGCGGCCCTGAAGCTCCTTACCGAGCAGAACTTCTCCGGAAACGTCCGGGCGTTGAGGAACATCCTGGAGCAGGCGGCGGTCATGAGCGACGGCGAACATATCGGGCCTGGAGATCTCTTCTTCACCGGCTCGTCGGTCCGGGCGGACGGTCCGGACACTCCTGCCCCCTGGCCTTCGGAAGGCGCCATCGTACGCCTGCCTCCCGGCATGCTGGACCTGAAGGAGGCCATCCGGCAGGTGACGGCCGAGACCGAGAGGGAAGTCATCTCCCGGGGCCTTTCCGCCGTCTCCGGGAACCGCACCAAGGCAGCTCTGCTCCTGGGCCTGTCCCGGAGGGCGCTCATCACGAAGATCCAGCTTTATGGCCTGTAGGCGCTTCGCGGGCCTCCGTTGCCGGGACGCGCCTGCCTCCGGTCAGGCATGGTCTTGGGGAGACCCGATTCCCGGCTCGCTTGAGGCCGAAGGAGCCCCGGTGTTATAACCGTCGAGGTCGCGTCCTCCCGCAAGGCGTTTCTGCCCGGCGCGATCGCCTGGCGGGGCGCCCCTCCGCGATGCCTTGGGCGGAAAGCCGGGTCGGCTTGGCACAGATCTCATCGCCGGGGACGGCGCGGCCGGGAAGGCCCTCGCCCCGTCGCGCGGGACGGCGGCGGACGGTGCGGCGACGGTCGCGGTGACGACGGCGGCGACGGCGACGGCGACGGAGCCGTGCGCCGATGCCGTTCCGCAGGTTTTCGCGGGCCTTGGGGCATGAAGGGCAGGCTTCTTCAGGTTTCCTTGCCGCGCCGTGCCAACCGGCGGGGCGTCCGCGCCGGGCCATGCGGTTTCCGACCGGACGTCGCACGATCGTCTGATGAAGTCTGGATTCGCTTAGGCCCTCAAGCGGTCTAACGCTAGGCGGGACGCGTCCTGCCCCGGACGCGCCTCGCGCCGCCCGGAACCGGCCGACGAAGCGCGAACCGGCCGGATCGGACAGCGGCGCAAGGATGCCGCGCGGATTTCACGGCGTTCATACCCGCCAGGAGGGCGCGCATGTTCAGTAGAATCAGGTCCCGGACCGACCCCAGACGCCTCGGCGAAACATACAGCCGATGGGACTTCGCGCTCGCCCTGATCCAGAGGGTTGTGGAGGCGGCCTATATCGTATGCCTCCTGTTCTTTCTGGGTGACGCGATCTGGCGGCTGGGGGAGTCGATGGCGCCGCAGGCGGCCGGCCGGGTGGTCGCGTCCCTGCTCCTGGTGCTGGCCTTCGGCATCGCGCGGCTCCCCGTGGGCCTCCTCCGGAGCTCCCTGGACAGCGCCTTCGGCGTGGATCCCCGGCGATGGAGGGAGAGGGCTTCGGCCGGCCTGTGGCATTTCCTGGCCCTCCTTCCCGTGGGGGCCGCAGGTACCCTGGCCCTCCTGGCGACCATCCCGGTGATGGGGCCGTTCGCCTGGGGCGGCATAGCCCTGGCCCTGGTCTGGCTCGCGACGGCCCTCTGGCTCCTGAAGCCCCGCGTGGCCATCCTGTCCGACCGGAACCTCCGCCCGCCAGAGGCCGGGGAGATCCCCGCAGGGGCCGAAAGGTACCTCTCGCTCCTGTCCGCCACCAGGGCGTCCGGCCTGGGCCCGGGGGACGTGGTCGTCTCCACGGCCTTCTACCCCGGCCTCCCCGTGCCCTTCCCGATGGCGGGCAAGCTCATGGTGCCCGAGAGGGACCTGGCGGCATTCCCTCCCAATGCCCTGGCCGCGGGAATGGCGGCAGCCGCCCTCTGCCGCGAGGTCTCGTCCGGGAGGAGCCTGGCCATCCTGAGGTTTTTCAGCGTCTCCCTGGCCGTGCCCGCGTCCCTGATACTCCTGAACTCAGTGGGCATTCTCTTCGGCTATCCCATTGTCGTGCGGCCGTGCCTGGCGGCGCTCTTCTGGGCGGGGATCTGGGCGGCATTCTGGTTCTCGGAGTTCGCGACGCTCTTCGTGGAACGCACGATCTCGGCCCGGGTCTCGGCTGCCGTCGCGGCGCTCACCATGGACGCCAAAGGCCTGTTCGAGAGCGTGGAGATCACGGCGCGCGGGAACCTGGATCCCTCCGGCCCGGCGCCGATTCTGGACCTGTTCCGGCCCCGTCAAAACCCCGTCTCGCAGTTCGAGGCGATCAAGAGATCCGTCCAGGAGATGATGGACGCCGCCGCCAAACGCCGCTCCGATGCGGTGACCGTGGCGGCGGCCTCCGCAGGCCGTGCCATACCCGGGCAGGCCGTCGGGTCCAACGGCCGCGGGAAGGGCTCGGAGGCGGGCGCCCCTACGGACGGCGGTCCACCCGACGTCAAAGGCGAAGCGTCCCGCGCCGCCGGCGAAGAGGGCCAAGCCTGGGCCGGGCTGGCGGAGCCGGGCAAGGACGGATACAAGAACTGAGGCGGTCTCCCGGTTACGGGCATACGCCCGCGCGTATCCCGCTTGCATTCGAGGGCCGGTATAAGGCTTCCTGGAGGCATTCGGGCATGCGGGATTAAGGCGGGTTGCCCGGCGGCTTGGGGGCGTAACCGAAGCTTCAGGGCCAAGGCGCCGCGACCGGAGTGCCTCATGCTCCATGGGACGCGCCGCGGGTCACTGAAGAACGCCGAAATTCGCCAGCCGTCAAGGCGGTCAATGCCGGCGGGCGGCCAGGGCAAGGGAGGCATCCGTGGGATTACGGAGTCCCCGGGAAGCTTCAGGCGGGATTCGTCAGCGAGAGGATTTTGAGAGAGCCGTCGGGAAGTGGGAGGGTATCCGGAACTTCCCTTAGCAATACCGAGACTCCGGAAGCCCTGCGGGCCCTATCGCTAGCCTTCAGCGTGATTGAGCGTCCTCTATGATTTCGAGGGTTTCCGGAGGATTTGAGACCTTCATGGCACCTTCCAGATCGTTCGCCAAAGCCCATCGGAGCCTCGGGTGAGGCTTCCGGCACTCTTTGGGCAAGTGGCTGTCGTGCATACGCGCGGCGTATTTCCGTCGCGTTTAGTCCCGGCTCAAGCCGTAGCTCCGGAGCGGAAAAATCACCTGCCGTCAGGCGCTTCGCGGCGCACAGGCGTCGCAGGACCGGCACCGCGCGCACCGCACTGCAGGTCGGCCCGGCATCGGCGTTCCAACTGTCAGGAAAGGCCTCGCGGCCTTTGGTTGACTGAAGGCTTCTTTGCGGAGCGCGGACGTTCGGGCGGTACGATTCCTGCCGACGTTCGTTTTTGCGGATTGTTTTCCCGTTTCACGTTTCCGCGACGTTCTCAGGGCGCGTTCCGTAACCGGGAGGGCATGGATGCAATCTGCAATGGCCAGGATGATAGGCTGGGCAGGGGCGGAACAGGTCCGTCCGATGCGTATCGCGAACGGGAAGCGGCTCATCGCGAGGGGGTTCCCAGCGGGATTACCTGGAAAACTGCGGGATTTTCGAAAATGTCGATTTTTGTCCAATCCGGCGTAAACAAAGGGTTTCAGTGAAGGCCGGGCGGCCGCTCGGACCCGAAGGCGGCCATGCCCGGGGCTTTTTGCGGCCTCTTCCGCTTGACAAAAGCCATCCCTGAGTGTAAAAAAAATAGCGTTTCCAGGAAAGCGGACGCCTCGCCTGGTACCCGGTCGGAAGGTCGGGGCCCGCATCCGTACAAGTCCCGCCCGAACATGTCCTGCCCTGTTCCTCCTTCAGCCCGTCTCCCGACCCCTGATCAACCCAGCCTGCGGTTCTCCGCCACGCGCCTCATAAACATCGCCCTTGTTCGCCGGCCCCCAACGCCGGCCCCACCCCTCTGTCATCACCCGCCCTGCCCGCGCCTTCCTTCCAGGCCCGCCCGAAAGGCGCCCCCGGCCTCCCGTGTTGCGGCCAGCGGAGCGGCTCCCGAAGCCGACGCGCCTTGCCGAGGTCCCCCAGGCTCCCGGCGATCGTGCCCCGGTTGCCCGGACACGCCCTCAGCCAAACTGGGCGGACCCCCGCTCCGTATGCCCGGCCTTCGCTGTCCCGCGCCCGGATGCCTCGGTCCTGTCACGGCTTTGCTTCCCGCATCGCGGAGTCGTCGCGCGGCGGCGCGTTCCCGTCTCCCTTTTCGGCTTGCCGTACGGAGTGTTGCGGACATTACGACCGTCGGGTCCGGCGAACCGGATTGTCCGCGGACGCCTTCGGATTATAAGTGCTACATTGTATCCCGGCAGGTGCCGCCCGCACGATCGTACGGACGCAATTGGCTTGGCGAGTCCTTCAGCATCAGGGCAGGATTGGAGAAAATGATCGAACATTAATTCTGGCTATTCAATTTTGAAAAAATTTTGTATGGCGTAGCTTTGATCCGTGTAAAGGCACTGAAAGTGCCAAAGGGTTATTCCCCCTGATTAACGTCCTGAAATCATTGAAAAACGCCGTAAAATCAGGGATTTTGGCATCAGGTTTCCTTTCAAGCCGAATGCCGCGTTTTCACTCTTTTTTGAAAAAATGTGGCTTTTGAAAAAAATTTGCACGACCTGCGAGCTTGACATATTCGGGCAAATAGGTAAACTAGAATACGTCCAGTTCGCCATCTGCCCGACAGACACCGTCCGCACCGGCCGTTTCCCGGCTCGCCGCGGATCGTGGTCCCTCCCCCCGATAGCCAGTCCCTCAAACCAGAACATCCAGAGTTCAGATTCCCGGGCGCCTCAAGGCACCAGTAGCCTACGGTAACCGCCCGGGGACCGTAACCAAGCAATTTCGGAGGACTCCCGCCGGGTGCTCCAGGCGGGTCCAGTGGCATGACGAAACCACGCAACGGCAAAGACAATCCAATGACAGAGAAAATGGACCTTTCGGAACTCAAGCAGATGAAGATCGCGGACCTGAACGTCCTGGCCCGCGACCTCAAGATCGAGAACGCCACTTCCTTCAGGAAGCAGGAGCTCATCTTCGCGCTGCTCCAGGCCCAGACAGAGCTGAACGGCATGATTTTCGGCGGCGGCGTCCTGGAGACCCTCCCCGATGGCTTCGGCTTTCTTAGGGCGCCGGAGTCCAACTACCTGCCGGGCCCCGACGACATCTACGTTTCCCCCAGCCAGATCCGCCGCTTCAATCTCCGGACCGGCGACACGGTAACCGGACAGATTCGTCCCCCCAAGGAGACCGAGCGCTATTACGCCCTGTTGAAGGTCGAGCGCTGCAACTTCGAGGACCCCGAGGAGGTCAACCGCGACAAGATCCTTTTCGACAACCTCACCCCCCTGTACCCTGAGGAGAGGATCAGGCTCGAGACGGAGACGAAAAACTTCTCCATGCGCATCATGGACATGATGACGCCAATCGGCAAGGGCCAGCGCGGGCTCATCGTCTCGCCGCCCAGGACCGGCAAGACCATCCTCCTGCAGAACATCGCCAACAGCATCACCCGCAACCACCCCGACGTGACGCTCATCATGCTTCTCATCGACGAGCGGCCCGAGGAGGTGACCGACATGCAACGCTCGGTCACCGGCGAGGTGATAAGCTCCACGTTCGACGAGCCCGCCACGCGGCACGTCCAGGTCGCCGACATGGTGATCGAGAAGGCCAAGCGCCTGGTGGAACACAAGCGGGACGTGGTGATCCTCCTGGACTCCATCACCAGGCTCTCCAGGGCATACAACACCGTGGTGCCGCCTTCGGGCAAGATCCTCTCCGGCGGCGTGGACTCCAACGCCCTCCACCGCCCCAAGCGCTTCTTCGGCGCGGCCAGGAACGTGGAGGAGGGCGGCTCGCTCACCATCATAGCCACGGCCCTCATCGACACGGGAAGCCGCATGGACGAGGTGATTTTCGAGGAGTTCAAGGGCACCGGCAACATGGAGATCCATCTGGACAGGAAGCTCTCCGACAAGCGCGTCTTCCCCGCCATGGACATAAACCGCTCCGGCACACGCAAGGAGGACCTGCTCTTGAGCGAGAAGGAGCTGAACCGCATCTGGATCCTGCGCAAGCTTCTGAGCCCATTGAACCCGGTAGACAGCATGGAGTTTCTCCTGGACAAGATGCGCGGTTCCAAGTCCAATATCGAGTTCCTGGATTCAATGAGCGCGTAGGCGCCTGCGGGTCCCGTCCGATCCGCAGCGGGACCGTCCGACGGCCGCAGCCTCGAGACGGAGGCGAACGGTTGCCCGCGCTCCGCCGGCTCAGGAAACTTTGCAATGATGCCCGCGCGGAAGATGGGCGTCACGGTGGTTTTTCCGTCGCATCCCGAGCGTGTTGGCTCGTCTTGCACTGAAACCTGCCGAGATGCCGGATGTTGCGGTATTTGGCTACATATCCCGAAAATCGCGCCGCATCCCGTTGCGGCTTTTTTTTCGTAGCGGCCTGGCGCCTGTTGCTGGACCGGAAGGTTTCCTCTGTTCCCGGACTAACCCGTGGGTTCCGGAAATGTCCGTTGGATCCTGAAGTGACCGGAAAGTCCGTTGGATCCTGAAGTGACCGGAAAAGTCCATTGGATTCGGAAGTGACCGAAAAAGTCCGTCGGATTCGAAAGTTTCGGGAATGTCCGTCGGATTCGAAAGTTGCGGGAATGTCCGTCGGATCCGGAAAGTTGCTGAAATGTCCGTCGGATCCGGAAAGTTGCGTAAACGCCCGTCGGATCCGGAAAGTTGCTGAAACGTCCGTCGGATCCTGAAAGTTGTGGAAACGCCCGTCGGATTCGGAAAGTAGCTGAAACGTCCGTCGGATTCGGGAAGTAGCGGAAACGTCCGTCGGATCCGGAAAGTAGCGGAAACGTCCGCTGGATTCGGAAAGTTGCGGAAATGACCGCTGGATTCGGAAAGTCGCGGCGATGTCCGTTGGATTCGGAAAGTTGCGGAAATATCCGATTGATTCGGAGAGCCACGGAAGTGGCCGCAGGTTTCGCTCAGATCCGGAAGGAACGGAAATGATCCGGAAGATCCGGGAGGAACAGAAAAGGTGATTTAAACTCCGCCAAGTTCCGGACAGAGCTGGAAGTATCAGGAGATATCGCGTGCGCTTTAGGCTCCGCGCGATCGGTTCCTCAGGGCGTGTCCGATTCGTTAACGGTTCAAAAGCGCACAGCAGTCCGCCGATGTCGGATGCGGCGGAAAACCGCCGCGTGTCCCTGGCGATGATCCTGAGAGCGGGTCCCTCCAGACGGAAGAATGCGGGCGGGCGTTGCCGCGCGGACGGTCGCTCGGCGGCCCACGAGCCGTTTGATGGAACGCTCTGCTTCACCGGCGGGCGCGTGGCAACTTGCGGGCTCGGCTTTCGGCGACCGTGATCCTCGATCGCGCGTCCCGCCGCGTCCGATCCGGCGGGATGGGGGGCCGCATTCGGGATGCCGGACACCGGTGGAGGCGCGTATAGTTGCCGGGAGTTGTTTCCGGATGCCGAGATCATGTTGCCGTATCCGGACATGAGAAGGCGGGGAGGGCCCCGGACGGGGTTTGACCGGGATCCTTTCTTTCCCGGGACTTTTTGATATCCTGAAACGATGCGGCGGAACCGTGCAGTCGGACGCGCCGCTTCCGGCGTCCGTGCGTACCGGAAGCCGATTCACCGGGACGGACCGTCCCTCCGCCGCGCCGTCCGTCCGGGCGTTCCCTCTGCCGCCCCGACTTCATGAACCGATCCCGCCGGCCGGACCGCCGTCTCGGCCCTCGGTCGCGATGCGCAGGACAGCCCCTATGATCAAGAAAAATCACGTCGAGGCCTTCTTCAACGAGATGCCTTTCGCGGAATTCCTCAACGCCGCCGCCTCCCGCAGCCACGTGCCCGGAGGCGGGAGCGTTGCCGCCTCCGCGGGCGCCCTGGGCGCCTCTATGGGCGCCATGGTGGCGAGGCTCACCTTGGGCAAGGAGGGCTATGAGGCCTGCCAGGAACAGACCGAAAGCCTGGCGCAGTCCTTCACGGCGGCGGTGGCGGGCTTCCAGCGTCTCGCCGGGGAGGACATGCTGGCCTTCGATGCGCTCATGGCAGCCTTGCGAATGCCGAAATCGGAACCTGAGGAGATAGCCGCTCGGGACGCGGCGACCGGCGAGGCCGCCTATCGTGCGATAGACGTCCCGTTGCAGATGGGCCAGCTGGCTTCGAGGCTCCTTGCCGAAAACGAGCGGCTCGCCTCCTTCGCGAACGCGGGCGCCGTGAGCGACTGCGCGGTGGCCGCGATCATCCTGGAGGCCGCGGCCCGGGCTTCCCTGGTCTCGGTGGACGTGAACCTGCCCCTCGTCAGGGACAACAGGCGCCGCGGCCTGGCGCTGGAAGCCCAGAAGCAGATACTCAAGGGGTTGCCGGACGCCGTGGAAAGGACGTTGGCAACGGTGAAGGCCCGGACGCGGTAGGAGGCTTCACGGCACTGGCGACGGCCCGACGTGTCGGCCCTCCCGCTTTGGCCCCTGCAGGCATGTGACGGATACGGCATCGGCCGTGCCGTCTGCCTGACCGGTCGCGAGGCGTGGCCTCGCGTTTCCGGAGCCGCGTCCCTCTCCGGGCGGACGCGGCATGGACCACCGGCCTTCGCCATAGGCGACTCCGCCCATCGCCTTGGGGTTCCTCGCCGCTCCGGCTCTCGGGCTTCCCGTCCATACGGCCGGCAGGGATCTGGGCGAGAGGCGCAGTGATCTGGGCGAGAGGCGGAGAAGGAGGATGATCCGAGGGAAAATGCGTGAAGGCGCGAGCGGAAGCTTTCCCGCATCTCTCTCGGAAGAGTCGGGCGATTTGGTCCGGCCGGATCCAGACGGCCCCGCCGGGCCTGCCGGTCGGTTCCCGTGCCGCAAGGCGCTTTCAACGGCAGGGGATTTGTGCAATAATCAAAACGCATGAATTCCCGCTCATCCGCCTTAAGCGCCTCCGCGCCTGGCGGCGCCCGTTGCGCCGGGATCCGGGATCGTTAGCCTTGTCCGCCTTCCTCCGGGGTGACGCCGTGGCAGAGACGCGCCAGCAAACCGCCAAAGACGACCTGGAAAACCAGATCGATGCCCAGGTAGCCCACCGCCTGCCCGACATAGGGAGGCTGGTGAGCCTCCCGCATACGATGTACACCCTCCTGAGCCTGCTCATGAACGAGCAGACCCAGCCCAAGGACCTCGAGCGTGTCCTGGAGCAGGACCCCGCGCTGGCCGCCAAGGTGATAAGCCTCTCCAACTCCGCCTTCTACGGGCTCACCACCCCGGTTTCCACCATAGACCGCGCGATACTCATCATCGGCTTCAAGGAGCTGGAGTTCATGGCCGTCGGCCTGGGGCTCTCCGAGACCTTCGACCTCTCCCAGGTGCCGCGGGGCTTCGACGGGGAGGGATTGTGGCTGCACTCGCTCTCAGTCTCCTGGATAGCCCGTGAGCTCGCGGTCATCACCAAGGCCTGCGAGCCGTCCGAGGCGATGATAACCGGGCTTCTCCACGAGCTGGGCGTCATCATCCTGGTCTCCAAGTTCCCCCAGCAGTTCAACGAGCTCATGGAGCTGACAGATGCCGGGGTGCCGTTCCTGGAAGCCGAGTCCTCGCTCGGCCTGAAGCACACCGTCATCGGCTACCTCCTTGCCCGCAACTGGAACCTTCCCGTGGTCTTCCAGGAGGGCATCCTCTTCCACCACAACCCCAAGTCCTGCCCGGGCCGCAAGGAGATAACGGCGCTGGTGAACCTTTCCGACAGCCTGGCCCACAAGGCGGGATACCCCATGAAGCTGGAGGATCCGGAGGTCGATCTTGCCTACGTCATGGACGTGCTGAAACTCACCCCCCCCAAGCTACAGAATTTCATCAAGGTCCTGATGACGAGCCTCCCTCAGGTCCAGCCGGTGTGGCTCCAGATGATGCGCTCCGGCACCCGCAAGCCGACCGGGGAGCAGAAGGGCCGCTTCTCCTCCCTGATGGACTCGGCCTCCGACAGATCCGCAGAAGGCAGGAGGCCGGGCAAGACCGCGCCCCGTTGAGCCCCTTCCCCGTCCCGGGGAAACGACGGATCATCGTCCCTTCCGGCCCTCAATGCCTCCCGGAGCCGGGTTATGCCGGCGTTTACGGCCGGTTCGGGACCGGGCCCCTCCGGACTGCCGGATTTCCCGATTTCGGCTTCACCTGCCCCGCGACCGTTCGGTCCCGCCGGGCCTTTCCGGCGCAAGTGGCAAGCCTTTTTTTCCGGCGCCGCTCGGGGACTGGCGGCGTCCGCAGCTTAAGACCTGTCCAGGCCGGTCTTTACCATCGGCAGGGGCCGGGATTTCCGTGCGGATGGTCCGGGCGTCTGGCCCTGTCCCACCCCGCCAATTTTCGGGCGGATGCCATAGGGCTTCTTGTAAAGGGCCCCGGGACCGCATGGTCCGGGGAGCCGGGAAAGCGATCTTACAGATGAGCGAAGGAAGACATACCCTGAACACGGACGGGGCCTCGCTGGGCAATCCCGGGCACGGGGGGGCCGGGGCCGTGCTGATCGGCCCCGGCGGAGACAGGGTCTTCGGGCTGGGGGCCTATCTGGGCCGCGCCACCAATAACGTGGCCGAGTACCGCGGGCTCATCCTGGGCCTGGAGAAGGCCCTGGAGCTTGGCGTCAGGAGGCTGGACGTAATCATGGACTCGGAGCTGGCCGTGCGCCAGCTTTCCGGGGCCTACAGGGTGGCGAACCCGGGCCTGAGGCCGCTGTACCTCAAGGTCAAGGGGCTTCTGGCGGGCTTCGAGGACTATACCGTGCGTCACGTCCTCCGAGCCCAGAACGCCGAGGCCGACCGCCTGGCCGGAGAGGCGGCCAGACTGGGCAAGGCGGGGGCCCTTCTGCCGGGCGCCCTTTTGCCGGCGGACAGGGAAGCGCCATAGATTCGGTCCCCGCCAGGCGCGGGGCCAAGGGCATCCGGGCAGGCCGGGCAGCCGCCGGGGGCTTCATGCCCCGGGAGGAAAGTCCGGGCTCCACAGGGCGCGGCGCTGGGCAACTCCCAGCGGGGGTGACCCCGGGCAAGCGCAACAGAAAGGAGACCGCCTGATAAAGGCAAGGGTGAAAGGGTGAGGTAAGAGCTCACCGGCCGTCCGGGCGACCGGGCGGGCCAGGCAAGCCCCGTCGGGAGCAAGACCTAATAGGGAACCATAAGGCTGCCCGCCTTGTTCCCGGGTTGGTCGCTGGAGCGCAGGGGAGACCCTGCGCCTAGATGAATGGCTGCCGGGCCCGGCCCCGCGAGGGGACGGGCCGCACAGAACCCGGCTTACAGGCCGGCCCGGATTTTTCATTCATAGCGGGCCCATGTGCCCGGCAGGGGCCTGAGGCCCCCGGGGGACCGGGGCCGCCTCGAGGTGCGCCGAAGCCTTCCAGAGGGTACCCCTCAGGTGCCTCGAGGTGCGCCGAGGCCGTCGTCGAGGGAAGGAGACAGCCGCACTTGAAGGCCGGCGCCATTATCCCCATGGGAGGCTCTGGGACCCGCTTCGGCGACCCGGGCGGGACCCTGAAGCAGCTCCGGCTTCTGGGAGGCGCTCCCGTGGCGGTGTGGGCGGCCTCGGCCTTCGCCTTCCATCCCGGCATAGCGGAGGTGGTCTGCGCCGTGCCCGCTTCCGGGCTAGGCCTCTTCGAGGCGGCGCTTCTGCCGCTATCCCCTAAGATAAAAGTATGCGTTGGCGGCTCCTTCCGCTCGGAGTCCGTCCTTAACGCATTGAAAGCCTTAGACGGCGCCTGCGACATAGTGCTGGTGCACGACGGGGTCAGGCCCTTCGTCACGGGGGATCTCATCACCCGTGTCCTGAAGGCGGCCGGCGGTTGCCCGGCCATAGCCGCGCTGAGGCTGAGCGACACCCTCAAGGAAGGCCGAACGGCGCCCGTGCGTCCGGACGAGACCGTGACCACCGGCGAATCAGTGATCTCCGGCGAATCCGTGATCTCCGCCGATTCCGGGACCTCCGCCGATTCCGGGACCTCCGCCGATTTCGTCGGACGCACGGTGCCCCGCAAGGGCCTCTGGCGGGCACAGACGCCCCAGGGCTTCCCCAGGGCGGTCCTGGAGAAGGTCCTGACCTCCGCCCGGGCCGATCTTTCCCGGTCCACGGACGAGGCGTACCTGGCGGAGATCATGGGCATCCCGGTCCGGCTGGTCGAGGGGGACGAGATCAACATGAAGATCACCACGCCCCGTGACCTGGAGCTGGCGGAGATGGTGGCGGCCGGCCTTAGGGCAGGCGGGGTCGCCATGTCGGCCGGGGACGCGGCCGCCTTCCGCCTGGCGGGCTCCCGGCTCCGGACCGGCCATGGCCTGGACTTCCACGCCTTCGCGGAGGACGATCGGCCGCTTTGGCTCGGCTGCGTCCTTTTCCCCGGCGAGCGCGGGCTTCTGGGCTACTCGGACGCTGACGTGCTGGCCCACGCCCTGGTGGACGCCATCCTGGGGGCGGCGGGCGCGGGGGACATCGGCGGGCTTTTCCCGGACACGGACCCCCGCTGGAAGGGCGCCTCCGGCACCGATCTCCTAAAATACGCCTGGGAGGACGTGGGCCGCGGTTTCCGGCTGGTGAACGCCGATCTGACGGTCATGGGCGAGAGGCCGAAGGTGGCCCCGCGCCGCGCGGAGATGGCACGGGCCATGGCATCGGCGCTGGGCGCGGATCCGGCCCGCTTCAACGTGAAGGGCAAGACCACCGAGGGCATGGGCTTTCTGGGGCGCGGGGAAGGGCTGGGAGCGACGGCGGCGGTGCTCCTGGAGGAGCTTGAAGCCCAAGAGCGTTCATGAGGGAGCCCGTGAATCGCCCTGGCGTTGCGTCGTTTTTCTCGCGGACGCTTATTTTTTTGCCTTTGTGCCTTCGATCTTTCGCACCTTCCTTATCTCCGTCCCCCTGTCCTTTTTCGGCCTGCGGACGCGGCGCGTCGATGGCGGGCCAGCAAGGGTTCGACTTGCAACCAGGCCCCGCCCCTGACCTCGACCACTGGTTCTGTCTCGGCCCTGACTCTTGCTCGGCCCTGACTCTCTGTTGCGGCTTTGGCTCGTTCCCCGATTCGCGCCCGGCATATGGGCAGTGACGATAAGAAAAAACGGAAAAGGGAGGATTCGCTGTGGAATCCTCCCTTTTCCGCCGCGTGGCGAATATACGCCGTCGCCGTCCCTGGCTTACGCCGGAGTCCCGGAGCCTTCTGGGCCGGCCCCGGGCAAGATCGGGCCCTGGAGGGCCATCAGCCGTCCGGAGGCGAACTGCCGGAGGAGTTGCCGCCTAAGGACGCGGGCGCGGGCGCGGCGGGGCCGGCCGTGACCGCGGGGGACGCGGCGGGCAGGGAGGCGTTCAGGCCGAGCTTGAGGCGCACCCCCGCCGATTTGTACTTCTCCTCCTCAATGAGTTGCTTCAAGACCGCGACCTTCTCCACCTCCTGGAGGGAATACTGGCGGCGTTTCGTGTCGGTCCTGTCCGGCTTCAGGTACTCGGAGAATTCCTTCTCCCAGTATCTCAAGGTAGTCTTCTTGACGCCGGTCATCTGGGAGACCTGGTCGATGCTCAGGCCTATCTTATCCAATGCGTTCAAAGGGGCCATCATATTCCCTCCGGAATTGAGAATGTGCCGCCCTCCGCTGTCCGATCCTCCGGCCGAAGGCCGTAAGCGGGGGGTTCCGGCGGGGGGCGCCATGGGCCGTCGGTCGGCCGGGCGCCGCAATTTGCCAGCCGCGCGGCGTCTTGGAGAGGCAGTTCCCGTGGCCAGGAGACCTCGGGTCTTTGCCGGCGCCGCCGGGCTTTGCTCTCTTATCGACACCCCGGGGGAAAAGTTAAACGGTTTTCGAGAAGACGTGTCCGGGCGTCTCATTTTCTTGTAGAGTGCCGAGTCGGCCCGGGCCATCGGTTGAGGTCCGCTCCCGGGGCCGTCCCGGGGCGTTCGAGATGATCGGCGGAGCTCGCCGGCGCAGCCAACGGAGCCACCTGCGGACGGCGCCCCGGAAGGGCGGTGAAGCCAACTCGCTGAAAACACTGGTTATATTTCAAGAGGAATATTTTTCGCCGCAGGTTTTTTTTATCCGTTATCGGCCACCGGCGTTCCCGAAGACCCTGCCGACGGGCCTGCGGAGTCCAAGAGGCGCCCTATCGGGCGGAGTTCGGTTCATCCGCGGAGGTCCCTTGGCCCCATGGCGGAGCCCCCTGCCCGAGCGCATGGCCCCAGGCGGGGTTCCTGGCGGTCCGGGAACGTTGACTTGGCGGCCGTTGGGCCGCATCGGGAGCGTTTTTCCAGGGTCGCGCCGCCGGCGCCCTGCGTTCGGAGGCGCGACAGAGCCGCGTGAACTTACGCGGAACTCCCGGACAAGTCAAGCTTTCCCTCATTTTTGAAAGGAAGTGCCGGCTGCGGGACTCGGACGGAAAATCCGGGCGCGGGCCCGGGACGGCGGCGCCCGATCGAGCTAACGGAAAGGGCGCATCATCTGTTGACCTTTCCGCCCGATCCCGCTTATCTTTGGCTGTGGTCGGGGCTACGGCCGGCGCCTGGAGGCGCAATGCCCGATGCGTTTCCGCCGGGCTTCCGCCGGAAGGAACAAGGGGCCGGGAGCGGCGGGCGGGCCGGAGGGCTTCGCGGTCGAGTCTCCGGCCCGCCCTCCCTCGAAGCGTTCCAGTGCCCTGGCGGCCCGGGTCCGTTCTTCCAGGCGCCCGCCCGCGTTCGGCCTGCGGCCCGGGCGACCCTACAGCGCCTGAGACCGGCAAAGCCTAAGAAAGGTCTTCCGAAATGTACGAGCCCTCCGCGAAGTCCCAGGGGGGGAGCCTGTCCCCCAACCCGCGCCGGGTGGCGCTGGGCGTCCTCAGGGCCTCCGCCGAGGGGGCCCGGCCGGAGGACGTCCTGGGACGGCTGGGGGTCATGCTCTCCCGGCGCGACATGGCGCTCGCCTCCGCAATCGTCTACGCCTGCCTGCGCCACCAGAGCCGGCTGGACTTCCTGATAGACGGGAAGCTCAGCTCGGGCTCCAAGACCCCCAAGGCGGTGCGCATCCTGTTGCGCATGGGGCTCTCGCAGATCCTCTTCATGGACCGGGTGGGCCACCACGCCGCGGTGAACGAGACGACCGCGCTGGGCAAGAGCTTCACCCCGGGCCGCGAGGGGCTCATCAACGCGGTGCTCAGGGCCTTCGTGCGCGACAAGGAGTCGGACGCGTTCTGGCCACGCGAGCGTGACGGGGAGGACACCCCGGAGCTGGTTCGGCTGGCTACCTTCTACTCGCACCCGGAATGGCTGGTGAACAAGCTGGCATCCGAGTGGGGCGTCAGGGAGACCCGCGCATTCCTGGCCGCCGGGAACCAGCCCGCGCCGCCGACCATCCGCCTGAACCCCGCCGGGGGGACCAGGGAGGAGTTCGCGGAGCGGCTCCGTTTCCCGACGCGTCCCACGGTTTGGTCGCCTGCGGGGCTGAAGCCCGAGATCGTGGCCGCGGGCCGCCCGGACACCTGGCCGGGCTTCAGGGAGGGGCACTTCAGCATCCAGGACGAGGCCTCGCAGCTGACGGCGCTTCTGGCGGGCCCCCCCGCCGGCCCCGGTCCCAGGAGGTTTCTGGACTGTTGCGCGGGCGTGGGCGGAAAGTCCTTCGCCGTGCTGGGCGCCTTCCCGGAGGCCCGGGCCGCGGCCATGGACAACTCCCGCCTGAGGCTCGAGGATCTCTACGCGGAAGCCAGGAGGCTGGGCGTCTTCGACCGGGTGAAGATCCTCCAGGGGGACATCCTGGAGGCCACGCTGGAGCCGTCCTGGGACCTGGTCATCGCCGACGCCCCCTGCACGGGGCTGGGGGTCATCCGCCGCCGGCCGGACATCAAGTGGAAGCGCGTTCCCGAGGACGTCGCGAAGCTCGCTCGCTTCCAGAAATCCATCCTGGACGCCGCCGCCATGGCCGTGCGCCCCGGGGGCAGGCTCATCTACAGCGTCTGCACCGTCACCCGCGAGGAGGGCCCCGAGGTGGCGGACGCCTTTTCGGCCTCCCGCCCGGACTTCCATCCGGCGGAGGACCTCCCCCCGGAGCTGGAGCCCCTCAAGATCGGCCCCGGCCGCTTTCGGACGGTCACTCACCGACACGACATGGACGGCTTCTTTTACGCGGTCTTCGAGCGGGAGGGGGAACGATGATCGGGTCCCGGTCGGCCTTTCCGGGGCGGACGGACGCGGGCGGGGCTCCGGCATGCCCCGGAGCACCGCCCCAACGGTCCCGAGGTCGGGCCCCGCGCGTCCGCCTTCGCCCGCGCGTCCGCGCTTCCGGGCTTGAAAGGGTTGCCGAAAAGCCGTATGATTATGGCACGCGTGGCGTTTCGGCCAGCCCGCCCCCGACTCCGATATGGCCCTGATCTGGCCTGAAGCCGATGATCGGGCCATGGCTCGGCGGGGCTTCCGGGTCGGTCTTTTTTTTCCCCTGTAGGCAGGGGCCGTTCCCCGCTCTCCGGCAACGGCGGCTGCCCCCCGGAGACCGGACGGGCGTCGGCGCCTCTTGACACGTCGGACGGCAGGTGCTATAAGCACGAGTTCAGGCCTTTCCGCGCCCGAGACGCGGGCCCGCAGGCGGTCGGGGCGTCAGCCCCGCGAGGACCGCCAAACAAGGCCCCCCAAGGTAGCTTAAAGATGGATGTCAACAAGTCTTTCATGGCCAAGGAGCCCGAGGTCGAGAAGAAGTGGTACCTCGTTGACGCCGCCGACAAGGTGGTGGGGCGCCTGGCCTCCGAGATAGCCCGCCGCCTCCGCGGCAAGCACAAGGCGATCTTCACCCCCCACTGCGACACCGGCGACTTCGTGGTCGTGGTCAACGCCGACAAGGTCCGCTTCACCGGCCGCAAGCTGGAGGACAAGATCTACCGCCACTACACGGGCTTCATCGGGGGCCTGAAGGAGACGGCGGCCAAGACCCTTCTGGAGAAGAAGCCCAGGGACGTCATCATGCGCGCCGTGCGCGGCATGCTCCCCAAGAACACCTTGGGCCGCCGTCAGCTCAAGAAGCTCAAGGTCTACGCCGGGCCTTCCCATCCCCACTCCCCCCAGAAGCCCGAGAAGCTCGAGCTGTAGACGCCAGGACTAGCCGAGGAACGACATGCCAATCGAAAGGTTCTACGCCACCGGCAAACGCAAGAACGCCATAGCCAGGGTCTGGCTCGCCCCCGGTTCGGGCACCGTGACCGTCAACAAGCGCCGCAACCTCCAGGACTACTTCGCCCGGGAGACCCTGCGCATCATAGCCGAACAGGCGCTGTCGCTCACGAACAACCACGGGAAGTTCGACATCTACATCCTGGCGTCCGGCGGCGGCGTCTCCGGTCAGGCGGGCGCCGTGCGCCACGGCATCGCCAAGGCCCTGCAGCTATACGATGAGAGTCTGCGGCCCGCGCTGAAGAAGGCCGGGCTCCTCACCCGGGACAGCCGGGAGAAGGAGCGCAAGAAGTACGGCCAGAAGGGCGCGAGGGCCCGCTTCCAGTACTCCAAGAGGTAGCCTGCGACGGGGGGCCGCCCCGCGACATGTCCGACTAACGTGGATCCGGGCCCCTCCGGGAAGGAAGGGCCCGGATTCCTGTTTTTGGGGCCACCATTCCAGGCCGTGTCGCCTTGAGTCCGACCGGCGTCCGGCAGCGCGGCTGAAATCCCGGTCCCGCACGGTGCTCCGGCGGCAAAGGGAAAGGGCGCGGCGCTCGGTCGCGCGCGCGGCGGGGGACGCCCCGGACAAAGGGACTTCGGTGGTCCTGCGCGGCAAGGCTCCCGAGGCCCGAGTCCGTTCCGTGAAGCCGGGATGGGGTTGCGGGGGAAGGCCCTGCAAGGCTTGCTGAATCAGCCGAAATTCTCTGCGGCCCTGCGGCCGCGCAAAGGTCCCCCGCCGCGGCGGGCCATCGCGCCATGAGCCATGGGCTTAGGGATAAGGGCTTGGGGCGGAGGACCGGAAAGGCAGGTCGAGTGATGAGGATAGGCGTGATCGGGGCGACGGGCTACACCGGCGCCGCCGTCCTGGGCGTCCTTGCGGGAAGGCCCGGTTCCGAGGTGACGCTGGTCACTTCAAGGGGCTTGAAGGGCAGGAGGCTCGCGGACGAGCTCCCCCACCTCTCCGGGGTCACGGGCTACGGGGATCTGGTCCTGGAGGACCCGGCGGATCTCGAGAAGCTCAAGGACCGGGATCCGGGGCGCTTTCCGGAGCTCTTCTTTCTTGCCGTCTCGCACGGCGTCTCCATGGGGCTTGCCCCGCGGGTGCTGAAGCTGGGCGCGAAGGCGGTGGATCTCACCGGGGACTTCCGTCTGAAGTCCCCGGCCATGTACCCCAGATGGTACAAGACCGAGCACTCCGCCCCGGAACTCCTGGGCGAGGCTGTCTACGGGCTCCCGGAGATCCGCCGCGGGGAGATCAAATCGGCGCGGCTGGTCGCGAACCCCGGCTGCTATCCCACCTGCGTGATCCTCTCGCTCCTCCCGCTCGCAGAGAGAAGCCTTTTGGGACCCGATTCCCCCGTGATAGCCGACTGCAAGAGCGGGGTCTCGGGCGCCGGCAAGTCCGCGCTGGTGCCGAACCTCTTTGCCGAGGTGGCGGAGAATTTCAGGGCCTACAAGGTGATCGGGCACGCCCACACCCCCGAGATGGCCCAGGAACTCGCGCTGGCCGGCGGGAAGCCCTTGAGGCTCGCGTTCACGCCGCACCTGGTCCCCATGAACCGCGGCATAGAGGCGACCGTGTACCTCGATTCGGAAAGGCTCCCGCCTTACCCGGAGATAAGGGCGCTTTACGAGGCCCGCTACCGCGCGGAGCGCTTCGTTCGTTTCAGGGAGGAGGGCGGCGTACCCCAGACCGTGGACGTGCGGGGCACCAACTTCTGCGATGTGGCGCTGTTCCACGACGAGGGCGCGGGGATACTCAAGATCGTCTCGGTCATAGACAACCTCGCCCGGGGCGCGGCCACCCAGGCGGTCGCCAACATGAACCTCATGACCGGCGAGGACGAGGGATTGGGCCTGCCGCTCGCCGGCTTGCGGCCGTAGCCCTCGCCCGCTCCGCCGTGCCGGTAATTTGTCGTGAAGCGTTTTCTCGGGTTTCGCGGCCACCCGTCATATTCGAATGCCCTCAAATGTTTCATGCGCCTGGGTGTTGATAATCAACATGCGCGGGTAAGCAGGCCGCCTGGCCCGCCGAGCCGAGGGTATCAACAGGCATCTGGCCCGCCGAGCCTGGGTATCCGCAGGCATCTGGCCGCCGAGCCGCGGGTATCCGCAGGCCCGAGGGCCTGCGGCTCCGTGCGCCGACGGGCAGGGCAGGGGCGGGCGCCTGAGCGGCGCTGAGCCCTTCGTCCTGCGTCACCGCCGATGGCCCCGCGCGGCTCTCTCGGCTCTCTTGGCTCTCTCGGCTTTCCGGCATGGGGGCTTCGAATGGCCGTTGGCACATTGCGCCTCCGGGCCTTCCGCGACGGCCATCACGTCCCGGAGCAAGGATCCCCTCATGGAAAAGACCTTCCGCGCCTTCACCCTTCAGGAGACGGCCGGGGCCGCCCGCGCGGCGCTGTGGGCGGCCCTCATGGCCGCCGGGGCTTACGTGTCCCTGCCGTTGGGGCCTGTCCCGATCACCCTGCAGACCTTCTTTATCCTTCTTTGCGGATTCACGGAAGGCTTCCGCGCCTGGAAGCCGGCGGCCCTTTACGTGGGCGCCGGGCTGCTGGGCTTTCCCGTCTTCGCGGGCGGGGTCGCGGGTCCCGCGATCCTTGCCGGGCCCACAGCCGGCTTCGCGCTGTCGTTCCCGCTCGCCGCGGCCGCGGCGGGGATCGCAGCCGGTCGCGGGTGGCCCGCCCGTGCGCTCTGCGGAGCCTTGGCCACGGCAGTAGTGAACGCGGCGGGGGCTGTCGGCCTTCACGCGAACCTGTCGCTTCCCTGGGACAGGGCCTTTCTGGCGGTAACGCCGTTTTTGCCGGGCGATGCCCTCAAGGCGGCGGCTGCCGCCGCCTGCGCCGCCGGGATCGCGGGCAGGCTGGGAATCCGCGATGCCGCGCCCGAAATCGAATCGGCTCCCCCCGCAGGCGAGGCCGTCCCCGGCGTCCCCGTCTTTGGCCTGGGCCGAACCGGCGGCCAGGAACCCGATTTGGGCGCGGAGGACGGGAAAGGCGCCGTTGCCGGACCTGAAGGGGTCAAGGACGGACCTGAATCGGCCGGTACCGGCCCGTCCGCGGCCCCTGACGCCCCGGGACAGGCGGATGTCGGCCCGGATGCGGTCGCGGTCGCCCCGGAGGACCCGTCGGGCCCCGGCGAGAGGCCTTGAAGGGTGCTCAGGGCGATCGATCTTCGCTTCAGCCATCGCGGCGGGCAGGAGCTTTTCGGGGGGCTGACTTTCGAGATTCCCGACGGGGGCTTCGCCTTGATCTGCGGGGCGAACGGCGCCGGCAAGAGCACTTTCCTGGACATCCTGGGAGGTCTCGAGAGCCCGCGCGGCGGCACGGTCGAGCTGGACGGGGAGAGCGCCCGGGAGGCCTTGGCCAAGGGCACGGCTCTCGTCCCTCAGGATCCCGACCAGTACCTCCTGGGGGAGGATCCCCGCGAGGAGCTGGAGCTGGGCTTGAGCCGGTCCGCAGGCTCCGGGAAGCCGGAGGACGCCGTGCGAGGGAGCGTGAAAGGGGGGGCGGGATCCGATTCCGGGACCGGCGAGTCGGGCGCGGTCGCCGGGGCGGAGGCCATCGCGGAGCGCTGGGGCCTTTCCGGGATGCTCGACGTGCCCGTAGAGCGGCTCTCCCACGGTCTCAAGAAAAGGCTGGCCATCGCTTCCGCGCTCGCGGGAGGGCCCAAGGCCGTGCTCCTCGACGAGCCTTTCTCGGGACTGGACTGGCCGGGGACCGGTGCGCTCCTGGAAGATCTGGCGAGGCTCAAGGCGGCGGGGCGCGTGTGCGTGGTCGCCACTCACGAGCCGTACCTGTTGAGCGGGCTCGCGGACGCGTGGCTGCTCCTGAAAAGGGAAGGGAGCCTCTTCACCCGCGATCCCGCGGTTCTGAAGAGGCTCCCCGAATTCGGCGTGAGGCCCTATCCCGGGCCGTGCCCGTAAGAGGCCCCGTATGGCTTCCGGCCGGGCCTCCGGCGTCTCTGGCCGGGCATCGTCACGGGCCTGCTGAGTTATCGGGCCGTGACGGCGGCCTCCGCCGCGGCGCCTGTCAGGCCCTTGTCTCCAGGGTCTCGGGTCCCGGCTTCGCGCCCGACGCGCGGGCATAGCCGGTGAAGATGGCCTGGTTGCGGGAGAGGTGCTCAACGGTGTCCTTCAGCGCCTTGAGGTTCACTGTCAGGAAGCCGGCTAGCCCCTCCTCCAGGCGCACCATCTCGCCCAAGGCGGTCTTGAGGCGCTCCTCCGCTTCCCTGTTGCGCTCCCGTGCGGCGCGGTCCCTGGCGATGAGGTTCAGGCTTTGGGCGGTGAAGTCCACCAGGCTCCTTCTCGCCTCGATGAAGTTCTCCCAGAGCTCCGGGTCCAGCGGGTCGTCCCCGGACTCGTGGCGAGCCTTCACGGTTCCGGCGAAGCGGCGGTCCAACTCGAGGCACTCGTGAGTGACCTTCAACGTCGTCTCCCAGAATGCCCGTTCCGCGGCCGCGGCCTTCAGGCTATCCCTTTCCACGATCAGTGTCCCCCCTGGCTCAGCCGCGGCAGGATCTCGGCCAGTTGCCTGAGGGAGTCGGAGAGCTCGTACTCGAGCACGTCCGCCAGGAATATCCAGTCCTTCTGCTCCTGGAGGCTTATCAGGGTGTTCAGGACCTCCACGAGCCCGTCCAGGTAGCCGGTCAGCTCCGAGCCGTTCTCGCCGTCCCCCCCCTGCCAGAGGTTGAGGACGTGGCGGGTCTGCTCCAGCATGCTCATCAGCAGTTGAAGCGCCTCCAGGAAGTTCAGGAAGTGCTCGTTGGCCTCGTGCTCGTCCCCTACCCGGAAGGATTCCACTATCTTGGGGAGCGCCTCCAGGAGGGTGCCCAGGTACTGAGGTCCCGTCTTGAGGAAGCTCAGGCCCATGTCCTCGAGGGTCAGGGTGTCCAGGGCCAGGGACTCGATGGAGGAGCGGTCGACCTCCAGGGCCGCGTGGGGCACCTCCTCGGAGTAAGGCGAGCCGTTCACGACCACCGCGCAGATGATCCTGCCGTTGGTGACGGGATGCTCCATGAGGTTCAGGAGGATCTCCTCCAGGTTAGCGCCCGCGATCTCGCCGGCCGTCATCTCCCGCCCGTCAATGGTCAATGTCTCCATGGGATACTCCTTGGAAGGGAAATTTGTTCTCGCGGGGGCTCTCCCCCCTCCCTCTGCGGGCGAGTGTAGCAATTAGCGGGCCATATCCGGGCCAGACCTGCGGGAGTCGCGGCCGAGGATCCCCCGCTGTCTGTCGTATCGGACCGAATACACCAGGGGATTAGCGCTTTCGGGAGCTCGGGGCGTACGCGAGAGGAACGCTCATTGGCGGGGCCAGGGAAGCCGGAGCGAGCGCGGGACCAAGGGGCGGGCGGGCTCGTGCCCCGGCCCCTCGGGATGCGGCATTCCCTCTGGTCCCCTTGGCCTGCGGCGCTTTCCTGCGGGATCGCGGCGCCTTCCTCGCCTCAGGGGTCCGGTTCAGCGAGGCGACAGCCGCCAGGAGCCCGTCGCATAAAGGGTTTTGATGAAGGGCATGATGACGGATGCGGCAGAAAAGAGGTTGCCCGCCCACAACTGATGGATCCATGGCTATGCCGCCGCGGTTTATGCAACTGGCTCCAAGGGCTTTCCGCCCGGGGAGCGGGCGGGGGACTGGCCGTTTCCCGGGCGCGGGGATTGTGCCGCCAGGCGCCAAAAAGCGGGTCCGCCTTCGAAGGTCAGGAAAACCTTTCCGGGCCTGTCGAGGGATCGGCCGTGAGGGCCCGCAGGCGGGAAAATCCCGCCGCGTCGTCCTGGCCATGGTCCGTGAACGCCTCTGCCAGGCAGGCCCGCAACGGCTCCGGGACATCCCGGGCGATCAACCGCAACGGGTAGGTCGAGACTCGCGCCCGGCAATGCGGAGGCTGACGCGCCCAGGCAGCGAAGAGATCCGCGTTCAGGCGGCGCGTTAACGGAGCGCCATGCCGGCATGACGGGCGCGCGCCGGCGCGGGTCCGCGAAATGCCTGGCGGGAAGCCTCTTCGGGAGGCCATTCGGCAGACCTGAAGGCTTGGAACCTCCCGGAACAGGGCGGGTCCCGCAAGCCTGCCAAGGCTCGGCATTTCACAGGGCGGCTCCATCAGAACTTTCCGCGGCGCGGACTTGCCGCGGCGAGGTCGCCCGGGCACGCCGCAGGTCACGCTTTCGTCTGGCGCGGACGCGGGATTGGCGGCCCGCGCGGTTTGCAATTTTACGGGCCCTGTGATAAGTAGATGCCAGTTTCAGGCCCCCGGAGCGTCCCAGTTCCCGGCGGCCCCCGAGGGGGCCCGGGCCGGAACGAATCCTATCTGTAAGGTGCCTCAATCATGAGAATTCCGCTCCCGCTACTCCTCCTGCCCGCCGTATCGTTGGCGCTCCTTTCCGCCTGCTCGGGGGGCGGCATTAGCGTCACGCGCTCCAATCTGGAGCAGGAAGTCGCGCTGTTGCGCCAGGAGGTGGCCGACATCAAGGATCGCGGGGGCGCCCCTGGAGGCGGCGCTTCGGATCTGCGGCTCCAGATCGACAACATGCGATCCAATATCCAACGCCTGACCGAGAGCATCGAGACGGCTTCCTTGGGCGGCATGAGCATCAGCCAGCAGCTCCAGTACCTCTCCGCCCGCCTGGATCGCCTGGAGAAGCGGGCCGGGCTCCCGGCCTTGAGCCGCGAAGTGGTCGGGCCCGACCCCTCCTTGGGAAGCGTGCCCGTCGTGACGGCCCCGGCCATAGCGCCGACTCTCCCGCCGACGGCCGGCCCGCCCCCGGCGCTTCCGCCGACCGGCCCGCCGATGGCCGTCCCGTCTGCCCCTGCCGGGCCCGCGATCGCGGCCCCCGCCCCCGGCACGATCCAGACCGGACCCCCGCCCGTGATGCCCGAATCCGGCGGCGACGCGCCCGCCCCGGCCCCGGCCCCGGTCCAGCCTGGCACGTACGACCAGGCCAAGGCTCTCTTCGACCAGAAGGACTACCCGCAGGCCATGGCGCTCTTCAAGGACTACCTGGCGGCGGAGCCGGGCGGCTCCCAGGCCCCTGCGGCCCAGTACTACATAGGCGAGTGCCTGTATTTCCAGAACCAGTTCGAGGACGCCATCCTGGAGTACCAGGTGCTCGTGAGCGGCTATCCCAAGAACAACCTGGTCTCCGCGGCCCTCCTGAAGCAGGGCCTGGCCTTCCAGGCCACCGGGGACGTCAACAGCGCCCGCATTCTCTACCAGAAGGTCGTCCGCGAGTACTCCAAGAGCTACTCTGCCGGCGTGGCGCGCGAGCGCCTGAAGACCATCTAGCCTCCCTGACCTCGGTCCGCCTTGGGGCCTCGCCCGATCCATTCCGCCTCCGCGACCTACTGGTCCGGAGGCGGTTTCCGTATGGGGCTCATTTTTTACGGCTCGGATTTAGTCGCGTCGGCCCTCCCGCGTCCGTCAGGTAGTCACCTTTCCCGCCGCCCTCTGCCTGGCAGTCAGCCTTCCCGCCGCCCTCTGCCCGGCAGTCAGCCTTCCCCCCCTGTCCGTCTGGCAATTGCCGTCCTTCCGGACGGGGGTCGCTGGCCGTCTGCCCCGATCGTCAGCCGTCCGTCAGGCGGGCAACCCATGCCTGGCCATGGGGCGGGATCAGCGGGATAGAGGGGCCGGAAGCTCAAACAGGCATCGGGGGCGGACAATGCACGCTTTGGGCCCCTGGTCGCAGGGCAGGATGGGCGGGTCCGTCAAGCCCCCGGCATCCTCGAGGCGGGGATGGCATGTCGCGAGTCGCCGAGGCAGGCCAAGGCCGATGTCCTGCCTCGTGGCGGGCCTGTGATCTTCGCCCGGGGGCCGTCCATCCCTCAGGAGCTCCGGGTTTCCGGGGTAGATCATACTGCCTGTCAGGCGGGATCCTCGTGTTTCCTTCCATAAAACCGCGCAGTTTGTTTTTCGTTGCCTCTGGTCAAAGGGTTGGCAATGGCTAATAATAAGAGTAATTATTTTTGAAAATTAGTTGTTTGTGGTATTCTGGGTTTCTGGCCGATCGCAAGCCATTCTCCAGGGGAGAGTCCGGAGGGGGGCGAGCCCCGGAATGACCAGGTGGGAAGCGGGAGACGTAAAGATAGGAGCCTGGGATGGCCGGGGCAGGCTCCACTGGGCCTCGTTGGAGCGCCGAGAGAACGGGGGACGGGCGCCGATGTCCCCCTAAAGCCGCGGCCCCGTTTGAAGCGGTCATTAAGAGGTGCTATAATCATTTGACTCGAGATTCCGGCTAACCCCCATTAGGCGGCGCCGCAACGGTCTCGTTTCCCCAAATGTGGAGAAGGCCCTGGCATGGCTCAGCAGATCGACGGCAAGGTTTGGCAAGGCAAATCGGTATTGGTGGTCGATGACTACCAGGCCGTACGCAAGACGATCAAGGAGCTTTTCGCCAACATGGGGCTCATCGTGTCCGAGGCGGTGAACGGCGTGGAGGCGCTTGAGATCCTGAAGGACAAGCCGGTCGATCTGGTCATAAGCGACCTCGTGATGGCCGAGATGGACGGCTTCGAGCTGACGGAGATGCTCAAGAACAACCCGAAGCTCAGGTCGATCCCGGTGGTGATCCTCTCCACCCATGCCGACTACAAGTATATCTTCAAGGCCCTGAGGCTGGGGGCGGACGACTACCTCATAAAGCCCCCGACCGCCGAAATGGTAAACATCGTACTCGCGCGAGTTTTTGAGCATGAGTGGTAATTCCCAAGGCGAGCAGGCCGCGGATCCGAAGGCGGCGCCGCCCGCCGGCGCCCCCGCCGCGGCGGCTCAGGGCGCCCCGCCCGAGCTGGACCGCATGGCGGTCAAGATCTCCCACCTGGACAGGCTCCTGGGCCTGACCGGGGAGATCATCATCTCGGCATCGAACATCTCCATCCTGCAGAGGCACCTTTCCACCTCCACTGCGAACATCGACAAGAACTCGATGGAGATGATCAAGAACGTGGCGCTCACCACGAACCGCATCTCCTCCGATCTGCATCACCTGGTCATGGACATCCGCATGGTGCCCATCCGGGAGACCTTCCTGAGGTTCCGGAGGCTCGTGCGCGATCTGGCCAAGAAGAAGGGCCGCCAGGTGAATTTCGAGATCGTGGGCGAGGACACCCTTGTCGACAAGACCGTGGCAGAGCGCCTTTACGAGCCGCTGGCCCACCAGATAAGGAATGCGGTGGACCACGGCCTCGAGGATCCGCTGGACCGCAAGCACGCGGGCAAGTCGCCCACGGGCCAGCTCACGCTCACCGCCTACAAGAAGGAGGGATTCACCTACGTCTCCGTCTCGGACGACGGACATGGCCTGAACGAGGCTCGCATCCGCCAGGTCGCCGTGGAGAAGGGCTTCCTCCCGTACTCCGCGGCCAACGCCATCTCCCCGCAGGAGTGCTGGAACCTCATAATGCAGCCGGGCTTCTCAACCGCCTCCGAGGCGACCGAGATCTCCGGGCGCGGGGTCGGCATGGACGTCGTGAAGAGCACGGTCGAGAACCTGGGCGGCGAGGTGCTGATCGACACCGCGCCCGGCAAGGGCACGGTGTTCACCTACAAGATACCCCAGCTCTCCGCCGTCAACATCACGGACGCGCTCATCATTCGCTCCGGCGAAAGCTACTATGCCGTGCCCATCGGGAACGTGGTCGCCACGCAGTCCTTCTCTGCGAGCGAGGTGCATACGACCATGGAGCGCACGGAGAGCATCACCTACCTGGGCTCCATCGTGCCGCTGCACGACCTGCGCGGGCTCCTCACGGGCACGCCGCTCGCGGGGACCGAGTTCGAGGACTACCTGCCCGTCATCATCATAGACGCCAAGAACGGTCGAATCGCGCTCAAGGTCTCCGAGTTCATCCGGCCCCAGAAGCTGGTCCTGATCCCGCTCCCCGAGATCTTCAGCGTGCGCGGCGTCGCCGGGACCACCATCCTGGGCGGGAGCCAGCTGGGCATGGTGCTGGACCCCTTCGATCTCATAGCCATGTCCAGCGGCCGGATCATGGAGGCCACGGACGGCACCTTCATGGACCACTCCATGATGGACGTGGGGGATGAGCCCCCGGAGGCGGACGCGGTCGAAGCGCCCGAGCCGGAGGCCCCCGGGGAAGGCCCGCCGCCTGCGGCCATCCCGCGGCCCCAGGAGATGATGGACGAGTCCATGGCCGAGGAGTTCTTCGTCGAGATCCAGAATATCCTAAACGATCTGAACGAGGAGATCTTCCAGCTGGAGAAGGACCCGGACAACATCAGGCGGGTGAACACGATCTTCCGGCACTTCCACTCGATCAAGGGCAACTTCATCATGACCGGCTTCACCAACGTGGGCACCTTCGTGCACGAGGTGGAGACGGTCCTGGACCAGGTCCGCGAGAAGGAGCTCAAGGTCACCCAGGATGTCATCGATCTGCTTCTTGACGCGGTGAAGAGCATGGAGCAGGGCATAATCGAAATCAGGGCCGGCCGCGGCTACGAGGTGCGCGACCCGGAGCTCTTGGCGGAGCTCGGCCGCTACAAGCGCACCGAGGCCCGCGAGAAGCCCGACTCCCAGCCGGAGGACGAGAACTTCCACCTCTCGCCCCTCGGCACCATCCTTTATTTCGCCAAGATAAACACAAAGGGCACTCGGGTCTACCAGTCGATGTTCCGGATCGGCCCCTCCTTCCAGGAGACAAGCCTGGTCGCGTACCTGATCGTGAAGCGGATCGCGCTCCTGGGCGACCTCATCGACACCGTGCCCAGCCTGGACCGCATCGAGAAGGGACTGGCCTCCGAGAAGCTGAAGCTCATGTTCGCCTCCACCCACACGCCGGACGAGGTGAACAAGTTCTGCGAGCGCCAGCTCAAGCGCTTCTACAACGTCCTGGAGTACGAGAACCTTCCCGTGGACTGACGGCATGCGGGAGCGCGTCACCCGCCGCCAGGCAGGCCGGGCGCCTTGCGGACGGGCTCCGGTCGGTGTTCCCACGATCCCACGATCCCCCTTTCCCACGATCTTCCGCGACCTTCCCGAGAGGCGCCGACGTCGGTTGCGATCCTTCCGGCCGGGACGCGCCCCTCAAGACATTACCGATGCCGTCAGGGATCCTCCGGGACATCCCGAGTTTCCAAAATCCCCGAGTTCAACCAAGTTCCCCGCGCCCTCCGAGACCCAACATGACCGCAACGATACTCCTCCACCTTTCCGATGCGCCGTTCAAGCAGAAGCTGGAAGGCTTCCTCACTGGCGGCAAGTTCACGGTTCTCCCGCCCCTTGACCTCCAGCCCGGCGCCTCGGACTCCGACATGGCCGGAGCGGTGCTCGCCGTGCGCCCGGACGTGGTGGTCATGGACTACGTGGCCGAGGACGCCTGGAGCGTGAAGGTCCTTCAGGAGGTTACGGACGAGCGCCGCGCGACGGGCTTCATCTTCGCGGACTTGAGCGGCACGGATCTGGAGAACCTGACCATGGCCTTCAACGAGGGGGCCGCGGCTTTCGTCAGGGCGGACGTGCAGAAGGCGGCGTTTCTGAACATCATAGCCCGCATCTGCGGTGGCCCGGCGCGCATCCGCCACAGTCGCGAGGGGGACAGGCAGATGGAGGAGGAGCTCCAGGCCACCGGCCAGGCCCTGGCCAGGGCCAAGGTGCTCCTGGCTGGCGCCCAGAAGCTCATAAACTACCTCCTCGTCACCCCGGTGAACGCCCAGCCACGCAAGGTGCTCGTCCTCTCCGACTCAAGCTACCAGCGGGAAATGCTGAAAAAGCTCCTGGAGGACTCGAATTTCCTGGTGGTGACCGCCTCTGGCGTGGACGAGGCCGTGAACTTGGCCCTGGCCGAGAAGCCGCGCATCATCATAAGCGACTATGCCTTGGAGGACGGGCGCACCGGGGTGGACTTCTGCCAGGAGATGAAGTTCAACCGCAAGTTCTTGCCCCTGTACTTCGTCGTCTGCACGGCGGGCCTGGAAAAGTTGCCCGTAATCCTGGCCCCGGGCAACGGAGTGGACGACTGCATCCTGAAGCCGTCCACCGACAGCTCCTCCGCCGAGTTCATCTCAAGGGTTGCCCTGGGGCTCATCCTCTGATGCGCGAGCCCCGCGCCAGTCCCCCGTTCGACAGGATCTGGAGGCTGGTGGCCCTTTTCGCGCTCTGCGGGCTCATCTACTATTTCAGCTTCGACAACGGACGCCAGGCCTCCAAGGCCCGCATCGCCAGGATGCAGGGGCAGATCCAGCGGCTCGAGGCCGAAAACGGGTCGCTCGTGCTCCAGCGGACGCTCCTGCAAAAGGAGCTTGACTCGCTGAAGGCCGTTGCGGCCGATCGGACCGCGAGCCCCGCGAGCCCTGCGGGCATCGGGGCTCCCTCCGATGCCGACGGCCTGTCCGGCGGGGAGGGTCTGGACCCCGTTCCGGGCGGGGAGGCCCCCGAGGCCTTTCTGGGGGACGCGGCCGCCGCGGACGGCGGCATCGCGGGCTCCGCCGCCGCTTCCGGGGGCCCTGCCGCCGCGACCGGGGGATCGCCTTCCCTTGCCCGCCTGTCCGTCCGCAACGAGGACAGCAGGCTCATCATAGACGGTCAGGTGCTGCTTTCCGTTATGGACGTGGACAGTCTTGACAGGACGGCAACGGTGAGGGTGCAGCACCTCGATGCGGGCAAGAGGGTCGCCAGGACCATGGAGCCTGGCGACAGCATGATCATAACCAGGGATGGCAAGGATTACAGGCTTCTTCTGGACCAGCTCAAGGGGACTCTCGCCGTCTTCCTCCTGGTCAGCCCCTGACGACCGGCCTTCCCGACGTAAGAGGCGGAGCTTGGGCCGGGCGGCCCCGCGCGGCGGAATCCGCGGCTTTCGTCCGGAATCCGGTCGCCAGTCCGGGGTACGCCGGGCAAACCCAGCGGCGTCTTTTATCCCGAAGTCCGCGCAATATCGGGCTTTACCGCAGGATTCTGGCTTTTCGGCGCGCACCCAGGGGATTCCCGACCGTCCGGCATGAAACCTCCTGTTTCAGGCTCCTGCTTAAGGTCAAGGCTTCTGGCCCGATTCCAGGTTTCCCCGGATGAGACGCGTCCGCGCATTTCGGGTCGCAGATTCTTTGTTTCAGTTTTCGGTTTTTTCTGCTATGATGCGGTCCATATAGCCTAGTGGCGCAGGACATGTGGCACAAGCCCCCGCATACGTATTTCGGCCCGTCGCCCTGCGGCCCGCGAGTTCCCGATCAGGCTTCTCGGCTTTCGGCTCACGGCGCCTGGCTTTCGCCTTGCGTCTTCTGCCGCCCGTCCGGACGGCAATCGCGGATTTCGTATTTTTTCGCTTTCCGTCTCATGTCCCCGCGCCTGACCGCTGGGGAGCGGTCGGCTCCACGTCCAGGATACCCGTTGCCTGTCCGCGGAGGTCCCGCTACGGACCTTCGGGGGCATTCGCCCGCCGGTCGCCGCCGAAAGTGCCTGGGACAGGAGGAAACACCGGAGTTGTCAGCCCTTCCTTCACCCCATTCCCGGAAGCCCTTTCATGGCGAACGCCCAAGGTGCCTCCTCCGCCGATACGCCCGGTACCCGGACTTATGACATCCGGGCCGGGCGGTCCGCTTTTCCGCCCCGGCGGCGCGTCTCCACGCGGGAAATAGCGCCGGTTCAGCGGCTTTTCGCGTCTTGCCGCATATCCGCAGGGCTACGCGTCGGGTTTTTTTCGGTGTTTCCTTTTTATAGTTTCGATTCGGCATTCGTTGTTTTTCCTTCGGCGGGTTTCGTCGTCTTCGGCGGCTTTTGTTTTCCGCGACGCCTGTCCCGCGAATTTCCGATTGCATTTGATTTTCTATCCCGTGGCTTTCCGTCTTCTTCGCTTTGTTTTCCCGGCGATTCCTCGCAGATTCAGCGCTACAGGTCGACGTTCAGGCGAATGCGCCTGGTTTCGGCGCGTCGCGGCACCGTTTCCCGTGCCCGACGCGGCTTTTGCGCGGGCATTCCGCCGTTGGCGCGTACCCCCGGCTTCCTATCACGGCAATGATTCGTCCCGTTGTCTCTGGACACACCGCCCCGCCTCGCGCGGGGCCGTAAAAACGATCCGGCGCTTCCGGGCCTTCAGGAATGGCTTCGGCCATCTCCCGCTCCCGGGCTACGGGCGGCGGGGATCTTACCGTCTCGCCTTCCGGTGCGGGGCCGCCGCAAAGGTTTTCCTGTTTCCGGGCGTTCTTCGTCCGAAAAGCGTAGAGCCGCATCAGGCTTTGGAAGGAAGGTCTGAATCCAACCATGAATCCAACCATGGCCGAAACCATGGCCGAAATCATGGCCGAAAACTTGGCCGAAAACTTGGCCGAAACCGAAGAGAGCATCCGCCAGGATTTCGCGGTAGCCAGGGGTACGCTCAATGAGCGTACCCTCCGTGCCTTCGTGGCTGAAAAGGCCATGACCTTGGGCTACGGCGGGGTGACCCTGGTCCACCGGGCGACGGGCGTGGCGCGCTCCACCATCAAGCGCGGGCTCCAGGAGATGATGGACTTCATGGAGGACCCGGACTCCGTGCTCCCGGAGGATCGCATCCGCCGCGAGGGCGGCGGGCGCATCCCGCTAATTTACCACCACCCCGAGCTGAACGATTCCATAGAGCGCGTGTTGGACCCCGCAAGCATGCCCGAGGGGACGATTTCGCCCTTGAAGTGGACCCTGGACTCCACCCGCAGGATCGCGGCGAGACTCAGGGAGGGGGGGCTCGACGTCTCGCCGTCCACCGCCCGCAAGCAGCTCAAGTATTTGGGCTACACCCTCCAGACGACCTCCAGGCACATGCTGGGGGCAAACCAGCGCCCGGACGGGCCCGCGCAGTTCGCGTACATCAACGGCCGCGTCGCTGCGGAGATAGGGCGCTCTAACCCCGTGCTGAGCCTGGAGTCGCGGAAGCTGGGCAAGACGGAGATGCCGCCTTTCGGACGCACGAAGTTCCGATCCTACCCCGAGGTCTCGCGAGTCTCAGGGCTCCCGCGAGGCATCTACGAGATGGCCAGGCTCCAGACCTCCCAGACGGTAAGCACCTGTCGCGACGACTCGGAGTTCGCCACCCAGTCGATCTACGGCTGGTGGAAGGCCGCGGGCCGACAGATGTTCCCGCACGCGACTCTCCTGTACTTGACCGTAGGCCGCGGAGGCTGCTCGTTTTCGCCCGGAAGCCTCTGGCTCTCGTCCGTCTTCGCCCTCGCGGGCAAGATTAGGCTTCCCGTCGCGGTCTCGCATTTCCAGCCCGGCACGAGCCGCTGGGACCCGAGGCTGTGCCGGAAGCTTTTTTCCTTCTTCAGCACCGGCTGGAGGGGGGGGACGGGGGCGGATTACGAGACCAGCGTGAACCTTCTGGGAGCCGCGGACTGTGACCCCGCGCTCCGCGTCCTCTGCCGCCTGGACCACCGCGCCTTCTTTGCCGAGAAGTTGAGGGGTTCCCCCGGGGAAGCGTTGCGCCACACGACTCCCGACGAGTTTCGGGGGGACTGGAACTACACCGTGGCGCCCCGTCGGAAGGGCCGGAGGCGGCGGACCGCTTAAACGGCGTCGTTGCGGGCTAGAGAAGGCCTTGGCCCGCAAGTTCTCCGCGGCGCGCAGAGCGTCTAACGCCCGAAGCCGCCGCAGGCAGCCTCCAGGAGTTTCCGGACGCGGGAGCGGCGGCCTGTTTCCGCGCCTTTCGGCCTCCCCGCGATGCCGACGCGCTTCATCGTTTCGATGCCTCTTCCAAGACGCATTGACTTGCGGTAATATGCGTGGGTATCACCACTGGCGCATGAGGGCGATCCTTTGTGGCCGACGGAATCACGTCCGCCCGGAATCGCGGGAGCTCGCCGACGGCTCCCCGTCCCTCAACCGCATCGGCCATCAGCCGTTCGGTCGAAGTCCCGACCCGTACCGGCCTTGTCGGCCTCGCGTCGGCGGGTCTACGCATTCGCGGTGGCCATCATCTGCCTGTCGGGGCTCCGGCGCGGAAAGTCGGCGGCGTATCTCCGTCTTCTCCGCTTGCGGCAACATCCATGCGTCGGGCCGGGCCCCAGGCAACTGAATGCCAGTCTGACGCCCGCGCGCGGCGGCCGGCTTTCCCGCTCCGGCGCCCCAGCTGTTCCGGCTGTTCCGCGGAGAGCGATTCCGCGCCCTCGGGCATCCCATCTGGCCACCGGTCCGGCGGCCTTAGGCTCACCCGGGCCTCCAGCGGCGATGCGCCGCGGCGGACCCGACAGGCTCTGGACTTACGGAAGCGGGCGGCCTTCGGCGCCGTCGGCCGCCGAGGCGGGGTAACACGGGCGATGCGCTACATCGGCGGGAAGTCGCAGCTGCTGGGTTCCATCGACAGGGTGGTGAGCGAGCACGCCCCCTCCGGGGGAGGTCTGTTCTGCGACATATTCTCCGGCACGGGGAGCGTGGGCCGATATTTCAAGCGCCGTTACCAGGTGATCTCGAACGACATCCTGCACTTTTCCTACGTGATCCAGAAGGCCACCGTGGAGGCCAACGCCCCTCCGACCTTCGCGGTGCTGAAGTCCAGGAAGGGCATAGCCAATCCCAAGATCTACCTGGAAAAGACCGCATTCGGCGAGATCGAAGAGTGTCCCTTCTCCATAACCAACAACTACTCCCCGGTCAAGGACTGGCCGGGGGCCAACGGCCCCGTCTGCGGCGCGCCTCCGGCTTCGGCCGGAGTGGGCGCGTGCGGGTGCGTCCCGGCAGGACAGTGGCCCCGGGACGGGCGCATGTACTTCACCCGTGACAACGCCAGGCGGATGGATTTCATCCGTCACACCATAGAGGTGTGGCGCAGGGACAGCTTGCTCGACGAGGCGGAATACTTCCACCTGCTGGCCCGCCTCGTGGAGGGCGTGCCGAGCGTGTCCAACACGGCGGGCACCTACGGGGCATTCCTCAAGTACTGGGAATGCAGGGCGCTCAGGCCCTTCGAGCTGGCCAACCTGGAGATAGTGGACAACGGCCTGGAGAACCGCTCCTACAATATGGACGCCAACCTGCTGGTCCGCGAGATCGAGGGCGAGATCCTCTACGTCGACCCGCCGTATACCTGCAGGCAGTACGGCGCCAATTACCACGTGCTGGAGACCGTGTCCCGCTACGATTCGCCCGAAGTGAAGGGCGTCACCGGCCTGCGGAATTCGCCGGGGGCGGGTTCGGCATTCTGCGTCGGCTCCGAGGTGGAGGCGGCCTTCGATGACCTCATAGCCGAGGCCAGGTTCCGGCATATCATCGTGAGTTACAGCGCCGAGGGCCTGATGCCGTCAGAGCGGCTGGAGGCTATCATGAGGCGCCACGGCGCGTCCGGGAGCTTCAGGCGCTACGAGACCCCATACCGCCGCTACAGCTCCCGCATGAAACAGGACGGACGTGACCTTTCCGAGTACATCTTCTACGTGCGCAAGGTCCGCAGGCTGGCGCGATGCCCCGTGACCCAGTCAGGGTCTCTGGAGGCTCTTGACGACTTCGCCGCCAGGCTGGACAGCGGAATAACGGGCCCGGGAGCGGTTTCGCTTCCGGGCGAGGGCTGCTGGAACTCGCAGGGCCTCTCCCCTGGCCTGGCCGGCTTCAGGCCCGGTATCCTCCGGTCGGTCAGGCCGGCCTCGGCGGTCAAGTCGCTTAAGGCGGAGCTGCCACCGTCCCCCGCGCCGCCACTCCCGCCAACGCAGGCGCTCCCGTTGCCGCCCCTGCGCCCTACCCCGCGGCTGGTCGCCTGCCGCGAGTACCTGAAGAGCCCCTTCAACTACATCGGGGGCAAGCACCGTCTGCTCCCGCAGATCCTGCCGCGCTTCCCCGAGGGAGTTGGCACGCTGGTCGACCTCTTCGCCGGGGGCTGCGACGTGGGCATCAACGCGCCCGCCGCCCGGGTAGTCTGCAACGACCTGAACGTCAAGATCATCGGCATGTACCGTGCCTTCCAGACGACGGACAAGAAGGAGGCCCTGGAGCAGATCGAGGAACGCATCAGGACTTTCGGCCTCTCAGAGGACAACGACAGGGCATACCAGGCCTTCAGGAGCTTCTACAACGCCACTGGCGACCCGGTGGACCTATTCACCCTGGCCTGCCACTCGTTCAACTACATGTTCAGGTTCAACAGCCGCCTGCAGTACAACAACACCTTCGGCAGGGGCCGGAGCAGGTTCAGCCCGACCATGCGCAGGAATCTCGAGGCCTTCATCGATCGCATCCAGTCGGCGGATATCACCTTCACCGCCGGGGACTTCTCGGAGGCCGACGTCTCCGGGCTAGGCCCCGGGGATATGGTCTACTGCGACCCGCCCTATCTCATAGCCCAGGCGAACTACAACGACGGCAAGCGGGGCTTCAAGCAGTGGAACGAGAGCGAGGAGCTCGCCCTATACGACCTCCTTGACACCCTGAACGCTCGGGGGGTGAGCTTCGCCCTCTCCAACGTGCTTTCCCACAAGGGCCAGGGCAACCGGATTCTGTACGGCTGGTGCGGCAAGTACCAGGTCACCGTCCTGGACAGCGATTATTCGAACTCCAGCTACAACACCCGAAAGGGCGGGAGCCTGGAGGTCCTCATCACCAACTACCAGCCCTCGGAAAGGCCGACCCGCGGCATCGTTCGCGACGCGGCACGCATCGCTCCAGGAACGACCGCGGGAGATGGCGAACGCCGCGACTTCCCCCGCGGCGATCCGCAAGAGACGCCGGCTCCGCCGTTCGCGGGCCGTCTTCTTCCGTTCGAAGCCTGCGGCGTCGAATTGTCGGGAGGCTCGAATCACGGAATGCGCGGCGGGGCGGCCGTTCCAGCGGAAGCCGCTCCCATGGCCCCGCGTGAAAGCAAGGCAATCGCCGCTCGCGTGGCGCTTCCGCAGGACGGTCCCCCGGCGGCTTCTCCCGAAGCCGGGATCACTGAACCTGCCGGGGCCCCGCGCTACGCCTCCGGGGAGGTTTCAGACGCGGCCGCCCAGAAGGCGCCCGCCCAGGGCTCGCCTTGCGGCGGGGGCGCAGGCCCGCTAATCAGTGAGCCGCCGGAAGCATCGGCTTCGACAGGCAGCGAGCCTCAGGACGCGAACTCCCGGGCATCCGTCGAGATCGGGTCGCCTGAGACGCAGTTCGCGGATCTGACGGATCTCAGGGACGCGCTGTTGCGGAACGTCGAATTCGGCGGCCCCATCGCGGGGATGCAGGCCTTTCCGCTCCCGATCCTGTCGGGGGTAACGCATGCCGCCGGATACGGGGTCTCGCGTAAGGGCGGCTCGGTCGTTTCCGGGGCGGGGGGGAACGGATCGGCACGGGGCGGGACGGACGGCTTGCCGCATGTCGCCGTGAGGCCCGTCCGGGACGGCGGGAACGGGTCGCGGCGGGAGACGATGGGCGAACCGGGCGCGTGGTTGGGGGTTGATGAGCCTGACGCTATGGGGGAAGAGGATCCGGATGCGCCATGAGGGCGAGGAGCCGGACGGGGCGGACGTCGCTCCGCCGGATTTGTCGTCTTCTCATCGGAAGGGAAGGTGAACTTCGATGACGGATGCCGGGAGACGCCTTTACGGGCCGCAGGAAATCAGGAAGATAGACGCGCATGCCCACGTGGGCGAGTTCGGGTCCTGGTGCGGGGTGGCCATAACCGCCGCGGAGATGGCAACGGAGATGGCCTTGTACGGCATCGAGAAGGCCATAGTGAGCTATCCGGACAACGTGACCGCCCTGGACGCCCAGAAGGCGTTTCCCGGAAGGCTATACGCGCTCGCCTGGATGAATCCCACGCTCCCCGACTCGGCGGAGCGGTTCCGGGAGTTCTGCGGGACGGGGGAAGTGTGCGGACTGAAGCTTCACCCACTGTTCAACTCTTACACAGCCAACGACGAGTGCGTCTTTCCCCTCATGGAGGAGGCGGTCTCCCGGAATCTTCCCGTCTTCATCCACTCCGGCCACCCGCCCTTCTCCCTCCCCTGGAGCATTGGCCAGCTCGCGGACGAGTTCCCGAAGGCCAGGATCGTCATGGTCCACATGGGTCATGGCCACGGAGTCTACATCCAGGCGGCCATAGACGTGGCGAGGAAGACCGAGAACATCTGGCTGGAGAATTCCGGCATGCCCATGCACACCAAGATCCGCGAGGCTTACCTCAGGGTCGGTGCCGATAGGATTTTCTGGGGGAGCGACGTGCCGTTCCACCACTACGCGGTCGAGATCCTGCGCACCGAGGTGAGCGGCCTGGACAGGACCCAGTTGGAGGACGTCTTCTTCAACAACATCATGAGGTTCATGGGCTGGCGATAGGGTCGGGTCCCGCCGGCTCGCCAGCGGCAAGGAAAAGAGATATGACGAATTTTCAGTATCGGTTTTGTCAAGCGCCTGACAATTCGCCGAATATCGCTAGGGCTGTAATTTATGAGAAAAAGATGATACCTTCATAATTTCAATTTTTTTGCGGGCTCGATAAGATGTATGAAAAAAAAATCGTTTCAATTAAAAGTCGATTATGGATTGCCGTAGCCGTAACAAATATGGATTTATAACCGAAACGCCTTGATTGCAGTGAACATTCATGTATCGTATAATTTCCAAAATGTACCCACCGGGTTAATGGATTAACTTGCTGCAATGCCTGGATCGGCAATCCGAAGCCGTTTCCCTAGAGTATAAGGCGAGGTGTGAAGGGCGTCAGCGAAATATCGTTCGCGGCCCTGACTTGGCGTCAGGCCTCGAAACAAGCTGAATTATCAGCAATTTTCATAGGCAACGATATATTTGTGTGTTGCCCTAACGATGGGCCCATAAATTGGTTGCCGTCATGATCATGCTTGTTGTGATTGTATGCGGGAGCCATTCTGATTATCGGTTTTCCGGCATTGCGGCAACTTGAAAAACGAAGTCAACGTCTGACGGCTTGATTCCTCATATAGTCTCGGAGCTTGGAAATGGCTTCCTCTGAATTCCTTTTGCCTTTTGATTTCAGTATGTTCTGTCAGAACACTCTAAATCAGGTTGCTTTCCTTGAGGTGATTTCATTTTTGGCAAGGCAAATGCCGTTAGGTTGTCAGGATAGCCGTTGATGATCAGGACATGAAACAAAAATTATGAATCATTCACTCGCATTAAGTGCCCATCCGAAAGGTGATGTTATGGGCGTCCATAAAGTCGAAGGTTTGCCGTCTTCTATTGGCGGAATAGGAAATTTTAATTATTATGTCAGGAAAAGGCCGTCTTGGTTGACAAGACCGATCTGATCCACAGACTTTTCATACAAGAAAATCAATATTAATTTAACATGGCCGATCGGATTCGGCTAACCATTCTTGCAACAACCATCGACAACACTCCTAAAGACAGACGAGATCCGTTCGAAAATCTCAACAATATCGTCAGAAACACGGTAAAGACTGGAAACGCTCCCATGCAATATGAATGAGCATGATTGATTGCTGTAACGATGCGGAGTGACTCGAAATTAATTGACAGAACTTGCCGAGCGGAGATATCTAACCGGTTAAGCCATCCTCCCTCCGCCTTCCCGTTGCCCCGAATCCCGCGTCACATCCTCGTAGGCTCCTCGGTACGGAAGGGTTGCTTTTCGTTGTCCCCTGAAGCTTTGCACGGGGCCAAGCTTTGCGCGGGGCCGAGAAATGACAGCGGATCCGGCGAATGGCTTTATGGGCATGTTTTATCATGCCCGTCTGACCTTCATGCCTCGAGCGGTCTCGTGTGTCCCGACACTGAAGAATCCGCGACGGCCGGAACCGGGCTTGCCGGACGGATGGAATATCTTCATCGTTCTGCCAACGACTATCAGGATCGGCTGTCGCCGGGGCTTACGCGCGATTCCGTCTCGGTTCGCGGCGTGAAGTCCCGGAAACAGCCCGGCTCGGAGCCCATCTCAAATGCCATCTCCCGATCCGGGCCTCGTCATGGCATCTTAGGACAGCTTTTGCCCGGCTCAGGACAGCAGGGGACCAGACCGGCCAAAGAGACTCCCGCCTCACGGCCTGACGGATATCGTACGGGTCCCGATCCGCCCCTGAAGGCGGCGGGTATGCGGCATTTCATCCGGTGCGCGGGCCAGGTCGTTTCCGCGGCAGCGGACCGTCAGAATGTCATGAACCTTGTTTTTCCCCTCTCCGTCATTTAAAATCAAACATTTGGGCCCGGAGGCAACTTGCCAAGTTTCAGCGATATGGCGGAAGGCGACTACGCCGAGAGGACCGTAATGGTGACGGAGAAGCTCCTTGAGGCCTTCGCCGCCGTCTCCGGGGACTGGAACCCAATGCATATGGACGAGGCATACGCCTCCCGGACGGTCTTCGGAACAAGGGTAGCCCACGGCATGCTTCCGGCCTCCGTCGTGGGTGCAATCCTGGGCACGGCGCTTCCCGGCCCGGGGACCGTCTACCTCTCGCAGACCCTGGTCTTCAAGGCCCCGGTCTTCATAGGCGATACGCTGACGGTACGGGTGGAGATAGCCGCCAAGGACGATGCCTCGGGCAAGATCCTCCTGCGTACCACGGCCCGTGCCCGCGGAGAAGTCCAGGTCCTGGACGGGGAGGCGGTCATCCTCTTCAGGCCCGCGTGAGTTCCCGTGGCCTTGCCCGCAGACGCCGCGCCCATGCCGACTGCCCTCGGCGCCATGGCGCCAAGCGGGGCACCCCCTTTAAGCACGGTTGCCCCGCAGGGGCAGCCGGCTTGACTCTTGTCTCGTCGGGCCTGTCGGGCCCGCCCGTTTAGGGCCGATGGAAGGCGCGGAGGGTCGTGCCGTTCGCGCCGGTCCTGGAAGGAGTTGCCTTTGCCGACCCGGCCGCTGATAGGCGTCACTTGCGCCAACGGCACCGCCCAGGACTGGGATGATCGCTGGACCCTTTCCCAGGCCCGTTTGAACCTCAACTATGCGGACGCCATATATCTGGCCGGTGCCGTACCGGCCCTCTTGCCCACCCCGGGGCTGGACCCCGGGTATTTCGATGAGGGCGCCCCGCCTCCCCCTCCCGAGGAAGGCGAGGAGATAAGGCCTTTCCGGCGGCCCGCCGGTGGCTGGCCCCCCAAAGGGTATCTGGTCGGCAAAGGCCGCGTCCCCGCAGGTACGGCCGGCGGCGGTGTGGACGGGGTTGAACTTTACTTGCCCTTGGCCCGCGAATGCCTCGCCGGCGGCATCGGGGGGCTTCTTTTGTCCGGAGGCGGGGACGTGGGTGCCGACCCAAGGGACAAGCCTGGCCTCCCCAGGGGCCTGGCCAATCAGGACAAGGCCAGGGACCGCTGGGAAGCGGCTCTCTTTTTCGCTGCCCTGGAGGCGGGGTTTCCGGTGCTGGGTGTCTGCCGCGGCCTTCAGCTCATGAACGTCGCTCTGGGCGGCACCCTCTGGGAGGATATCGGTACGATGGTGGAAGGCGCCGTGGAGCACCGCCAGCGCATCCCTCGCACCCGCCCGACCCACGAGGTGACCCTGTCCCCGGGGAGCATTATAGCCGGGCTCGCGGGCGGCCTGACCGTGCAGGTCAATACCGGGCACCATCAGGGCATCCGGTGGCTGGGCCATGGACTTGTCGTGACCGGCAATTCCTCGGACGGCCTGATCGAGGCCGTGGAGCTCCCGGGGTTTGGCTTCGTGTTGGGCGTCCAGTGGCACCCAGAGGGGCTGGCCCGTTCGGATCCCGGTTCCCTTGCCTTATTCTGCGGGCTCGTTGACGCCGCCAGGGCAGCCCTCGCGGCCCATGGAAAGGGTCCTGTCCCCAGGGCGATTGGGCTCGGCAATCCCGAGGCCGAATCCATATTCGAAGTGAGCCGGGTCATTCGACCCGCTTCCGTGATCGAGCCTGCTGGTATGGTTTCCGGGACCAAGCCCGATTCCGCCGGGGATTCCGCGGACAAGCCTGCCGCCAGGGTTTCCGCGGTCATGCCGGCTTCCGCCGCGGATCACGCGAACGGGCATGCAGGCAGGGTTTCCAGGTCCAAGCCTTCCGTAAGGGCTTTCGGGGCCGAGCCAGCTTCCGCCGAAGACTCCATGAACGGGTCCGCCGTCAAGGTTTCCGAGCCCAAGCCTTCGGTAAGGGCTTTCGGCGCCAAGCCAGCTTCCGCTGGGGAATCCATGAACGGGTCCGCCGTCGGGGATTCCTGGATCAGGCCTGCCGTCATGGCATTCGAACCCAGGCCCGCCGTCAGGGCATTCGTGACCGAGCCCCCTTCCGCCGTTGATTCCGTGAACGAGCCCTCCGTCAAGGCTTCCGGGGTCAGGCCTTCCTCCAAGGAATTCGGTGCCAAACCCGCCATCATGGCTTCCGCGGCCACGCCTTCCGTCAGGGCATTCGGAGGTAAGCCCGAAGTCATAGCCTCCGAGGCCGAGCCCATCGACAGGGCTTCCGTGTCAAAACCCGCCGGCAGGGCTTCCTGTTTAAAATCTGTCGGCAGGGTTTCCGGCGATAAGGCTTCCCGGGCCAAATCCTCCCCAAGGGTTTCCGGATCCAGACTCGTCGGCAAGGCTTCCGTGACCGGAAACGCTTCCGCCAGAAAACCTGCTTCAGGGAAAGGAACGAGCGCCTCGAACGTCAGAAGACGCTCCGGGGTACCTGCGGGCGGGAAGGCGAAACGGGGGTGACGGCTACGGAATGCACGGGTCATATGCGCCCCGGAAAGCCTCCGAAACAGGAAATCGATGCGGTAGGGTCGCGGTCGGAGCGGACAGTGAATGATTTCGGGGATACCGACTCTGGAGTTGCCCCGATGGCCGCAAGACCAGAGGAGCCTGCGCCGTGGCCGATGGATCCGCGGGGCAATGCCTCAAGCCTCCCGTATACCGTAGCCGACGAAGGCACGGCATTGCGGCGGACGGCCCGCGCCGCAGGCGACTTCGGGAGTTCTGGGCCGGGCTTCATAGGTTACCAGCTGAAAAATATCGGGGACGCGCTCATGTGCCTCCCGGGTCTGGCGCTTTTGAAAAGGCTCGCGCCCGGGTGCCGTACGGCGCTGGTCGCGCGGCCCGCCGCTGCGGGGTTACTGGCCGGGAGTCCGGACGTGGACAAGATCTACGTGACCGCTCATGCCTCTCGCGGGCTTGGGCTCAAGGCCACCTTCGGCTTGGCCAGGGAGATCGGTCGCGAGCGCTGGGACACGGCCTTTGGCTTCGACCACAAGGGGCGCTCGGGTATCCTGAGCCTTCTGGCGGGCCAGCGGCGGCGAGTGGCGTCCCGGATCCCCGGCTACGAGGATCCCGCTTGGCCCTGGCAATGCGCCGAAACGGGCTTTGCAGGGGAAAGGGAAGGCGATACCGTGCCGCCCTCCCAGATCCACATGGCCGAACACCAGGCAAGGCTCTGCGCCTGGGCCCTGGACGAGACCTACCGGGAAGGGCCGGGTAGGCTCCTGCGGCCCAGGCTCGCACCGCCCACGCCCGAGGCCGAGGAGGAGGCGGCGGGGCTCTACAAGCTCATCCCCGGCGACGCCGTCAAGGCCGGGTTGTGCCTTGCCGGTCGCCAGCCGGAGAAGTGCTGGCACCTTCTGAACTGGAAGGCCGTGGCGGAAGGGCTCTACCGCAGCCGGGGAGCGACGTTCTGCGTGACGGGCGGCCCCGAGGACGGCATCGCCGCCCGCGCTCTCGCGGCCATGACCGACGCCCCTGTCGAGGATTTGACCGGGAGGACCACCCTGGGGGGGTTCCGGGCCCTGTGCGCCAGGCTGGATCTGTTCATGTCAGTGGACACTGGTTCGGCGCACCTGGCGGCCCTGGCGGGGACTCCGCTCCTGGTCGTTTATACGGCTTCCAGTCCGGCGCTGTGGACGCCCATGTCCGACCGGATTCGGCTATTATGCTACGACTGGGCGCTCAAGCGCCAAGGCCTCCCCCTCGAACCGCCGCCCGGGGCCGCTCCCTGGAAGGCATGCGGCATTCCGGGGCCGACAGATGCGCTGGCGGCGGCCGAAAGCCTCCTGGACTTGAACGTTCATGCGGATGATGATCAGTCCGGCCAGACGTTCCATGGCCCCGGCTGACGCGTGCCCCGATCGTGTCGTAGCCTGGCGGGTTCCGGATTGCCCTCGAGACTCGCCGTCCCCCCTGAGGTCCCGTGTCCCCGGCGGGGAGGCCAAAGCATGAGTGCGCTTGAGCGAAACGGAAAACGACAGGGAGCGGAAATGGTACCTGATGGCGTTCCGCCGTCGAGACCGACGCGAAGCTCCACGAGAATCGTTACGAGCGGGTTCTCATGACTGCGCGGTTTTTTGATTGGGCGCCTGGTTCGTCAGGACGGCGAAGTCAAGATGAATGTGGATATATACTTGTTCTTCGGCGTCTTCAGGAGAGATTGGAGTCAGGAATCAGCTGATGAAGCCGGATAACGACATGAAGAATGCCGCCAATATCACTCGTCATGCGTGGCACTTGATTTCTGTTACCAGACATCAGGTGACATATCCGGCAAGTGATTTCCAATGCGAAGTTCATGGCCATCAACCTGCCGAATTATTAATCTTGATTCCACTGCAAAAACCCTCCACCTCGACAGGGAAGCGGATCTTTATGCGTCCATCGCATTAACATCCAGGCGCTAAAGCCTCAAACCACCGCACATATGCGCACCCTTGACCCAGATACTCAGCCCTCAAATGACTGCCAGGAGGTGAGGGATGGGAATTTTGCAGTGGAATCAATCTTGATTAAACAGTATGAAAAATTTTCCGGTAATGCAATCCTGTCGAGAAATTATGATTTGAGACCGGAATAATCGAGACAATGTAAAATTTGGATGAATGGCGGGTCCGAGCCGAGATCGGAACTTGTCTGCCATAGACAGAATCAGATATTTCGGTTACGGGACGGCGAGGTGTTTTTGAAGTTGAAAGGGATATTAGCGATTGTTTCGGTGTCAAAGGCGACAGGAAAAAATCAAATTAGTGAAAATCAATGGAAGAAGATCTGTCAATAATCCGGTTGTCATTAGGGGTTATATCATAAAAATCTCCTTATTGTTTAGACTTTTGCCGCATTCGGGGATATTATTGACGAATCGCGTGACAGTGAAAATTGAGGATTCTGGTGTTGACAGGCGGAACGGCAGGGTGCTATAAGACCCGGCATGCGATCTTACGGAATATTGCGGCTTGCAGGCGGCTTCGCTTGCTGGGGATATTATCCTGGGGGAAGTGCGCGGCGGCAGAATGACGGAATCGTCTGCTCCCGCCTCTCACCGACTTGGGGTGGCAAGGTGCAGTTAACTTGAGCGAGCCAGGACTGACGTCTGACGCGTGAAAGGATGTTTAAGACCGATTCGACTTTAGACGCACGGCTTTCGGGATTCTCATCTGTCCGTTCCTACCTGCCGTTTCTGTGACAAAATACGCTTGTCTCCCTTTATAGATTGAGCTGCTGACCATATCGAGGCACAAAACAAGGTTTACTCAGTCGGGATCGGTTTCCCCGGACGGGCTCTCCATGTCCCTCTGGACCGTCCCGGCCCCATAGTGACGGAGCTCTGGAACTATACAGGCCGTAACTGTCCAGCATAAGTGAGAATGGAGGTATTGGCCATCGCAAGGAGGTGTCTCCGCCGCGCCAGAAAATTTCAGGCTGGCCGGAATCAAGACGAGATCATGAATGTCAAGGGATATCCGGTGTTCGCTTGTGGGCTGGGCCTCACGGCCGTCTCCGGCACTCACGCGGTTTCGCGGATAGGGGCGGCGCAAGTTAAACTCGATATGCACAAATCAAACCCGAGTTCCAGATGATGCTTTACCGGGATGATATCTTATGAGGTCAGAAATGCCAGTGTCTCCTGGACCCCTGAACCGCATGATCATCTTGTCCGCCGTGACGGGTCAGAAGGCCGCCTAAAGTCACATGACGACTGTACGATCATGCCCCAATGCTCTTGAGGTGGTTACAGAATTCCTGAAGAGATACGCGGGCGCTTGACGTGAAATACAGGAATTTCCGGTTAAATTGTCTCACCCGCAGATTCTTCGTCCGTTGTATCAGGTCCTTATCCGAAAGAGGGTCTACCCGGGAGGCGTCGAGTCTCAGGGATTTTTGATCTCAGGCATGTCATACGGGGTTTAAGCTCAATTCGAAACCGCCTGACTCGGCGAATACCGTAGGTACCTGCGTCATCAGATCTCGTTGAAGTCACAGGATCTCGTCAGGTATTCCGGGACGGACACCCGGAACATATTCCCTGGCCTTGATGGGGTTGTTTAAGGGTTTCAATCATGTCAGCCGAATTCTGCCGATCATGAAGAACGACATTCTCCGCTGCACCTGCTTTGCGCAAACGTTGGAGGGAGCTTTCTTGGCGTCTGGACGCGGATTCACTCGCCAGGTCTATCGGGAAAGCAGAGCAGGTCAAAGGGCGCGATGACCGGACTCTCGCCATGGATTATGGTCATTCGGAGGAAACGGAGAGCGAGGGACCGAGATGAGGACGGACTAGGAATGTCTTGCCCTTCGGTCAAGGGATAGGGATTTCAGGAGGATACATGGTACGATTTATCCGATTGTGTCGGATTAGGCGGTTGTTTACGGGTTCGCGGATAATTTCCATGATTTTGATAGGATTTTCATGCAGCAAGTAATCCGTTTCGTATAGGGGATATGATCAGATGGAAAATAGCAGCAGCGTATGATCGTTTGAGTCCGTGGGATTGGATGGACATTTCTGGACAGCAGCTTTTGGTGAAATGGTCATTCGCCCTATGATTGCCCGGTGATTTAACGTATGGGAGTTTGCAGGATGAAGACTATAGTCAAAAAAGAGTTTCTAACCGTGATTTCATTGACAGTTTTGACGGTTTTGATTTTTCCCGCCTCATCTTCGGCCCAGCTGTCGCCCCCTGAGACTCCGATGGCCGTAGAGCCGATCATGGTCACCGCAACGCGTTCCGAGCGCGATCTGATGCAGGTGCCCATGTCCGTCAGCGTGGTCACCGAGCAGGAAATCGAAGAACGCTATCCGGGCTCGAATACAGCTGAAAAAATGAGGGATGTTCCGGGAGTAAGTTATGCGGTCAACAGGGCCGGGCCAGGGAACAACGGTATGCTGATCCTGAGGGGACAGATCCCGATGAGGGTTTTGTATCTCATAGACGGGATCAACCAGAATTCGGTCTTCAAGGACGATCAGAACAAAGGCCTCCTGACCATAGATCCGTCCGATATCGAACGGATCGAAATCATCAAGGGGCCGGCATCGTCGCTCTACGGTTCCGAGGCAATCGGAGGCGTGGTCAACGTCATCACTAAAAAGGGCGGCGATGGGCGCCCTTTCGGAGGGAGGGCCGATTTGGTTTATGACAATTCCAACGACGGTTACACGCCGCACCTCGCCATTTACGGGGATACGGAATCATATCGCTATCGGGTATCCGGTTCTTTCCAGAAAGCGGGGGATCGGCGCGCTGCCAAGGTGGGCAGGCTGGATCACTCAGATTTTTCTACAGAAAGTGTTTTCGGAAATTTTGGATATATTTCCGAAAATGGCGAATTGGATATAACATTCAATCATTACGATTCTGATGTCAACGAGGCAAACTCAAGATGGTATGGCGATCCCTTGTATATAGCGAAATACCTTCCGTACGGCGATCCGGATCTGACTGAATTGTCGATGTTCCCCGAAAACAGGCGCGACACCATCGTTGGAAAACTGGTCCTCCGAGATTTAATAGAGCATTTGGATCGATTGACTTTCCGACTCTATCATCAACGGCGCAATACGAAACAACTGGGCGTCCAATATCCGGCGACGAATCTTTTGAGTTCATTGCTGGTTGATAAGACAAAGACTTTCGGGGCATACCTGCAGGGTGATCTGTCTTTAGGCGACCACGAAATCAACATCGGTTTAGATTTCGTCCACGACCAGCTCTTAAACGAGTCAGAAGCGGCCAACAGGGAGTACGGTTTCTTCGAATCGAAACAGGCGACGTTTGCGGCCTTCATCCAGGACGTATGGCATATAGCTGACCCCCTCACGCTGACCACCGGAATCAGATATACCAGGATCAATTCGCACCAGGGCAGGCTGGACGCGTTTCCCGAATCGGCAAACAAGTCATATTCATTCGAGAATGTTGTCGGAAATGCAGGTCTGGTTTACATGCCTTGGGAAGTTTTGTCGTTGCGACTGCAGTACTCGCAAGGATTCAGGGCTCCGGATCTCGCTTCGAAATTGACAGGCACGGGCGGGTACCTCATGCCATTTCCGGACTTGAAGCCGGAAAAGTCCCAGAGCTACGAATTCGGGGTGCGTTACAGCGACAATAACCTGTTCATAGACGCGGCGGTGTTTTACAGCAAAGTCAAGGATTTTATCGCGTCGAAGTATCTTGGCATAGTGGACAATCATTTTTACTGGCGAATGAAGAACGCCGCTGAATACACTACGGTCGGCTTCGAGCTTGGAGCTTCATGGCGAATATTCGATACCGGCTTTACTGCGTATGGCGGCTATACCTATCTTGACGGGAAGCTGAAAGACCACGAGAGCGGCACCACCTCAAAAGGGAACGCCACACCAAGGTCCTGGGGTTCGGTAGGGCTAAAATGGGATTCCGACGCAAGTGACGATCTGAGGGTGTTTGCGGACGCCACGTTCAGGGCGGCCGCCAAACGCTCATTTATCTCCAATGGGGTCTTAATGAACAAATACAGGAGCGGGAAAACGATGGATTTCAATCTAGGTTTCGATTATGGCGAAGACCGGAGGCTCAAGGTCGTCCTGGCGGTCAAGAACCTGTTTGACGAGGAATACGAACCCAGTTACTACAACTATCCTGCACGGCATTTTGTCCTCTCTGCCGCATACCTGTTTTGATTGAAAGCGACGGATTCCTGGCTCACGTCAGCCAGGCCGATACGGGATCGCTGTTGCGTGAGATCGGGACCGACGACGTTTTGACCATGGGGTTCTATAGGGACCCGTTATCTTCCGCGTAACGGTTTTGATGTTACGCCGTTCAGTATCCATGTCATTGATGTCAAGTATGAGGCATGTGTAAAAAGTTTGAAGAGGACTTCACGGAGACAATGCGCCTTTTCATTCAAGGGATCCCCCTGACGCATCCGTATCGGCGCAGAGACGGTATTTCGTCAAATCCGGCATGAAGTTCGGCCTGATTGATAGACGTGCGCTTTTGCCATTCTATTCAGGCTCGGAAGGGCCTTTTTCACAGACCTCCAGTATATCGAAGTCGGTCAGAGAAATATTCATGACGCCACCGTAATAAGCCGGCGAGGGATTCATGATGAAGAATCGGGCGGGGCGGCGGAGCTCCAATCAGTACAGATGGGCTGTCATGTCCCTATAACAGGTACGTCTTGCCATCAGCCTCCCTGAGGCAAGTGATCATCGGGCGTTGCCTGCCCCGGATTCCCGTTCCGACTTATTACGGTTCCGTCTTTCATGTCCCATATCGTGCAACGTTTAACCTCGAATGGACTGTCGAATCCTCTAATGAGTGACGTTCAAGATTTGTGTCTGAAGCATTTAAATGTGAATTCATGACGAATAATAAATGTGAATTCATGACGGATAATCCTGATCAGAATCGAATTGAAACCTGGAATCCATTGTCTGCCATCCCGGCGGTTGCCATCTACAGAATGGAACTTTTTCAACATTGCACCAATAGATAAATCATAGGCAACGATGGATCTGAGGCATTTGAAGACGGGACCTGTGAATCATCTTGGCGTATGGCATCGGTATTTCGTAATGATGTATCTTGGAGAATCATAATCAAACATTTCACGTCTTCAAATATATCCAAAGACATCAAAATGGACAACGTCTTGGGTTTGTGATCCATGCGATGAATGTTGGCAAAGAAAACTGTAACGAACCTTGTGGATCAATTTGAATATTAATGTTTCGAGCTGTTCTTCATGGATTTTTGATCAATCCTGCATTAATTCCATGCCTAAGTCATTCTCTCATAGGATGATGACGAATTTTTTCATCATAAGTCAGAGTGTAAGGTGACTATTATCCCCGAATTGTCTGGAATTTAACGGAATCACCGATTGTCTATCCTCCGGCGATGTTTATGGTGCAGGATTATCCGGATTTAGGCTTATACGAACACACAATACGATCAGGTCTGTCCGACAGGATGCGTTGAAATTATTCCGGGTCGGTGTCCAGGCTATTCGCGAAGATCGGGGACACGGCAAAGACGCTAGAGCGGAAATCCGGGGGACGGCTCCCTGTTTCCGGATGGGCGCAAGTTCACTCTTTTCCACAACATATGCCGGATCGACCGAAGATCCAGCTATTGCCGGAGTCCCACGGCATTGGTGAGGAAAATAATCCGGTTTATGGCATGAAGCCGCTCATGGTGGCCGTCCTGTCGACTACACCGCTTCTTAAGGTTACAATCGCCAAATGAACCATCTCGGATTTAGAAGGGTTTAAAACCGGCTTCAGCGGTTTGGACTCATCTGGACAGGACGTCCTCGATAACTGACCGTCTGGCTGGTTCCGGCGAGATGAACGTCACGCCAAGTCCTGCCGAGTTCTTCATCGCAAGGAGCCGCGAAGGGGATTGAGAGGCCGCGAACACCCGACAACGGCGGCGGATTGCGTCGAATTTTTCGGGCATTGATCAGGCGTTCGACTGGTTGGAGCTTATCTTCCCGACCCGCATGGATGAATGAGGCATGTGAACCCCCAGGCGGTTTCCGGGGTTCAGCCCGGCTATGCCCCCATGCGGAAGGAATATCGATCGTGAACGAGCGGTCAGTATTGTCCGGGGGGCTCCGGCCATCGTGCGCAGGCAGGAGGCGTCCGTCAGGTCAAGCGGGCAGATGCGACTGGGGACGAATCCGAGCCGGCTCCGCGGAACGAACCGTTTTCGGCGGACGCTTTCGCTGATGCCCACTGGCGTCGGCGTTTCACGGATCCGCGCGACCATGATCACGCTCCGCCGCTCCGTCCCTTCCGGCGAACATGACGGTCGGCATGTGGTATAATCGAAACTTCACGCGTAGCGGCTCCACGATACCGCCGCCTTGCCTTAAGGCTATGCGTGAGGCTTGCGGCGGGCCATGCCCGCTCGCCCGCCCGGTCCCGGCGGGTGCCGCCGGCCTCGGCGGGAACCGCCGCGGCAGCCGTCGCCGTTCCGGACGCGGCCTCCGGGCCGCAGTGTTCCGAATCGGCCCCATTATGTCCTTCGGGGCAGGGATCACGGCCTGCGGGGCTTCCAGGCGGGGCTTCGCCTTCCCTTCGGGCGCCGTCTTTGGCGGCGTCGGCCCGCCCCTTAAGGCTGGTCCTGGCCGGTCCGGCGCTTTTTGCCGGCGCTTCCGGCTCGACGACCGTGAGTGCCCGGGGCCGGCGTCGGCATGGGCTTGACGGCGGTCGCCCCGTTGCCGGGAGGGGGACCCTGCCGTCGGCCGGTCCCCCGCGCCCTGTACGGCGCCCTCAGGAGCTTTTCTGCCGATCATGACCCAGACTGCTGACATATTGAGGGTGGGGCTGGACATCGGCTCCACCACCGTCAAGATAGCCGTCCTGGACGGCGCCGACGGGCTTCTTTTCCAGAGCTACGAGCGGCATTTCTCCGACGTGCGGAAGACGGTAGCGGACGCGGTCATCAGCGCGGCGGAACGTTTCCCGGAGCGCGAGGCCACGCTGGCGGTGGCGGGCTCGGGAGGCATCCGCACCGCTGAGCTGCTGGGCCTTGGCTTCGTGCAGGAGGTGGTCGCGGGGGCCGAGGCCATCAGACGTTTTCTGCCGCGCACCAACGTGGCGGTCGAGCTGGGCGGCGAGGACGCGAAGCTCACCTTCTTCGACGCGGGTATCGACCAGCGGATGAACGAGACCTGCGCAGGCGGCACCGGGGCCTTCATCGACCAGATGGCCACTTTCCTGTCCACGGACCCTGCCGGCCTGAACGAGCTCGCGAAGTCCCACAGGACAATCCACCCCATCGCCGCGCGTTGCGGGGTCTTCGCAAAGGCCGACATCCTTCCGCTTCTGAACGAGGGGGCGGCCAGGGAAGACATAGCGGCGTCCATCTTCCAGTCGGTGGTTGACCAGACCGTAGGGGGCCTGGCCTGCGGCCGGCGCATCTCCGGGCGGGTGGCCTTCCTGGGGGGGCCGCTGTTCTTCCTGAGCGAGCTCCGCCGGAGGTTCGTGGAGACCTTGAAGCTGTTGCCCGGGGAGGCCGTCTGCCCCCCCTGCGCCCAGCTCTTCGTGGCCATGGGCGCGGCGCTGGTCTCCGCAGGCGGCGAGACATACAGGCTGAGCGATCTGGCCTGCCGGGCGCGGGACCTGAAATCCCGGTCCCTCCCCCCCGAGATAAGCCCGCTCCCGCCGCTCTTCACCAGCCTGGACGATCTCAAGGACTTTCAGGAACGCCACTCACGGGCCAGGCTCCCGCGCGCCGGCTGGCCCGAGGACGGGCTGGTGTTCCTGGGCCTGGACGCCGGGAGCACCACCACCAAGCTGGTGGCCCTGGACTCCGAGGCGAGGCTCCTTCACTCGTTTTACGGCCATAACCACGGGAACCCGCTGAAATCCGCAATGGGGGCGCTCTCCGGCTTCTACGCGGCCGCGCCGGCGGACGTCAGGGTTGCCCGCTCGGGGGTGACCGGCTACGGGGAAGCGCTGATCCAGGCAGCGCTGGGATTCGATCTGGGCGAGGTGGAGACGGTAGCCCATTACAAGGCCGCGGCCCGCTTCGTGCCGGACGTCTCGTTCATCGTCGACATCGGCGGACAGGACATCAAGTGCCTCTCCGTCCGCAACGGCATCATCGAGCGGCTCATGCTGAACGAGGCCTGCTCGTCGGGCTGCGGGTCGTTCCTGGAAACCTTCGCCTCGACCCTGAGCCTGGACGCGGCGGGGTTCGCCCAGGCGGCGCTCCTGGCTTCCAAACCGGCGGATCTGGGGAGCCGCTGCACCGTCTTCATGAACTCCAAGGTGAAGCAGGCGCAGAAGGAAGGCGCGCCCGTGGGCGACATCTCCGCGGGCCTCTCCTATTCGGTCGTCCGCAACGCGCTCTACAAGGTCATCCGCATCGCGAGGGCCGAGGAGCTGGGCGAGAGGATTGTGGTCCAGGGCGGCACCTTCTTCAACGACGCGGTGCTCCGTTCCTTCGAGCTCTCGATAGGCCGGGACGTCGTCCGGCCGGACATAGCCGGGCTCATGGGAGCCTTCGGCGCCGCGCTCCTTGCCGCCGAGGAGTGGCGGGACCGCCTGGCGGACGGTGACGCGGGCCGGGACGCGGCACGGGGCGCGGCGGGCAGGACCGGCGGCGGACCTCCGGGCGCCGACCCCCGCATGGCGGGGCTTTCCGGGATAATCGGGCGGGAGGAGCTCGCGGGCTTTTCGGTGAAGAGCTCCAACACCCGTTGCCGCAAGTGCGAGAACAGGTGCCTCCTGACCGTGAACCGCTTCTCGGACGGGCGGCTCTTCGTCTCCGGGAACCGCTGCGAGCGGGGCGCCGCCTCCAAAAGCCACGCCGCGGACAGGATAGACGCCCTGGCAAGCAGGGCCGGGCTGGGGAGCATCTCGGAAACGCTAGCCAGGCTCCCCGCGCTGGGATCGCTGGAGGAGCGAGCGGACGGCTCCGAGGCCCCGCCCAACCTCTTCAGCTGGAACCTCAACTGCCTCATGGGCGTCCGTCAGCCCGGACCCCTTTCCGACAGCCGGGCGAGGGTGGGCATCCCTCGGGCGCTGGGCATGTACGAGACTTATCCGTTCTGGCACGCCTTCTTCAGGTCCCTGGGAATCCGGGTGGAACTCTCGCCGCCCAGCTCCAAGGAGCTCTTCAACTCGGCGCTGGAGACCATCCCCAGCCAGACCGTGTGCTACCCCGCCAAGATGGTCCACGGGCACGTCATGGCGCTTCTGGCCGAACGGCCGGATTTCGTGTTCTTCCCCTGCACCCCGCTGGAGCTCCCCGCGCCCTACCGCACTGAGGACCGCTACAACTGCCCGCTGGTGGGCACCTATCCGGAGCTCGTGCGGCTCAACATGGACGCCATCGGCGACTCGGGGGTGAGGCTCGTGTCGCCATTCCTCGATCTCGGCTCGTCGCCGCGGAGGCTTGCGGCCAGGCTCAAGCACGAGCTCGGGTTCCTGCGCCTCGGGACTTCCGAGATCCGCCAGGCCCTCAAGGCCGGCTACGAGGCGCAGCGGCTGTACCGCGCCGACGTGCGCAAGGCCGGCGAAAGGGCGCTCGCGCGCCTCAAGGGTACCGGGCGGCGGGCGATAGTGCTGGCCGGGCACCCCTACCACCTGGATCCGGGCATCCACCACGGCATCCCCGATCTGATCACGGCCAACGGCCTGGGCGTGCTCCCCGCCGACTCGGTCGATCACCTTGCCCCGCCGTCCTTGGCACTGAGGGTGCGCGACCAGTGGATTCCGCACTCCCGGCTCTACCGCGCGGCCGCGGTCGCCGCCGCGCACGAGGAGCTCGAGCTGGTGCAGCTCAACTCCTTCGGCTGCGGGCTGGACGCCGTGACGACCGACCAGGTCTCCGAGATCATCAAGGGCGCCGGCAAGGTTTACACGCTCCTCAAGATCGACGAGGGCGCGAACCTCGGCGCCGCGCGGATCAGGGTGAGATCGCTCCTTGCCGCCATGCGTGACCGCGGCCGCAGGAGCGCCCGCAACGCCGCGGCCGCGCCATACGTCTTCAGCCCTCCGAGGCTCCTCGCCAAGAAGGCCCCCGAGTACACGCTCCTGTGCCCGCAGATGTCACCCATGCACTGGCGCTTCGTCGGGCCCGCCCTGGAGCCCATGGGGTTAAGGCTCGAGATCCTGCCCCACCTTGGCCGCGGGGCGGTGGAGGAGGGGCTGAAGTTCGTGAACAACGACGCCTGCTACCCGGCGCTGGTATCGATCGGGCAGATCCTGAACGAGCTCAAGAGCGGCCGGCACGATCTGGCGAGCACCGCCGTGCTCATGAGCCAGACGGGGGGAGGCTGTCGCGCCTCCAACTACGTGGCGCTCTTGCGAAGGGCCCTGAACGAGTCCGGCATGCCCCAGGTGCCGGTCTGGCCCCTCGGACTGTCCGGGGCGGCCACGGAGAAGGGCCTCAAGCTGGATCGCGCCGCTTACGGGCGCGCGGTGCTCGGGTTGCTGTTCGGGGACATGCTCCAGCGGCTGGTCCTGGCCAGCAGGCCTTACGAGAGGACGGCGGGCGATGCCGAGGGCCTCTGCGAGAGCTGGGTCGGGCGCTGCGCCGGCGCGGTGCGCGCGGGCGACAAGGCGGCCTTCCCGGGCATGATTGCCTCGATGGCGGACGCGTTCGCGTCGCTGAACCTCTTGCCGCCGGACAGGCCCCGGGTGGGGGTCGTGGGCGAGATCCTCATAAACTTCCATCCAGAGGCCAACAACCAGGCAGTGGCGATCCTGGAGTCCGAGGGGGGGCAGGCGGTGCTTCCGGAACTGGCGGACTTCTTCCTTTACTGCTTTCACGACGACGTCTTCCGCGCGGATGCCATGGGAGGTGGGCGCATCCGCAAATGGCTGGGGCTCTGGTTCATCCGCGTCATGGAGAGGTACCGTGCCCCCATGCGGGATGCGCTCGTCAGGCATCCGCGCTTCGGGCACCTGAACCGTTTCTCGGAGCTGAAAGAGGCCGGCGAGCGGCTGGTGAGCCTGGGCAACCAGTCGGGGGAAGGCTGGTACCTCGCGGCCGACATGGCGCTCATGCTCGAGAAGGGCATCGGGAACATCCTCTGCCTCCAGCCCTTCGGCTGTCTCCCCAACCACGTGACGGGCAAGGGGGTGGTCAAGGAACTCAAGCGCCGCTACCGAGGCGCCAACATCGCCGCGGTGGACTACGACCCCGGCGCGAGCGAGGTGAACCAGCTGAACCGCATCAAGCTACTCATGAGCGTCGCCCGCTCGAACGCCGAGTCGGCGCGGGAGTGCCCCGTCCGGATGCCTGACGCGGGAAAGGACGCCGCCTCGGTCGGGGCGGAGGCGCCGGGAACCGAGTCCGGCGGCCTTCACGCCGTCATTGCCGCTCCGCGCGTCCGGGGAGGCGCCGACGGCCCCGGGAACGGCGCGACGCGGGAGTTTTAGGCCGCCGGCGCGGCAAAGGACCGCGTCGCGGCATGAGGCGCGGCCGGCATACGCCGGATTCGGGCCTCGGTACCCTGCCGCCGCGGCGAACCGGCTCGGCCCCTTCGGCCGCGCCCCGTTGCCGGGCAACGGCTGACCTGCGGCGTCTGTCCGCGCTGGGAACAATCATGCTTTTGGAGTACCTTACGGGCAAGGATGACCGCCTCGCCTTTTTCGCCCTTGCTTTCACGCTGGCCGTCTCCGAGAGCAGGAAAGGGGAGATCCCCGTCTACACCTGCCCTGACGGCGCCCAGTGGCGAGTGAGCAAGTGGGAGCTGGACAGGCTTTTCCTCTACGTGAAAATCACCTGCGACCTTTCCGAGGGTGTCCCTGAAGGCGCCTCGCCGTTCATCGAGGACCCGCGTGTCCTCGAAAACCTCGCGCGGCGCGGGGGAGATCCCGGCTTGAAGCTCCTGGAGGCGGACAGCATCTGCGTGTCGGTGTTGAGGTACCTGAGTTCCTCGAGCGGCGCGTCCTCCGCCTGGGGGGAACCGGACCGCGATCCTTCGAAGGAAGCGAAATCCGTCTCGGCCAGGGAGGAAATTCTCGGGAACGCGGTTGGCCTCGTGGTCTCCGGCGGGGAAGGGCTCGAGTGCCGGAAGTACCGCAGGGGCAGCTTCTCCCCGGCCGCGGATGCCGGGCACTGGAAGTTCTCCCGCGAGTCCGGCAGGGCCGTGCTCCTCGAGCTCGTGCGGCTAGCGCGCCGTGAAGGGGCCTTAGGGCGCTTCGAGCGGCGGGTCCTCGGCGAGCTGGCGGCGCTCTTGGACGCCGAGCCCGGTCTCCTGGAGAGGATGGAGGACGTGGCCAGGATGGAGGACGAGGCACTGAGCCTGGCGGCAGAGTTAGTCGGCGGCAGGGTCTCCGGGTCGCCGCGTCCGCCTTTGTCTTGACGGCAAGGCGCCGCTCAGTCGGTAAGCCCCGGCCCGGGCGGCGCCAACGTGCAGGCTCGCCGATGCCGCAAGACAAGGCCCGCCGACGCCGATACGGCCAGGCGGGACGATGCCGCAAGACAAGGCCCGCCGACGTTGATAAGGCCAGGCGGGACGATGCCGCAAGGCAAAGCGCGCCGACGTTGATAAGGCCAGGCGGGACGATGCCGCAAGGCAAGGTGCGCCGACGCCGATACGGCCAGGCAGGACGATGCCGCAAGGCAAGGCGCGCCGATGCCGATACGGCCAGGCGGGACGATGCCGCAAGACAAGGCGCGCCGACGCTGATACGGCCAGGCGGGACGATGCCGCAAGGCAAGGTGCGCCGACGCCGATACGGCCAGGCGGGACGATGCCGCAAGGCAAGGCGCGCCGATGCCGAAGACATGGCACGCCGATGCGGAAAGGCTAGGGTTGCCGGAATTAGTCGGCCTGTCCGATGAACTGCAAGGTCCATGGTAACGCCACGCTAGAACCGGCCTCATGGAGCACCGGTGCCATGAACCGTACGATGGACGGATTCGAAGCGCGCGGCGCGTGACGGTTTCACGGGAATTTTCAGGGCGCGTCAGGATCGCGGCGTGCCGCATGCCGCATGCCCCACCGAAATTTTCATGCCGGAAATTTCACCAGTTCTGCCGTAACAGCCGGATTCCCGGAAAGATATCACGATCAGGGCCCCGACATCCGTATCCCGATTCCGCCGGCGGGGGATTCAATGCGAATGGAAATCCGTTGATCCGAGGACGGCGGCGCTTGTCTGACCGACGATTGCGGATGATCGCCTAGCGGGGGATTGGCGGGATCCGGCGGAAGGGCTTATGGCCGTCCATTTCCGGCCTGACGGTACGCGCGGCCCTGTCCGTGCTCCGGAAATCTTTCCCCCGCGCGTCCTCCAGACATCCTCCTCGCGTCCTTTTCGGTCACGGTCTCGGTTCGCTTCCGTTGCGCCGCCTGCCGTCACCATCTGTCACAGGCATCACTGCCGCGGATAGCGGACGGGTTTCGGTCCGGCTCGCAGTCCGAAAGGTTGCGGAGTCCCGGAATCTGCGTCCGGCTGACTGACGTTTCCGCATGGCGGGTTGGCCGGCCATCAGGACCAGGAACGGCAAATCTTGCGCTTTCCCGCCGAAATCCCACAAAAACCGTTCACGCATAGCTTAAGTTGCCTGGTACATTTTCCGATCCCCCACATGCGGCCGGAGCCATAGACGGTCGGGGCTCCTTTCGTCTCAGGCCATAGTCCTGGCCATAATTCGTTAGATTTCCGCCGGCCCTGCGGTGACGTCTCCTGCGGCATCCTCCGCCACCGAAACCCGGCTTTCCGCAACCTTCCTTATAGTACCTTCCTTTACGGCACCTCCCGCCGAAAACCTCCTTTCCGCATCCTTCCTTATAGTACCTTCCTTTACGGCACCTCCCGCCGAAAACCTCCTTTCCGCAACCTTCCTTATAGTACCTTCCTTTACGGCACCTCCCGCCGACCCCCTCCTTTCCGCAACCTTCCTTATAGTACCTTCCTTTACGGCACCTCCCGCCGAAACCCTCCTTTCCGCATCCCTCCTTATAGTACCTTCCTTTACGGCACCTCCCGCCGAAACCCTCCTTTCCGAAACCCTCCTCCCTTACGGCGCCTTACCACCGCTGAAATCCTCCTTTCGGCAACCGTCCTTACGGCATCTTCCGTATGGCACCGAACCTTACGGTACCACTCGTCGTCGAAATCCTCCTTTCCCCATTCTTCCTTAAGGCGCCGTTCCTTAACGGCTACCTCCTAAAAGGATTAGGACTTCGGCTCATAAGCCGCCTCGCGTCAAGGCCCGTCCCGCCGCTCCGAAGCGCTTCGGGGCGTACCAGACTGCGCATCCTTATGGTCCGAGCCCCTCAGGGCGCGGCGCCGCTCAGGCCCCGGTATCTGCCGGGGGACCCCGCCGAGACCGACTGGATCCTTTTGAGGGCCGACATCCCTCCCCGCACGGGCGCCTCCCACCTGGACCCACCCGGGGGCCATTTCGTCCGGCCGGTCGCCGCCAGTCGGCTTGGCGGGATTTCGTGCGACCTGCAGCGCGGCCGGAACCTTCGGAAGCCATGCCGTCCCGTCTGCCCCCACCGGAGCCCGTCACCCGCGAGAGTCCGGGTCAGGGGCGCGGTCTCGGTGTCCGTTCGCCGAGGCCCGTCCTAAGAGCCGGTTTCAGCCGTCGCGGCGCCTTACCTTTGCCTCGCAAGCGGCTAAAGGGTTTTCGCGGGCGGAAGTATCACGGGCCCGCTTTACGCGACGTTGCGGCAAACGTCGCGGCACGCGAATCGCATCGCACAACTTGACGGGATGTTGTCAGACAGCATATCCCTTCGGCGAAACAATCCGCTTGCCGCCCGTTTCCGAAACGAGGCGGGCGGGGAGCCGCGGTTGACGCTTCAAAGGCAATGCCTGCCGCCTCGGGCGCCTCGCTCGTTGCCGTGCTGGCGTGGCGCCGTATAGCGCATGCGCTGACGCACTGACGCGGCCGGACGTGCCGATTCCGCGCGGAATTTCATGCGAGCCATTGCCCGTCGTGGCGCGCGACTTCGCTGCCGCTGCCTGCCGATAGGCGGACGTTCAGCATAAGGACGAAAGCTATTGTCACGTCCGCTGACTCTTGCGACTGCGGTCAAGGGCAGGAATATGCCCGGGAATTTCGCTGTCAACATCTGGTGGATTGAATTTTTTCGTTAGGCACATATGATAGATAATATATAACGCGTGGTTCTATGTGGTGAACTCGACCAAATTTTTGGGTTGCCTCTCATAAAATAGTTGACAGGGTGGGGCAGAGTGGGATATTCTTCCAATCAAACCCCAAACAGGGCGCCTTGAGCCCGGAGCGGGGGATCCGCCCCCGGCCCATCCGGGGGGAAAGGCCGCGATGGCCGAGTGCGCCGCCATAGACTTCACCAACACCTTCCACCACTCGCTGGATGACAAGGGCAGGCTCACCCTGCCCGGATCCGTCCGGACGATCCTGGACAGGTCCTCCCGGCCCGATTACCTGTGGCTCGGCTGGATGCCTGGCGAGTCGTGCATCAACCTCTACCCGGTGGAGACCATGGCGGAGCTGAACGCGGAGTGGTCCGACCCTGCCAGGTTCACGAGCGTGGAACAGCACGCGAGCTACCTGGGGCTCTGGAAGAGCCAGCTGGAGACCGTGGTGCCGGACAAGGCAGGGAGGATTCTCCTGCCCCCGGCCAAGCGGAACCTCGCGGGGATCGGCAAGGATGTGGTCGTGGTCGGCTGCGGCAACAAGGTGCAGATCTGGGAGCCCGAGAGCAAGAAGGCCAACGATGCGGCCGCGGCCCTCGCTTATCTTGAGGACCGCAAGGCGGAAAGGGCTGCCGGGCGGGATATCGATCCGGCGAGGAGGCTTCCCAGGTGCTAGCGTCACTGTCCAGCTTCCGGGCCGTGCCGGGCCCGGCTTCGGCCGACGGCGAGGAGGGCGCCGTGGCGGAGCGACCTGGGGACGGCCCCGCCGAAGCCTTCGGGCACCTCCCGGTCATGCCTGGCGAGTGCCTGGAGGCCCTGGATGTCAGGCCGGACGGCAGCTATGCGGACGTAACCTTGGGGGGGGGCGGTCACAGCCGCCTCATCCTGAAGGCCCTGGGCCCCCGGGGCAGGCTTCTGTGCCTGGACGTGGACCCCGAACCACTGGAACGCGCCGGGGAATGGTCCCGGGACGACCCGAGGGTCCAGCTAAGGCGCGGAAGCTTCGCGGGGCTTCCGGAGCTGGCCGGGGATGCCGGGTCGCTTCCGCTGGACGGTATCCTGGCCGATCTTGGCGCGAGTTCGCGTCAGATGCTCTCTCCTGAGCGCGGCTTCACGTTCTCGGCGGACGGTCCCCTGGACATGCGGCTCGATCCAGACGGGCCCCTGACCGCGGCGGAGCTCGTCAACTCGCTGCCCGAGAAGGAGCTGGCGGATCTCGTTTACCGGCTGAGCGGGGAACGGGCCAGCCGCAAGCTCGCCTCCGAGATCGTCCGCAGACGGGCGCTCAAGCCCTTCGCGACCACCCTGGAGCTGGCCGAGGCCGCCAGGAGGGTGGTGAGGCCGCCTTCCTCCGGGAAGCGCATCCATCCGGCCACCCGGCTCTTTCTGGCTTTGAGGATTGCCGTGAACGGCGAGCTAGAGGCGCTCGGGAGCTTCCTTTCCCGCGCCAGGGGATTGCTCGCGCCGGGAGGCAGGCTGGCAGTCCTGAGCTTTCATTCGTTGGAAGACCGTATGGTGAAGGATCTCTTCCGACGCGGCCCGGCGGACGCCCCCTGGCTCTGGGCGCCTCTGTGGAAGAAGCCCCGGACCCCCGGGGCCTCGGAATTGGCCGCGAACCCCCGTTCCCGCTCGGCCAAGCTCAGGGCCGCGGCTAGGACCGAAGCCCGGCCTTAGGCCTCGGCGATTCCCCGAGGCTTCCGGGGCGCCTCTCCCTGAGGAATGAAGCCGACGTACCGAACCGGGCCCCGTCCGAGGCCCCCCCGACCCGGAACATGACCGTGATTTTGTCCGTGACCAGGAACCCCTTCCAACATTGAACTAAACCTGGCCTCTCACCCCCGACGCCGAACGCGGTTCCGTCCGTCCGCCGCAGGCCGGGCAAACCTCGGCGAGGCCGGGAAGCCTTACGCCACGATGCCGATGGAACCCCCAAGGATCAGGCCCTACCGTCACAAGGACCTACAGCAGCAGAAACCCAAGGGCAAGAAGGCGCCCGACCGCAAGCCGCCCCGCGAGGAGCGCCCTGAAGCCAGGCGGCGGCGCGAGGAGCGTCTGAGGAGGCTTGCCGAGTACGCCAGCCCCGAACGCCAGCGCATAGAGGTGGATCCCGGCGACCGGATCTCCCGCTTCAGGTCTTGGAGCTTCTCGATCGTCGCGGGCGGCATCCTGGTGGCCGTCATGGTGCTCTTCGCGCTCATCGCCGTCGCCCAGAGCCGCAACCAGCTGGGCATCGAGGTCTCCCGGCTTAACCGGGAGCACCAGCGCCTTTCCGAGACGAACACCAGGCTTAAGGCCAGGATCGAGGAGATGGTGGTCCTGGAGGATCTGGAGGCCATAGCCCGTCAGAGCCTGAACCTCCAGATCCCCCGGAAGGGCCAGATCGTTGAGATAGATTAGGGAACCCGGACCTTGCGGCAGGCCCGGCGCCGCGCGATCGCCCCAAGGCTCCCCCCGATCTCCCCGGACTCCCCTGAGGCCTTACGCTGAACCCCGATGCCATTCGGTCTTTCGCTACATGCCGATCCACGCCCCCCGGCCGGCGCCGGGAGGCCCCTGCGGGCGGGGCGGCAAATCCCGGTCGCCGACGTCCGCCCCCGGAGGCTATGCCACTTCCCAAACGCCGCGACCTCAGGCCTTCGGTCCTGTACGGAGGCATCCAGCGGGACGTGCGGGGTCAAGCATTTCGTCCGACATCGGCCTCCCCGCTGGGGGGAGCCCTCCCTGCCTCGTTTTCAGGGGCCCCTGCGGGCCCCCGTCACAACCGCCCGGCATAGCCGGGTTTCATGAGCCAAGCACCCGCGGCCGCGAGCTCGACCAAGCGGGGACGGCGCCTTACGTGGCCGCCCCTGGAGTCCCGGTCACGGGCGCCCGTGTCCCCGGCCCCGGGAAACCTGACGGGATATATCCCGGACGGTTGCCCGGAACCTTTGGACGGGCGTTTCCCGGAAACATCCGCGGGCAGGCTTTTCAGGATGTTTAAAGTCCGGCCTCCAGGACCGGCGCAATCCAACCCAAGTCAGGCCACCAGGTACGGGGCAATACAGCAGAAGTTCGGCCACCGGGCTCGGCGCAAACAAACCCAAGTCAGGCCACCAGGTTCGCGGCAAGCAATCCAAAGTCCGGCCTCAGTGTCCGATGCAATCCAAGTCCGGCCTTCAGGGCCGGAGCAACACAATCCAAGTTCAGCCTCCAGGTTCGCAACAAAAAAAACAAATCAGGCATCCCGGGTCTGAGCAACACAACCCGAGTCCGGCCTCCGGGGCCGGCGCAATTCAACCCAAGCCAGTCCTCCGGGGCCGGCGCAATTCAATCCAAGCCAGTCCTTCAGGGCCGGCGCCGGGGATGTCGGCCGTTCAGGGTCGGCATGATCCCGTGTCGCGAGGCCAGGATCTTCACCCGCCGGGAGCTTCCGGGGCCTCCATGGCCGCCCGTCGGTCAGATAAGGCCCCTTCAGCCGAGGTACCGCCAGATGCACCAGAGACTCTCGGATATCATGAGATCGCGCAACCGTATCCTGGCGGCGCTGTTCGTCTGCGTGTTCGCGGCGGTGCTCGCCAGGGCCGGGAAACTCCAGATATTGGACCGCGACGAGCTCAGGGAGAGGAGCCGGGAGACGACCCAGCGGACGCTCACCCTGAACTCGCTACGCGGCGACATCCTGGACTGCCGCCTGGAGAAGCTGGCCACCTCCGTCGCCTCCGGCACGCTTTCGGTGCATGGCGCCATCATGAAGGAGCCGGGCGAGATCTTCCTGCGCCTTTCCGAAATCCTCCACATGGACTACGAGGAGCTGGCACGGAAGCTCGAGGGGGCCAACCGCTACGCCGTGGTGAAGAGGCACCTCGACGGCGAGGAGTCCGAGGCGGCAGAGGCGCTCAGGATCGAGGGCGTGACCGTCGAGAAGGGCTACAAGCGGGTCTACCCCAACGGATCGCTCGCGGCACACCTCCTGGGCTTCGTGGGGGTGGACGGCAACGGGCTGGAAGGCCTCGAGCTGGCGCTGAACGACAGCCTGGTGGCCCCGGCGCGGCAGATCAAGGTCACCTCCGACAAGCGCGGGCGGTTGATCATGAACAGCGCCGAGGAGGCTCAGGAGGCCCCGCGCGGCGGCTCCGTCATCCTCACGCTGGACCGCAGGATCCAGCAGATAGCGGAACGGTCCATCGCGGACGCGGTCGAGCGCAGCAACGCCAAGAGCGGCATGGTCATCGCGGTGAGGCCGTACACGGGCGAGATAGTGGCCTCTGCCGTCTACCCGACCTTCGACCCCAACAACTACGGGGGGGCGGAGCTCGAGGCCAGGCGCAACATGATCCTGACCGACCCCTACGAGCCGGGATCCACCTTCAAGATCTTCACCGTGGCGGCGGGCCTGGAGGAGGGCATCATCAGCCCCGAGACCGTCTTCTACTGCGAGAACGGATACTACAAGGTGGACGGGGACAACGCGATCCGCGACACGGGAAATTACGGTGATCTCACCGTATCCCAGATCGTGCAGAAATCTTCCAATATCGGGGCCAGTAAGGTAGGGGAAAGACTCGGTCCCAGGAGGCTTCACAACTACCTCACCCGCTTCTCCTTCGGCGAGAAGTCCGGACTCGCCTACCCATCAGGAGAGTCGGCAGGCAAGATACGTCCGGCTAAAGACTGGAAGGTGCTAGACGCGAGCAATATCAGTTTCGGGCAAGGCTTGAGCGTCACGGGGCTCCAGTTGGCCATGGCCGTGGCGGCGCTGGGGAACGACGGCGCCCTCATGCGGCCGATGCTCGTGAGCCGGGTCATAGACGGCGAAGGGAGGGTCATAGAGCAGCGCGAGCCGGAGATCATCCGCCAGGTCGTCTCGCCGCTCGTGGCCCGCCAGGTGACGGCCATGATGCGCATGGTGGTCCTGAAGGGCGGCACGGGCCGCAAGGGCGAAGTCAAGGGATATCCGGTGGCCGCTAAAACGGGCACTTCGCAGGTCTGGGACATGAACAGCAAGTCCTACCGCCACGACCGCTTCATCGCCTCCTTCGTGGGGCTGGCCCCTTACGAGAACCCCGAGCTCTGCCTCCTCGTCGTCCTGGTCGAGCCCTGGCCCAGCTACTACGGCGGCACCGTCGCGGCCCCCGTATTCAAGGAGATCATGGAAAAGGCCCTGCCGCTCCTGGACGTCCCGCCCACGGACGGCGAGAGCCCGCCGCGCTGGCCCAAGGCCCAACGGCCCTTCCGCGGCGCGCCGGGGGTACTCTCCGACTATTCCGCGGCCAACTACGTGAGGATGCCCATCCCCAAGGGCGATCGCGGGGCCGCGGGGCCCATCGAGCCTGCGGGGGAGCCGGAGGCCGGGCCCGGGGACGGGGCCGGGGCGGGCCCGCCGCCCATGGCCGTGCCCGGCGTGATGCCGGACGTGTCGGGGCTCTCGATGCGTGCCGCGCTCGACCTGCTGGCGCCTTCGGAGCTCGCGCTCGAGTTCCACGGGAGCGGGCTGGCCGTGGGCCAGGACCCCTCGCCCGGAAGCCGCACTTCGCCCGGACAGCTCGCCCGGGTCTCGTTCGCGGGGAGGTGACGGCGGTGCTCCTCTCCGAAATGATCTCGCGGATGCGGCTTCTGCCGTCCCCCGCAAACAGGACGCCGGACGCGGCACAGGTCGCGCCCGGCGCCCGCGCCTCCGGGCGCCGGGCGCCCTTCCCGTGGAGGGGCCTGGGCGCGCTGGCCCCCGGCGCGGGGCATGGCGCCGCGACGGCCGGCGACGCAGTCGACCCGGATCTGACCGGCGCCACCGAGGATTCCCGCGAGGCGCGTCCGGGGTGGCTGTTCTGCGCCTTCACGGGCGCGAGCTCGGACGGCAGGGAGTTTATCGGCGCGGCCGCCGAGAAAGGGGCGCCCGCGGTCATCGCCGCGTATCCTGCCCCGGAGTCGCCGGTTCCGGCGATCCTCGTCCCCGGGGAGAAGCTGCGCGCGGCCGCCTCCGAAGCCTCGCGTCTCGCCTTCGGCGAGCCGGACGCGGGACTCTTCCGGCTGGGCGTGACCGGCACGAACGGGAAATCGACCGTCTGCGCCCTCGCGGAGGCGCTCCTGAAGGCCAACGGCTTCCGTCCCGGGGTCATCGGCACGACGGGATTCCGGTTCCCGGGCGGCGAGGTCAGGGAGGCACCCAACACCACGCCGGAGGGCCCGCTCCTGTGGAAGACCCTGAGGGACATGAAGGACGGCGGCGCGGACGCCGTCGCCATGGAGGCGAGCTCCCACGCCCTGGAGCTGGGGCGCCTGGGCACGCTTGCCTTCAACTGCGCGATGTTCCTGAACCTTTCCCGCGACCACCTCGACTTCCACGGGGACATGGAAAGCTATTTCAAGGCCAAGTGCCGCCTGTTCCTGGGCCCCGATGGCACGCTGGAGGCGGGACCCGGAGAGGGGGGGGTCCCCCTGGGCGTCGTGAACGCCGACGATCCGTACGGCAGGAGGCTTCTTGCCGCGCCGGGCATAGGTTTCGTGGGATACGGGTTCTCGGCCCCCGAGGCGGCCGTCCGGGGGAAGGTCGTCCGCTCCGACCGGGCCGGGGTGACGCTGACTGTCACTTCCCCCAAGTGGAGCGCGGAGATACGCTCGCGGCTCCTGGGACGCTTCAACGCCGAGAACCTCCTGGCGGCGGCGGCCCTGGGCTACGCGCTGGACTTCGTCCCGGAGAGGATCGCCGCGGCGCTCTCGGAGGCCCCCGGCGCCCCTGGCAGGCTCGCCAGGGTGGGCACGGACGACTCGCGCTTCGCGCTCGTGGACTACGCCCATGCCCCCGGGGCGATGGAGGCGGCGGTATCGGCCATACGCGAGCTAGAACCGGCCAGGCTCATCGTGCTTTTCGGCTGCGGGGGCGACCGCGACCGCGGGAAGCGCCCGCTCATGGCCCGCGCGGCGGCCAGGGGGGACGTGGCGATACTCACCTCCGACAACCCCCGCACCGAGGACCCGCTCGCGATAATCGACGACGCGGAGCCGGGTCTCGTCCAGGGAGGGATGGCCAAAGGCGATCCGGCCGACGTGGCCGGGGCCGGCGGCGGCCGGCTCGGCAAGGGCGTCTACTTCGTGGAACCGGACCGCGCCAAGGCGATAGCATTGGGCGCCGAACTCCTTGGCGAGGGGGACATCTTCCTGGTGGCCGGAAAGGGCCACGAGGACTACCAGATTATCGGACGCGACAAACGGCCGTTCGACGACTCGATGGAGACGCTGAAGGCCTTGAGGGACAGGGGAAAGAGCACATGACGGCAAGGCGAGCCATAGCCCCCGCAACAGCCGGGGACGGCGCGGGGAACGCGGCGGCCGCGCCGGGCGGGCTCGCGTCGCTCGGGCTCACCGTGGCCGGGTCCCTCCGGAACGTCGGGCTGGCCGTGCCGGAGGCCCTCGCCGGCGCGGCGGACATGCCGCTTGTCGGGGTCTCGACCGACTCCCGCACGATCCGGCCCCGCGAGCTCTTCGTGGCGCTCTCGGGCCCCAATTTCGACGGGGGCGACTTCGTGGCCGCGGCGTTCGCCAAAGGCGCCGCCGCTGCGGTGGCGGCGGAAGGCTTTCGGTCCCGCGAGGCGGGGTTGGGAGACCCGGCGCGGGGGAAGATCGCCTACGCCGGGGATCCGCTCGTCGCGCTGGGGGATTTGGCGCGCGTGGCGCGGAGGGCCTCGGGGTGCCGTCTGGCGGCGATTACGGGCTCGGTGGGGAAGACCGCCGTCAAGGAGCTCCTGAAGGCCGTCTTCGAGGAGGGCCTGGGGCCGACTCTCGCGACGGAGGGCAACTTCAACAACCAGGTGGGGGTGCCCTGGACGCTTTTCAGGCTCGCGAGGCGCCACAGGGCCGCCGTCGTCGAGCTGGGCGCGGGGGATTTCGGGGAGATTGCCCGCCTCGCGGAGATCACGGAACCGGATCTGGCGCTCGTGACCAGGATAGCGCCCGCGCACCTGGAGGCGTTCGGGAGCCTGGAAGGGGTCGCTCGGGCCAAGGGCGAGCTCTTCGCGGGGCTCGGGAGCGGGGCGGTAGCCGTCGTGAACCTGGGCGATCCGTTCGTCAAGGCCATGGGCGCCGCGCTCGCCGCGCGCGAAAGCCCGTGCGGGATCTTCACCTTCGGCCCGGAGGGGTCGGGGGCGGAGCTGGAACTCTCGGAGCTGAGCGAGCTTCCCGGCGGCGGCTTCAGACTCCTCGTCCGCGGCGGGGCCTTCGGAGAGGCCTTCGGGCTGACCGTGACGTTGCCCGGTCGTCACAACGCCCACAACGCCTTCGCCGCCGCGGCAGCCGCATCGGCGGCGGGCGTAGGCCCCGAGGCGATCGCTCGCGGGCTGGCCAAGGCGACGCTTCCCGCGGGGCGCGGGGAGACGGTGCTCTCCGGAGGGCTCGCCATAGTCGATTCCAGTTACAACGCCTCCCCGGTAGCTGTTGCGGCCGAGCTCGCCCGCCTTTCAGGGCTGTCCGCCCCCCGCGGGGCGCTTCTGGGCGACATGCTCGAATTGGGCGAGGCAGGCCCGGAACTCCACCGGGAGGCGGGACGCAGGGCTGCGGAATCGGGGCTGGACTACCTGGCGCTCGCGGGACGGCTGTCCCGCCATACCCTGGAAGGAGCCTTGGACGCCGGCTTCCCGAGGTCCCGGGCCCGTCATTTCTCGGACGCGTTCGAGGCCGCCGAATGGGCGAGGGGCATGTCCGGCGGCAAGGGTACCCTGCTCGTGAAAGGCTCGCGGTCCACCGGCCTCTGGAAGACAGTGGGGCTTCTTGCCCCGGAGGTGTCGGGACGGGCCCCGCGTTCCGCGAACGTCGACTCCGCGGGCGATGAGGGGGCGACTCCCCGTTGCACGGGCGAGCCCTGATACCCCGGGTGCCAGGCGCGACAGGCACGGTCCGCGATTCGCTTTCGGTCAAGATTTTCGGGTCGGGTCAGTTTTCAGGCACAGATCCGAGTCAGGTCCCGCCGCGCGGTTAAGGCTCAAGTCCAAGTTCCGGTCAACGGGCAAAGGTTCGGCTTAGGGTTCAAGATCAGGTTCAGGCACAAGATCAGGTTCAGGTTCTAGATCAGACACAAGTTCAGGTACAAGTTCAGGAACAAGTCAGGTTCAGGTTCGTCGGCCGACGCGGTCGGCCGAATGGCGCTCTGCGGCCTCAAGCGGACCCGGCGCAAGGACAGCATCGATGCTCTACAAACTCTTCCTGTTGCTGGCCGATGAAGTGAGCGCCTTCAATGTGTTCAGATACATAACTTTCCGGATCATCCTGGCATCGCTCACCCCCATGGCGGTCTGGCTGTTTCTGGGCCCCGCGTTCATCAGGAAGATCAAGGCCTACCGCGTCAGCCAGTACATCCGGGCGGAAGGCCCCGAGAGCCACCAGGCCAAGGCAGGCACGCCCACGATGGGGGGGCTCCTGCTTTTGGGGGCATCGCTCCTGTCGTCCCTGATGTGGGCGGACCCCCTGTCCCCGGTGGTCATCACCATGTGGCTGGTGATAGTCACCTTCGCGGCGGTGGGTTTCCGGGACGATTACCTGAAGATCCGCCGCCGGGGGAACGCGGGATTGCGGCCCAAATACAAGTTCGCCTGGCAGTGCGTCCTGGGGCTGGGCGCGGGGCTCGTCCTGTACCACACTCCCGGATTCAGCCCGGTTCTCGCCTTTCCGGTCTTCAAGAACCTCATGGTAGACCTCGGCCCGTTCTATGTTTTTTTTGCCGCATTGGTTCTTGTGGCTTCATCCAACAGCGTTAACCTCACCGATGGCCTCGACGGGCTCGCCGCTGGGCCGTTCATCATGGCGGGGGCCACCTATATGGTCTTCGCCTACTGCGCGGGCAACGCCGTCATCGCCAACCACCTCCAGATAGCCCGCGCCCCGGGCGCCGCCGAACTTGCGGTGGTGCTGGCGTCCCTGATCGGTTCGGGTCTGGGGTTCCTTTGGTACAACACTTACCCGTCGCAAATTTTCATGGGCGACGTGGGCAGCCTTTCGCTGGGAGCCGCGCTCGGGTACGCGGCGCTGGTAGTGAAGCAGGAGATCCTCCTGGTGCTCGTGGGCGGCATCTTCGTGATGGAAGCCCTCTCGGTAATCTGTCAGGTCTCCTTCTTCAAGGCCACCAAGGGCAGGAGGCTCTTCAGGATGTCCCCGATCCACCACCACTTCGAATTGAAGGGCTGGCCCGAGCCCAAGGTCATAGTTAGATTCTGGATCATAGCAATCGTCCTGGGGCTCGCGGGCCTCTCGACCCTCAAGCTCCGCTAGCCCCGCACCGGGGCGCGTCCGGCGCCCCGACGGCAGGCGGAGGGAAGGAGACTCAAATGCACGGTCCCATGCACGGTTCCCTGCACGGCACGCAGGGCTACAAGGCCCCGGACAAAGCCCTGGTCCTGGGGGCGGGCAGGTCCGGCGCGGCCGCTGCGAGGCTTTTGCGGCGCCTGGGCGTCGAGCCCAGCCTGTACGACGATCAGCGTCCCTGGGACAGGAAGGGCCAGGCGGCCCTCCTGACGGCGGCGGCCGCGCTCTACGGCCCCGGCGAGCTGCCGCCTTTGGCGGGGGCTTTCGGGCAGGTGGTTGTATCTCCCGGCGTGCCCCTGAGCCACCCGGCGATCAGGGAGGCGCTGACTTTGGGCATCCCTGTGCTGGGCGAGCTCGAGCTCGCCTGGCGCAACCAGTCGCTTCCGGTCGTGGCCGTCACGGGCTCGAACGGGAAGAGCACGACAACCGAGCTCGCGACGCATATCCTGGGCAAGCTGGGCGAGAGCCCCGCGTGCGCGGGCAACATCGGCAGGCCATTGTCGGAGGTTGCCCTGGAGATGCTCGAGGCCGAGGACCTCGGCGCCGCCGGCCCGCAGGGCGACCCTAGGCGCGGCGACAAGCCGCGCGCCCGCAAGGCCCCGGCGCTCCCCTACACGTGCGCGGTTCTAGAGGTCTCGAGCTTCCAGCTGGAGACGATCCGGGACTTCCACGCGAAAGGCGCGGCATTCCTGAACTTCTCCCCCGATCATCTGGATCGCCACGGGGACATGGGCGCGTATTTCCGACTGAAGTGCCGCGTCTTCGCGAACCAGACGTCCCAGGACACCGCCGTGGTGAACGAGGACGACGCGGCCATCGCGCTGAAGAGCCTGGTCGCCCGGCGCTTCGGTTTCTCGCGCCGGAAGCGTCCCGCATACGGGGCCTGGACCGAAAGCCGTAAAGGCGAGATTTGGATCATGGCGGGCGACGGCAACGCCGTCGCGGGGGAAGCCCCGTGGTCCGCCTACGGTCTCGTCGGAACCCACAACCAGGAGAATCTCATGGCCGCCGTGGGGCTCGCCATGAGTCTGGGCCACGGCGCCCAGGAGGCGCTTGACGCCGCTGAGGGCTTCAAGATGCCGGAACACCGCCTGGAGTACGTGGGCAGCTGGAACGAGGTCGACTGGTACGACGACTCCAAGGGAACGAACTCCGGAGCGGTGGCTACCGCCCTCCAGAACTTCCCCGACGGCACGGTGGTGCTGATCCTCGGCGGCCGCGACAAGGAGATGGACTTCAGGCCGCTCAAGGCTCCCGTGCGCGCCAAGGCCCGTCACATGATCATGATAGGCGAGGCAAGGGGCAGGCTGAAGAGCACCCTCCGGGGCGTGGCGCCCATGACCTCCGCCGACAGCATGGAGGACGCCGTGGCGCAGGCCATAGCCAAGGCCCAGCCCGGTGACACGGTTCTCCTGAGCCCCGCCTGCGCGAGCTTCGACATGTTCTCGGGCTACAAGGAGCGCGGCGAGGTCTTCCAGCGCGAGGCCCGCCGCCAGAACGAGAACCCCAGCGCCTATCGGAAGCACAGGCTTCCGCCGACACAATCGGCGATCCAGGCGGCCATGGAGGCGGCGAGGCCCTTCAGGCCCGCAGCCGAGGACGGCCCCTTCCGGAGGGCCGAACCGGCGGACGGGGACGGGGACGGGGACGTCCGGCCCGCCCCTCCCGAATGGGAAACGACTTTCCGCCCTTTCGCCGGGGACGCACCCGAAAGGGAAGCGGGCCATGCCCCGATCGCGCGTGATCACGGCGCGGAGGCCCCGGAACTTCCTTCGGGCGAGCGGAAGCGCCGCAGGAAGTCCCCGGGCCTCCACCCGAAAAAGGCGCGCGTTGCCGGGGGGAAGTCCCTGGCCCTGCCGCCGGACGGACGGGAACCCCGCGGCAAGGCAAAGGAGATGGCGCCGGACAAGCGGGGGGCCCGCAGGAAGGAGCTGGCCCTCACGCCGAAAAAGTCGAGGGACTCCCGCGGGAAGGCTCCGGCCCTTCACGGGAACAAGGCGCGGGACGCCCGCGGCAGGGAGGGCAAGCGGAACGGCGGGACCAGGGGCTGATTTCGCGTTTCGGGCGCGGTCGCCGGAACGGGCGGGCCCGGTCTTTCGGGCCCGAGGCCGACCGCGGCGACGGCGGACCCTGACGGGCCTGCGCCCGATACGTCCGAGTCGATTGCCGTTATTCCGACGCGCGGACGCGGTTCGCGGGCATCGCGGCATGCCGGGTGGCTCAGGATTGGCGCGCGGGGGAAACGGGAAGAATCAGAAAGGCAAAAGCTTCAGTCAGAAGCTTAAGGCAAAAGCTTCAGTCAGAAGCTTAAGGCAAAAGCTTCAGTCAGAAGCTTCAGTCAGAAGCTTCAGGCAAAAGCTTCAGTCAAAAGCTTCAGGCAAAAGCTTCAGTCAGAAGCTTCAGTCAGAAGCTTCAGTCAAAAGCTTAAGGCAAAAGCTTCAAAAGATTTCGCGGAAAAAGGCAGGGACCGAAGGGACGAAGTCGGAAGACCGACGCGGGATAGCCGCGGCAGAGGGTTGAGGCAGATGGGCGAACACACGAGAGACGCAGCCGCAGTTTCGCTGGAAGCCCTGGACAGGGCGGGCCTTCCTGGGGGCTCCCCCTGCGGGCGGGCTTCGATCGAGGCTGCGCCGCCCATGGCGCACTGGACGGCGGGGTTCCTGGCGCCGGGAGAAGTTGAGCTCGTCCGCGGCAGGGCCAGGGAGTCTTTCCTTTCCGGCTCGGTCGGGACCATCCTGGAGCGGGCGGCGGAGAGGATCCGCGAGAAGCCGCCCGTCGCGGCGACTGCGGCGTGGCGGACGGCGTCAGCGCTTGCCGAGGCCCTGGAGGCGCTGAACGGCTCCCTGGCCTTGAGGCTTCGGGCGCAGGCGGCCCCGGAGCCGGACGTGGCGGGCCCGGACGGGTCCTGCGGCGCGGCCGTCCCCGAAGATACGGACGGCCACGGAGATGCGGACGGATCGGACGATCCCGGCGGGCCGGCGGTTTTCGGGGAGAGCGACGGCTTATGGCTTCATGACGACCAGGACGTCCTGGACGCGCGGGACGCCTGGGATGCCTGGGCGGATGGCCTGGAAGGAGGCGCGCTGTGAGCGGCACTCGCGGGAAGACATGGAACGGGAGACTCGGGAGCTACCTGCGGGTCGACACCGTGCTCTTTTCGGTGGTCCTGCTCTTGATCGGGGTGGGGCTCGCGGTGCTCCTGAGCGCGAGCTACCTGAGGGCGGAGCTTTACGAGAAGACGCCGTACTTCTATTTCTCAGGCCAGCTCTCGCGCCTCGTCGTGGGCGCGGCGGCGTGTCTCGCGATCTTCGCGGTGCCCGTAAGGTTCTGGATGCGCACGGCCCCCTGGGTGGGGGGCGCCACCGTGGTCCTCCTGCTCCTGCCGTTCGTGCCGGGGCTGGAGTACAGGGCCATGGGGGCAAGCCGCTGGATCTCGGTCTTCGGCATATCCGTGCAGCCCTCGGAGTTCGCGAAGGTCGGCATCATCGTCTATATGGCCTGGTCGCTCGCGAACAAGGGCGAACTCGCCCGCGGGCTGTGGTACGGCTTCATGGTCCACTCCCTGGTGATCGCCTTCTTCGCGGGGCTCATCATCGCCGAGCGCGATCTGGGCGGGGCCTTAGTGGCATGCCTCATCATGGCGGGCATGGTATTCGCCTCCGGGCTCCGTTGGCGATACATAGCCCTGTATGCCGGGCTCATCGGGGTGGCCTGCTGGCATTTCGTGACCTCCTACGGCTACAGGGCGGCCAGGATCCGGGGATGGCTGGACCCCGACGCCGACCCCTACGGCGCGGGATACGTCATCCTCCATTCCATGTACGCCTTCGCGAACGGCGGAGTCTTCGGCATGGGGCCCGGCGAGGGCCTGGAGAAGCAGTTCTTCATCCCCGAGATCCACACCGACTTCATCTTCGCGGTGGTCGGCGAGGAGCTGGGTCTGGTCGGGGTGGCGCTCGTGGCCGGGCTGTTCCTGGCCTTCGCGCTCCGCGGCCTCTACATCGCGAAGGCCGCGCCGTCGCTTCCCCACTACTACATCGCGTTGGGCGCGACCCTGGCCGTGGCGGTGCCGGCATTCATCAACATGGGCGTGGCGCTCTCGCTTCTGCCCGCGAAGGGCCTGGCGCTCCCCTTCTTCAGCTACGGCGGCTCAAGCCTTGTGGCGTCGCTGGCGGCCGTGGGGCTTCTCTTGCGCGTCGCAGCGGACGGCTGGGCAGACCAGGAGGGCGCCGGGCTTCCGCTCGGCGAACCGGTCGCGCAGCCTCTCTTGGGAGGGCGCGCGTGAGCGGGGTCCGCATCCTCATGGCCGCGGGCGGCACCGGCGGCCACGTCATGCCCGCGCTGGCCGCGGCGGTGGCGGTGCGCGAGCTCGATCCGGGCGCGCGGTTCCTTTTCGTGGGCGCGGGCAGGCCCGCCGAGGAGGCCGTGCTGGGCCCCGGAGGCTGGGACCGCGTCTCCGTCAAGGCCATGCCTCTCAAGGGAAGGGGGCTCCTGGCCAAGGCGAAGGGCGCGCTTTGGGCGGCGCGGGCGGTTTTCCAGGCGATGCGGATCCTGAAGGCCTTCGGGCCGGATCTGGCCTTCGGGGCGGGCGGCTACAGCTCCGGTCCGGTGGGCCTGGCGGCCTGGCTCATGGGGGTGCCCCTGTACCTGCACGAGCAGAACCGCCGCCCGGGCCTCACGAACCGCATGCTGGCCAGGTTAGCGGCCAGGGTGTTCCTGGGCGACGCGGGCGCGGCAGCGGGCTTCCCTTCCGGGAAGACGCTTTTCTGCGGGAACCCCGTGCGCCCCGAGATCTTCGCGGACTCCCCGAAGCGGTTCGGGGGCTCAAGGCCCTTCACGCTTCTGGTCCTGGGCGGGAGTCAGGGGGCCGAGAGCCTGAACCGGGCGGTGGCCGGCGCGCTTGAAGGCCTCAAAGCCCTTCACGGCGGGGTGCGGGTCGTCCACCAGGCGGGCCAGGCAGGCGAGGCGGCGCTCCGGCCGGCCTACGAGGCCTCCGGACTCGACTTCGAGCTGGGCGCCTTCTTCACGGACATGGCCAGGCTTTACAAGGAGGCGGACCTGGCCCTGTGCCGCGCGGGGGCGCTCACACTGGCCGAGCTCGCCGCGGCGGGGGTGCCCTCGGCTCTGGTTCCGCTCCCCTGGGCTGCGGACGACCACCAGACCGAGAACGCGAGGGCCTTCGAGGACGCCGGCGCCGCGCTCCTGGTCCCGGAGCAGACCCTGACGTCCGGCAAGATCGTCATGCTGGTGGAGGGTTTCCTGGACGTGCCGCGGAGGCTCGGGAAGATGAGCGAGGCGGCGTTGGGCCTCGCCCGCCGCGATTCGGCGAACGTGATGGCCAAGGAGCTCCTCCGGGCGGCCCTGTCCCGTCGCGGACGCAAGGCCAAGAAGGCCGGGGAGGTCCATCGGACGGTACTGTGAGGGCACTCGTGGCGGCAGGTCAGGGGCCCATAACGTGCCGGACGGCTCCGGCGGATGCAGGATGCGGCAACGACGCCGAGGGAGGAATGCGGAGCGGGGCCGGGAAAGGCCGATGGCAGGGGAAGGCTCGCGGGGGGAAGGGCGGCGGGGCACGGCTTGCCGACGGAGGACATGCGGAGGGGGGTCGGAAGCCGGAGCGGGGAGCCGAAAGCGGCTACGGCGGCACAGGGAAACGCGGAGCCCCCGATGATTTGGAGAATCGTGACGCGGCAGGACGCGAGATCCCGCCAGACGTGTACGGAAGCGAACCGGGCCGAATGCCCGGACGGAAGAAAGGCCCGCAAGGGATGTATCGCAAAAGGCGCAGCATACACTTCGTCGGCATCGGCGGCATAGGCATGAGCGGCATAGCCGAGGTGCTCCACAACCTGGGCCACGACGTGAGCGGTTCCGATCTGGCCGAAGGCGCCCAGACGAGAAGGCTCGCCGGGCTGGGGATAGACGTGCGCCTCGGCCACGACAGCGCTCACCTGAACGGGGCGGACGTGGTGGTGGTCTCCTCCGCCGTGCGCGACGACAACCCGGAGGTCGCGGCCGCCCGGGAGCAGAGGATCCCCGTCATACCACGGGCCGAGATGCTCTCGGAGCTCATGAGGCTCAAGACGTCCGTGGCGGTGGCGGGAAGTCACGGCAAGACTTTCACATGCTCGCTCCTGGGCACGGTGCTCACGGAAGGCGGTCTGGACCCGACCCTGGTCATCGGCGGGCGGGTGGACAACCTCGGCGTGAACGCCCGGCTGGGCCAGGGGGACTACCTGGTGGCCGAGGCGGACGAGTCCGACGGCTCCTTCCTGCTTCTCTCGCCGACCGTGGCGGTGGTCACCAACATCGACCGCGAGCACATGAACTACTACCGGGACATGGACCACCTGAGGGATACCTTCCTGACCTTCATAAACCGGGTCCCCTTCTACGGGGCGGCGATACTGTGCCTGGACGACCCAGGCGTCCAGGGCCTCATCCCCCGAGTGAGGAAGCGTTGCGTGACCTACGGCCTCTCGGCGCAGTCCTCGGTGACGGCCAGGAACATCGTGCGCGAGGACTGGGGGCATTCCTTCGAGCTGTGGGCCGCGGGCGAGCTTCAGGGGACACTGAGGGTGAACATCCCCGGCAGGCACAACGTCCTGAACACTCTGGCCGCGGCGGCCGTCTCCCGCGAGATGGGCATAGGCTTCGGGGACCTGAAACGCGGGGTCGAGCGGCTCTCCGGCGTGGGCCGCCGCTTCGAGCGGAAGGGCGAGGCGGGCGGGATAAGCGTCCTGGACGACTACGGGCACCACCCGACCGAGATCAGGGCGACCCTGACCGCCCTGGCCGAGACCTTCCCGGACTCGAGGAGGCTCGTGGTCTTCCAGCCGCACAGGCATACGCGCACGCGGGACCTCTTCGAGGAGTTCCTGACCTCCTTCAACCAGGCGGATCTGCTGTGGATAGCCGACGTCTACGCCGCGGGGGAGGACCCGCTGGAAGGCGCCGACTCGCGTTCGCTGTGCGAGGCGCTCCGCTCCCACGGCCACGGCGGGGTCCGGTACGTCGGCAGGGTCTCGGCCATTCCCGGCGAGGTCCTGAAGGAGGCGAGGGCGGGCGACGTGATCCTCACCTTGGGCGCGGGCAACGTCTGGGAAGCCGGGACGGAGATCTTAAGAAGGCTTCAGGGGGGTGCGCCATGAACGGGGCAAGGGACGCGGGCGGCGCGCGTGACGTCGGCGGCTCCTCCGCGCCGCTGGCCCAGGACGCCAGGGCTCTCAGGCGTCTTGCCGCCAAGTGCCGCGTGAAGCTCGAAACGCGCAAGCCCTTAAGCGAGCTTACGAGCTTCCGCACGGGCGGGCCGGCGGCGTTCTTCGCCCAGCCGGCCGACCCCGAGGAGCTCGCCGCCGCGTTGGATTTCGCCGGGTCCGAAGGGCTCCCGGTCTTCGTCCTGGGCGGCGGCACCAACGTGCTCTTCGATGACCTGGGCTTCGACGGCCTCATGATCCGGCTTTCCGGCGGATTCAGGAAGGCCGCGTACCTGGACGGGGAGGACGGAGGGCGCGGGGCCACGCGGGTCAGGGCCGGGGCGGCCGCGAGCCTGGCCGAGGTGGCGGACATGGCGCGGGCCGCGAGCCGTTCCGGCTGGGCCAGGCTGCGCGGCATTCCAGGCACGGTGGGCGGTGCGCTCGTCATGAACGCCGGGACGGGCGCGGACTCCGCCGGGGAGCTTTTCCTGGAGGCCGGGGTGCTGGACCGGGGCGCCCTCAGGCTGGTGGGCGCGCAGGAGGCTGACTTCCGATACCGCCGCTCCGCGCTGGGAGGGCTGGGGGTCGTCATGGGCGCGGAGTTCTCGCTGGGCCCGGCCGCGCTGGAGAACGATCTTCGCGAGATCGAGCGCGAGGCCATGGAGGCGAGAAGGAAGCGGCTCCCTCCCGGTCCGTCGGCCGGGTCGGTCTTCCGGAACCCGAACGGGCTCAACGCGGGAAGGCTCATCGAGGAGTGCGCCCTGAAAGGCATGAGGGTCGGGGGCGCCGTGATTAGCGACAGGCACGCGAACGTCATCGTGAACGCGGGAGGGGCCACGTCCTCCGAGATACGGGCCCTGGCCGCCAAGGCGCGCCTCGAGGTGATGAGGCGCCGCGGGGTGGAGCTCGTCCCGGAAATCCTGATGCTGGACAGGAGGGGGGAGGCTTACCCGTGACGTACTTCCGCACGACGAAGAATCCGGTGGGCCATGGCGGTTCGGATCGCCGGGGACGGAAGCAGGTGACGCCCCTGGGCCGCGCCCGCCGGGTGGCGGAGGCCGCGGCGGCGCCCAAGGCCGGGGCTTCCGCCAAGGCATCGGCGCCCGCCAAGTCCGCCGCGCCCGCCAAGGCCCCGCGACGCCAGGAGCCCGCGCCCTCCCAGGCGCTCCGGGCGGCAAGAAGACCCGCAGGGCAGCCGGCTCCGCCTGCCTCCCGCGAGGGGGCGGCCGCAAGGCCCGCCATCGGCGGGTTCCTCGTCGGGGCCATCAGGGCCGCGGGGGGCAGGGCCAGGAGGCTGGCGGTCCTTTGCTTCTACGGGCTGGCGGTCAGCCTCGCGCTGGCCGCGGTGTCCGCCGGATGCCTGTACGCGTACTACGCGTTTTCCGACAGCGACTACTTCCTCATCAAACGCCACGACATCCGCGGGATTTTCCGGGTCTCCCGCCAGGAGGTCCTGGCCGCCGCGGGGCTGGACCGGCCGGTGAACACGCTCACCTTCGACATCCAGCAGGCGATCAGGGGCCTCAAGACCCTGGCGTGGGTCGAGGACGCCGACATCTCCCGCGCCCCGCTCCCGGACGGCATCACGGTGCGGGTCAAGGAATACAGGCCCCGGGCCGTGGTGAGCCTGGACCGGCTCTACTACCTGGACGTCCGCGGCAGGCCCTTCAAGGGGCTCGTGCCCGGCGAGAATCCGGACAAGCCCATAGTGAGCGGCTTCACGTTGGACGAGCTCTTAAACGAGGGGCCGCTGGCGGCCCAATCGATTTCGGAGGTCTTCGACCTGATGGATCTCCTGGACCGCCGCTCGGACGACTGGAGGCTGGACGAGATCTCCGAGATCCGGTGGGACCCAGACATCGGGATCACGCTGTTCGCGAGGCGGAGCGGCATCGAGGCGCGGCTGGGCTTCGGGCCCTTCGCCGAGAAGGTCGCGCGGCTGGGCAAGGTGACCGGGATCCTGAAGGGCAGGGGCCACCTGGCGGGCGTCTCCCACATGAACCTGGAGTGCGTCCCCCGGGTGACGGTCCGCTGGGCCAGTGGCAGGAAGCCAGCGGACGTTGGCGTCCCGGAGGACGACCCTCTCGAGGGGGGGGCCGAGGGCTACGACGGGGCGGCCCCGCCTACGCCGGTCTCGCCCGCCGGCCTGCCCGGCATGGCCGGGACCTGAGTCACGGCGCCCGGCCTTGGCGTGGCGCGGTTCCCGGACGATTGGCGGGATCAGGGCCTGAACGGATGGCGGGGCCCGGAAGAGGGGGCCCTGAAGCGGGGCCGGGGGATCCCGGGCGACGCCCGCGGTTCCGGTACGGGAGGCCGCCGAAAAGCGTTCGAGGGTTCCGGGACAGGATCGCCCGGCAGGCGTTTCAAGGCTTCGCGCGTTTACCTGGGGCCGGGGCTTCCGCCCCGACCACGGAAGGAGCATCGAGGAAATGACGGATCTTGAGAGGAAAATGCTGGTCGGCCTGGACATAGGGACCACGAAGGTCACCTGCGTGGCGGCGGTGGAAAACGACTTCGGGGGACTGGAGATCATCGGCCTCGGCAACGTGCGGTCCGAGGGCATGGCCCGGGGGCTGGTCACGAACATGGAGCACGCCAGATCCTCCATCGCCAGGGCAGTCGACGAGTGCCGCCGCATGGCCGGCTGCCGCATCGAGGACGTCTACGTGGGCATCGCCGGTGGGCACATCTCGAGCTTCAACAGCCACGGGCTCGCCGCCGTCCGGGACAAGGGCGAGCAGCTGGTGACCGAGGACGACAAGCGCCGGGCCATCGAGAAGGCGGAGACCCTGAACATCCCCCAGGGGAGGGTCATTGTCCAGACCATCCCCCAGGAGTACAAGGTCGACGACGTCGAGGGCATCCTGGACCCCCTGAACATGGTGGGCGTGAGGCTGGAGGTGAAGGTGCACGTCATCACATCCGCGATGAACGCCTACCAGAACATAATGAATTGCGTGACGGGCGCCGATCTGTCCCTGAAGGAGATGATCCTGGAATCCTTGGCCTCGGCCGAGGCGGTGCTGACACCGCAGGAGATGGACGTTGGCGCGGCAGTACTGGATATAGGGGGAGGAACGTCCGATATAGCGATATTTTCAGGGGGGTCGGTCAAATATTCGGGGGTGGTGGCCCAGGGCGGCGACAACCTCACCCACGACCTGGCGTTGGGGCTGAGGACCTCGGTGGAGACGGCGGAGCACTTCAAGGTTGCCCGGGGCGCGCTGCGCCCGGAGCTCCTGGGGGCGGAACAGCTGATCATCCCGTCCCTGGGCGGCCAGCCGGTCGACGTGGAGCCGGACTTCTTCTGCTCGATCCTCGAGAGGCGCATGACGGACATCCTGGAATGCGTGAACATGGAATTCGTGAAGAGCGGGATGGACGAGGAAGTGCACGAGGTGGTGCTGACCGGGGGATCGTCCCAGCTGCCCGGCCTGGCGGATCTGGCCAGGAGGATCTTGAACCGCGGGGTCCGCCTGGGCGAGCCCCGCATAGACGGGGGCTTGAGCAACATGGTGAACGATCCCCGCTTCTCCACGGCGATAGGGCTCGTCATGTACGGCCAGCGCTCCGAACGCGAGTCGCGGGAGCCGCAGTTCGGGCCCGTTGCGGGGAACACGTTCATGGGGAAGGTCTTCAAGGGCATCAGGAGGTTTTTCGTGGGGGCCTGACAGGCAGGGCGTTCCCGCGCGTCGCGCGGGGGCGGTCAGGCTTCCTGCCGCTTCAGGTGTCATCGCGCGGCTTGCCGCGGCTTTCCGCGACGCGGCGGCCCCCCGGACCGCCGCCCCGGCATGCCGGGAGGGGGGAAAGGTATCGAAGATGAACGAGATCATCACGGCGCTGGACATAGGAACAACCAAAATCTGCTGCATCATCGCCTCGCCGGACGACAACGGGGGCGTGAACGTGGCCGGCATCGGCAACGCCCCGTCCAGGGGCATGTCCCGGGGCATGGTCACCAACGTCGACCGCACCGTGAGTTCCATCCGCGCGGCGGTCACCGAGGCCGAGCGCATGGCCGGCTGCCGCGTGGGCAACGTCATGCTCGGGCTGGCAGGAGGGTCGGTCCACTGCTACAACTCCACGGGGGTCGTGGGGGTACGCGACCAGCGCAACCGCATCATCACCGAGGAGGACAAGCACAGGGCCATCGAGTCGGCGGTGGCGGGAGACATCCCCCAGGACCGCGAGCCCCTGCACACCATCGAGCAGGAGTACTCGGTGGACGGCCAGACGGGCATCAAGGATCCGGCCGGAATGATGGGCCAGCGGCTGGAGGTGAACATGCACATCTCCACCGTCTCGCTCTCGGCGCTGCAGAACGTGCTGAACTGCGCCCGCCAGGCGGGGCTCCAGGTGGAGGACGACGACGTGGTCCTCGAGTCGCTGGCTTCCGCCGAGGCGGTGCTGACCCCCGCCGAAATGGGCATGGGAGTCGCCATTTTGGACTTCGGCGGAGGTACTACGGACATCGGGGTCTTCGCGAAGGGCTGCATACGGCACACGAAGGTATTGAACCTCGGAGGGGACGCGCTCACGCGAGATATCTTCATGGTTCTCAGGAGCAGCATGGACGAGGCCGAGGCCCTGAAGATCTCGGACGGCTGCTGCCTGTCGACGCTCCTGCCGGACGGCCAGGAAATAATCACCGTGCCCGGCCCGGACGGCGTCCCGGTGGCGGAGGTGAGCCGGCACATCCTCTGCGACATCCTCGAGAGCCGCGTCGAGGAAATAATGGGCCACGTCTCCCAGGAACTCATCATGAGCGGCTTCGACGATCAGGTGATGGAGATAGTCATCACCGGGGGGTCGTCGCTGCTCCGCGGGGTGCCGGAGCTGGCCGAGCAGATCTTCGACCGCCCCGTCCGCGTGGGCTACCCCGCCGGCATGGGGGGGCTCTCCCAGCTGGTGGCGAGCCCGAAGTTCTCGACGGGCCTGGGGCTCATCCTCTACGGGCTGAAGAACCGCGACGAGATCATGCGGGTCGGCGGCGCGCGGGAGGGCGGCGGGCTCTTCAGCAAGCTCATGAGCAGGTTCTTCGGGAAGGGAGCGAACGACTAGGCCGGACAGGCCCGCATCCGGATCGGGGGGGACGACGCGCGGGGCGTGCCGCCCGGCCCGCCGGATATCATTAACTCCGCCGTCGAGGTATCGGCGTCCGGGAGCAGCGTAGCCGCAAACGCGGTATCCGAAGGCGTTTGCGGCGGCCCCCGCGCGCCGGGGTCCCGGATGCGGGAGGGGTGGGAGGAAATCAGACCGAAATCGGAGGTCAGGTCCGCAGTCGGCGCCGCCGTCCGGAAATTCGGGAGGGCCGCCTTTCGATCGGGGCCGCATATCCGCGAGAAGGATTCTGGGACGGTAGCGGTCCGGACGATCTGAGGAGCGGCAGAGGCCGATCGGCATTCGCCGGGAACGGCATTCGCCGGGAACGGCATTCGGCGGGAACGGCATTCGGCGGCCGGAATGACCCGTGAAAGTGCGGAACGGTTGGACGATGAGGTTTTCTGGCCGACGGACGGAGGGCGAATGGCGGCCGATTACACGGAGAACGCGTTTCAAGGCGGCGCTCGCAGGCTGCCGGA
>JAISFS010000299.1 GCA_031263485.1 Deltaproteobacteria bacterium | reverse complement strand
TCGGGGTCGAACTCGTTGCGCACGTCGTTCAGCTGTCTCCGCCAGTTCAGGAAGTCCAGGGACAGGGAGCGGATGACGGTGTCGGCCATCCAGTTCAGGAGCGCCTGCTGGTTCGGGGGCGGCTCCTCCGCGCGCCTCATCTCCACCACCCGCATCGCGTCCTCGGACAGGGCGAAGTAGCGGTCCCTGTCCGCCGCGAGGAAATAGGTCAACCCCGCCGCCAGGCACGCGATGACCCCCAAGGCGGCCACGAGGGAGACGCTGAGGAACCTGTTCGTCCGCCTGGATACCTCCAGGTTCAGCATGACCCTGTCGAGCCCGGGCAGATCGGAGCCGGGGGGCCGCTCCGGGGGGCGTTTCCCGTCGCCGGTGACGGAGCGGGAGTCCGCGGGGTACCGACTGTCTCCGTCCCCGGAGCCGTCGGGTATGGCCTTCCGGTCCGCATCGTCGGCATATGCCGGGACGGGGCTATCGGGCGCCTCGTAAGGCGCGTTCGGGGCGGGCGTCCGGCACTCGTCCCCGCTGTCCCGCGCCGCGTCTTCTGCCGCGGCCTTGCGGGTGCCGGGGACGTTCGAGGGTTCCGGCGACGGCAGGGGCGTGCCGGAGTCCGCGGCACCGAATGAGGCGATGCTGGAAGCATCGTGATCCGCGGCGCCAGGCGTAATGTCGGAGCCGGGGTTCACGGGCATGGCAGACGCCGGGCCGCTGTCGGCTTCGGGTTTCTCCGGGGCACGGGAGCCCGTGGTTTTGGAGCATGAAGCAGTAGGGCTTATAGCCCTGGGCTTTCTACCCCTGGGTTTCGCGGCGGCGGCATCTGATTTCGGAGGGGAGCGGGGAGGCTCGGCCTCGCGCTCCGGCTCCGACGCCTCGCGCTCGGTAGCCTCCCGCTCCGGGGACTCGCGCTCGGTAGCCTCGCGCTCCGGGGCCTCGCGCTCGGTAGCCTCCCGCTCCGGGGCCTCGCGCTCGGTAGCCTCCCGCTCCGGCGCCTCGCGCTCGGTAGCCTCCCGCTCCGGCGCCTCGCGCTCGGCGTCCTCGTTCGGAACGCTCCGTCGGAGGCTGGTCTCGGAGAGCGCTGAATCATCGTCCCTGGTCCCTGGCCGGTCGTTGTTTTCGGAGGGCGGGCGCCTCGATGACTCGGACGGGTGTAGCTGTTCGTTCATAATAAACTTAACAAACAGCTGAAAACCCTTGATAAAATCCTCCAAGGCGAAAGGGGTACGTACACGGGAGGTTGCCCTGGGTGCGAGGGAGGAAGCCCCGGCGTCTGGCCTGTCCGCGTCAGCCTCGGCGGTAGCGCTGGAGTCCTTGGCGGCAGGGCTGACGGCGTGAGCCTCGGCGCCCCCGGCGTCTGGTCTGTCCTCGTTAGCTTCGGCGGCGGCGCCGGCGTCCCTGGCGGCGGGGCTGTCGGCGTGAGCCTCGGCGCCCCCGGCGTCTGGCCTGTCCTCGTGAGCCTCGGCGGCGCTGGCGCCCCCGGCGTCTGGCCTGTCCTCGTGAGCCTCGGCGGCGCTGGCGTTCCCGGCGGCGGGCTTGGCGTCTTGAGCCTCGGCAGGGCGCGTGGGTCTGGTCAAGGCCTTGGCGACCTTGGAGGTGCGCGTGGCCTTGGCGGCGGGCTTGCCTGTCGCCTGGGCGATGCGCTCGTCAGCGGAGGCGGGTTTAGAATTGATATTCCCTTTTGTCATGCTGAATTCCTAAGATGAGCCTTCCGGATTCCGAGCGGGCCGCAGGCTTTCAGAAGCCCAGGGTGCCCAGTCCGGAACCGGACTCGTTGCCGCCGAACAGGGTGGAGGAGAAGGAGGCGATGACCGCCTGCACGGCGAGGAGCGAGGCGCCTATCACGCACTTGAGAGCGCCTCCGCCGAAGCTGCAGTTGGGCTTGCGGTTGGCGTTGTAGAACTCCACGAGCCCCGTGATGACGAGGTAGAGCCCCAGCGCGAAGCCGCCCACCAGGATGGCCTTGGCCACCCCCGAGATGTTGCCGGTGACGTTCTGGCCGAGCTCGCCCAGGCCCTGGGCCAGGGCGGCGGAGCCGCGGAGCGCGGTCGAGGCGGCGGCCCCGACGGCGAGGGCCTTCGCGGCAGGGAGGCCGCGCGGCTGGGAGGCTTTCGGGGCTGAGGGCCGGTCGGCGGTCTTGACGAGGTTTTCGGTCAATTGCTGCTCCTTTCCCGCCAGGGGCGGGGCGAAAGGCCGGGGTTGGTCCGGACGCCTCCCGGCGGCGGCGCGGCGGCCCGCGCTCCGGAGGGGAGTGTCGCGGGACGCGGATCGTTTCCGGCGAGGATGCCCGGAGGGGAGGGCCGAAGGACGGGGACGGGTCACCCGGTTATCGCGGTTATCACGCCCAGCGCGTCCGGGCCGAGGCTCGTCCCGATGATCCGGAGCGTCGCGGTGAAGTTCACGCAGAGGATGCCCCCGAAGATATGCACCAGGGCCCTGCCGAGCTGGCCAGGCCTCTGGGGCGAGTCCTTCAGGAGGAAGAGCCCCCTGCCCACCCCCACGAGGCCGACCAGGGCCAGCATATGCACCGCGAACCGCACGTAGTGCCTGGCGGGGTGCTCCGGCGGCCTGTAGTCGAGGCCCTGGACGCTCCCGTGCCCGAAGATGCTCAGGGCCAGGCTGTCCAGGAAGCCGGGGAGGTTCACGAGGAGCGCGCCGGCCCCCGCCGCGAACGCCACCGCGCCCCAGGCGCCTGCCCTTCCGCCGGTGCGCGCCAGGGCGACGATGCCGCCGACTACGATCGCGAAGCCGCAGAGGCAGAGGATGGCGGTCACGGCGCCCCACCAGCCTTGGAGGTGAGGCGTCAGGTTGGCGAGGACGGTGTCGTGGGGCATGGTTCGGTGACCTTTGGCCGCGTGCGCGGCGTCGGATTGGGCTCTGTAGGGGCAGGGATCCTTCCGGATCCGCCAGGGCCGGGGGGGATCCGCGGGGATCCGTCTGGATCGGGGTAGCGGGGTAGATCCGCTGGTATCCGTCTGGATCTGGGTAGCGGGGTAGATCCGCGGGGATCCGTCGGGATCGGCTCGGTGCCGTCGGGGATCCGCAAGGATCCGGTCAGGCCGTGGGGGACCGGCGGCATCCCGGAGCGGGTGCTCCATTCAGATCCCCCCGCGTAAACGTCCGGAATTTCCTTTAGGCGCCTCGCGATCCTCCGTGCCGCGGGGATGCCGTTCGGTTTCGGGCGCCTCGCGGGCGGTCGCCCGGGACTTGGGAAGGCAGGGCCGTCAGCCTAAGGAGAGGATGAGGATGCCCACGTGCTCCCCCGCCCTGACGCGTACGGTTGGCGGACGGTCGAAGCCGCGCTCCACCTGCGCGGCCGCGCGGCCGCCCACCTTGCCGACGGCCTCGAGGGTCATGTCGCCTAAGGTCTTGCCCAGGCCCTCCTCCACCACCCTGTCCCCGGAAACGTAGACCCGGGTGCGGCGGCCGGAGGCGGCGTCGCCCAGGCCTTCGATGAAGCTCGCGGCGGCGAGGCTGCCCCAGCGTTCCCAGAAGTGGGTGTCCGCCGCGGCGCGGACCGACGGGCGCGAGAGGTCGGGGTCCACTCCCACCGCCTCCACGCGTATCTCCGGGCCGCCATCCGGCACTATCCGCGTGAATGAGATGACCACGCTCTCCCCGGCGGCCCTGAAGTCACCCAAGGCCTTGGCGCCCTTGAGGGGACCTTCCGCCACGGTGGCGAGCACCGGGCCGGGGACGTCGGAGTCGATGGCGAGATCGGTCACCGCGTAGAGGATCTTCCCGGCCGCGAGCCCCGCGGGTGCCTCCGGGGCAGGTGGGGCGGGCTGGATCGGGGCCGCCGGCCTCTCGGGGGCCTCCACCAGCGTGATCTCGGGGACGCCCCGGCGGGCCATGGCGTCGCGGATGGCCTTGAGGTCCGCCGCGAGCGTCCTGTCCTCCCGAGGGAGGGCTCCGGCGTTCCCGGACGCGGCCACCTCGGAGGACCTGAGGCGCTCCGGAGCCCTGGCGGCTGCCGGCCTCTGGCGCATCCGGAAAGACTCCTGGCGGGCGGCACGGCCTGAAGGGGCGGACGGTCCCGGCTCTCCGGGCGGCACGGCGGGCGACACCCCCCTGACGAGCGGGCTGGGCGAGGACCTGGCCGGGGCGGCGCCGCCCCCCGTGGGCACCGGCACGTAGGATTCCCCGGATAGCCTGGCCTCGGCGGCGGCGCGGGAGTTCTGGCCGTCCACCAGCCGGTTGTACTCGTCCGTGCCCGCGCCGCCCACCACGGTGGCGGCCCTCGGGTCGGTAAGGGCCTCCAGGCTGGACTCTGCGGGGGCCTGGCTCCCGGCCAGGACACGCGAGAGGATGAACCCGAGTGCCGCAAGGAGGCCGAAGATGAATATGAGGAGCCTGAGCTTTTTGAAGACGTTGACCAGGAATTCCATTGCGGGCCTCCATGGATGTCGGATTTTCCGCCCGATGTCGGCGTTCCCGCCCGAAGGCGGCGGGCCGGCCGCCGCGCGCCCGGGTCGCGCGCCGGACGGCTTCGAAGGTCGCATGCCCTGAGGCGTGTCGGCGGAATGTCCCGGAAACGATCCGGGAGCGCCGGGCCGTCGGCGGAACGGCTCGGGGACGGCCATGAGGGAGTGAACCGGGGCAGCCTCGCGAGGTGGGCGGCCGGGAGCCGCGGATGGCTCCTGGAAGGGCGCCTGGGCGCCTCTCAATCTCAAGGGTGGAGCTGGGACATGGGGCCCTGCAGGGCCTGCGAAGGATCTGTGGAATGTGGCTGCGAAAGTGCCCTGCAGGGCCCGGGACGGACGGGGTAGCGTGGCCGCGAAATGGCCCCGGGAAAGGCTTGGAAGGGCCCAGGCAGGGCCGCGGCGGACAAGTCGCTACGGGTGAGGGTTACGGCGTCAGGGACGCTTCCGAAGGCGGCGGATGGTGTTGACGGTGCGTCCGGCGAAGTCGGTCGCCGCCGCCGCGAGCGGGGGCCGGGGAAGGCCGGAGCGCCGGAAGGGTTCGCCCCGGCGAGCGGGCGGGCCTTCCCGCAGCCTGGCTTACCCGGCCCCGTCCGGGGTCCTGAGGGTCACGCGCCTTATCCCCTCGCCGACGTTTAAGAGGGCGGTCCCCTCCAACGGGGCCTCGAAGACCGTCCAGCCGCCCGCGCCGGAGACCCTGGCCCTGCTGGCGGGCCAGACCAGCGCGTGGCGGGTGCGCACGTAGAGCGTGGGCCCGGCCTTCACGAAGTCCGTCTCCTCGACGGGGGGATCGCTTTTGAGGATCGCGGATCCCTCGGGCCAGATGCCGTCCAGCACCCCGTAGAGGTCGGCCGTCACGGGCGGCGGCGCGGGCGAGCTGGTGAGTTCGGGCGCCGCGTTGGGGCCGCGGCCGCGCACCTGATAGATGACCAGCCCGTCCACGCTCCTGCCGCGTTCCGCGGCGGAACGCGTCTCGAGGCGCAGCACGACCGGGATGTCGTGGCCCTCGAGGGCGAGCACCAGGTTCGAGCTCCCGTGGGAGCCGGACGGGGAGAGGACCACGCGGTTGCGGGATCCGTCCAGGATCACCTCGGCGGAGAAGAGCTCGGAACTGCCCAGCACGCTCGCGGAGACCGGCCAGGGGCTCCCGCTGGAGTCCAGGAACACCAGCGCGGTCACGAGGTTGGGGGTGAGCGTCACCGCCGGCGGCGTGAAGCCCGGCTCAAGGCTCAGGCTCACGGTGCGGGTCCTGATGGCGCCCGGCGGCGGATCGGCCATGGCCTTCTCGCGGGAGTCGGCCCTCTCCCTGAGCATCCTTATCTCATCGGGAGAGGCGGGCAGGAGCTCCCTGAGCGAGCTCTCGTAGGCTTCCTGGCGGGCCCGGGCGATCGGCGCCTCTCCGTCGTCCGGTGCCGCAACGCCGCCGCCGCCTTTCGCGGATATGCCGTCCGGCATCGTCCTCGGTCCGGGGAAACCGTCGGTTGGCGTTCCCGGGGCGGCGAGGGCGGGGAAGGGGTCCCGCACGGCGGAGGGCGCCCGGCGGCTCGGTGTCCCGAGCCCTGGAGTCCCTTCCGCGCGGGTAAGGGAAGAGGGGGCCGGGGAGGGAGCGGGCGAGCGGGAGAAGGCGGGCGGGCCGGGGTCGAAAGCGGCTCCGGAGGAACCCGCTCCGGACGGAACTGCCGGACGCGATGCGGCGCCGGCCGTTGCCGCGGGAAGCGAAGGGTCATCCGAAATGGCTTGAGGCGTCCGGATGCCGGCCTCGCGCTCCAGGGCCTCGAGCAGGGCCTTGTCGGGGTCGTAGGCCCGGTAAGGTTCCGTGTCATGGGAATCCGCAAGGGGGACGTTATCACGCGGCAGGGACGCGAGGGATCTGACTGGCTCCGTCTCGGAGGAGCCGGCGCGATTCGCGGAAATCCGGTGATTACCTGCGGAGGGGGACAGGGATGGCGTTTTCGGCGCGCCTGCCCCGGCCGGCGTTTCCGAAACGGCGGACGCGACGACGTAAGGATCTTGAGCGGGCGTTCCCGAAAACGGGGAACGTGACGATGTCGAGGTCAGATGCGGTGATGACACGGCATGCGGCGATGACGCGGCTAGCGGCGATGAGGATGATGATGACGAAGACGGCTTGGGCGACTTCTGCATCGCTGCGGGCGAGATCGAGGCGGCGGCAGGCAGGGCCGGTGAAAGGCCGGTATCCGAGGGGGCGGCAAGGGCGTCCGGCACGCCGGAAGGCTCCGTTGGCGGCGGCGGGGTTTCGCCTCCGTCGGATCCGGCGCCGTCTTCGGGTTGAGCGGAAAACTTGCCGATTTCGGCGTTTTCGGGCTGTCCGGAAACTTTGCCGCTTACGGGAAGTCCGTTTGCGGAAAGGGCGTTGCCGTCGCCGGAGGCGATCGGCGCCTGGATTTTTGCCGCGTCAGGTCCGGCCGGCTTTGCCGCGGGCTGTCGTTGTCGCGCCGTTTGTTGTTCCCGTATGGCTGAGGACTGATCCGCCCGCGGCGAGGAAGGCGCGACGCAGGTGACGAGGAAGTCCGAGTCTGACGGAATAAGGGCGGGGTCGGGGACAGCGGCATCGGCGGCTACGTCCGGTTCAGGTATGCGAATCGCGGATCCTGGAAAGGCGGCGGGCGCCAGGACGGAAAGGGCAAGTATCGCGAAAATCGTAAATGACATCTGGTTGCCCTTGCCCGCCGGCCCTTCGGGGACGGCGGGCGTGAACGTCGTGCCTCAACGGCAGGCGTCCGAAAGTATTCGCCTGGCACTTGACACCGGACGCGTGACGATGCGCGGACTGGTGGGAGTCGCGAAGGGCGTCAATGATTTACGCGTCAGGGTTCCTGGACGCCAGCCTGCTCCCCGGAGGCCTCCCGGGGCGCACTGCCTGAGGCGGCCTGCGCCCCGGCGGAAAACCGGGGCGCGCCGACCGAGGCGACCCGAGGAGACGGCCGCTCGTGCCTGAGGGAGGGTCCGTTGGACGGGTAGCATAATCCCTGACGGCGGCGCTGCTACGGGGCTGCGTCGTCCGGGAACGCGGCAAGGCCAGGCGAATTCCGAAAAATTTTACGCTCGCAGAAGGCGACCGGCCTCGTTGCATCCCGATCTGGCGCCAACGATATGCCAGGGGGGCGGCTCGGTCGCTCCGGAGTGCGCCCGGCCCGCCGCGGAAGAGGAGACGGCGGGGCGGGGTCCGGGAAATTTCATGGGGACTGAAGGTGCCGAGAAAACGAGGGACTGGAGATCGTGAGGCTTGTAAGGCATGGGATTATCTCGTCTTCGCTAGTGCCTGTATCATGAGGCTGCTGCGGGTAAGCGGTGCCCGAGCGGACGGGGGGCGCGGTGCGCCCTGCCGCGGCCGTACTGGCACGTCGGATTCCGCCGGTCTGGGCAGCGGTCGGCGGAAGAAAACTCGTGACTGATATGCGTCGGCTGTTAGCGGCTCGCGCCTTGAAGTCGCGTTTTCGGGGCTCGCGCCGCGCAGCCGCGTTTTCGCGACTAAAGCGGACGGTCGGTACGTAGTCGGCTTGCCCGGGGGCTCTCCGTCAATAGCCTACTGGCGACTGTCGATGCGGGATGGGCTTCGAGGACTGCCGTTCAACCGTCGGTTCTGACATCCAGGATGTCGGAAGCAGATATTGAATACTGATATTGAATACTCCAGATGAGGATTCAGAAAAAGTATTCAGCATATCAGGATAAATGTCAAGATAAATATTGGATGATCCGAATTTCAGCGGCGCCGATTTCCAGTGAAGCTATCTCTAAACGATGACGATAACAAAGGATTGTGGAGAACGATGATCGGGAGTCGGCTTGCGAAAATGCAACATAAATTCTTGCCGTATAGTCGGATCCGCGACTTTCGCAGACGGCACTTTCTTTAAGTCGCGGATTGCAGATGACGCCGCAGGCGCCGAGAATGCCGCGATCTAAAGGAATCCGTAGACATGCCGGCAAAAAACGGTATCATGACGGTCCGAATTCCAACTGAGTCATTGCGCCGGGTGCCACGTGAGCGGCATCGCCCGCCCGCCGGACGGAGGGACGGCCAGTTCCCAGAAGACGGCGCGGCTATCGGGAGGCCGCAGGACACGTCATTGAGGAAGGGGCAACGGCAAGGGAATTCAGGAAAATTTTCAGTCAGCGTAAGGCAATCGGTCGCTGACATCCCGCAAGGGATAGGATGATCGGCTGGGGAGGCGGCCTGGCTGCCGGGAAGGGATCATGTCCGGCCGCAGTAAGGCAAACGGCAGGTCGGGGCCCAGGGGATTTCTCGGGGCTTGAAGGAACCGGAATGACGGGGGACTGGCGGGTGTAAGGCTTGGAAGGCATGAAATCAATCCGTCAACAGCTTAAGGCCTGGAGGGAAATGCTGTCGTCATGAAAGCTGCGCCTGGGAAGGGACGGGCGATTGAACGCCCAGCCACGTTTGCCATGGCGCGGGGAGTTCCGCCGGTCGGGGGGAACGACAGGCGGAAGGAAACTCTGCAATATTCCAAGTCGAATGCCGTGACGCGGTTCCCGTCAGGGGACGACAGGGCGGCTTGGACCCGGCTGTCGGCATTTCCGGTAACGGGTCGTGGGCGACTGACGGAAGAGCTCCTGAACAGGCAGGCCAGTATCCGTTTTCGGAGGCATGGCCTCAGGAATCGGAATTGGATCAGTCTGATCCGAATCCTTGGACAGTATTAAGGATTACAAGTCAAATGTCAACAATTTCCAGGCAGTTTTGATTAGTCGGCAAGAAATTTTTATGTAGGTATCCGAGAAATGTTCACATTTAGTGGTTACCCCAGGGAAAATGCAAAGATACATGGAAATTGCATGGAAAACAACGGCTGAAATTCCTCGGATATGACGGCAAGGCTCGGTGCCGTAGAGCCGTTGGATCGTACAGCATCCGACTTCGGATGCGGAATGCCGCGAGAGGTGAGTTCCTCGATGCCGAAGGTGAGGTTCATTCAGCTGTCTCCGACTGGCGGGCGGCGGCTCTAAGTCGGCAGTAGGGACGATCGGTCCGGAAGCTCCAGGACATTGGGGGGCATGTGAGGTTCCGGCGGTACCCGGAATAAGTTTGGCTCCGGTATGCCCTGCGTGATGATCGGTTCCGAAGGTACCCGGATTACGGGATGTCCCCTGACGTCCGGATGAATGCATAGCCTCGGACTGGTATGAATTGCAAAAGGGACGTAAGCCTCGGAGGCTCCCGGATGATCCGGGTGATTTACCGGAACGGAAGCTCATGGACGGTCGGCGGAATCCACGTGCCCTGTCTGCTGAAGCGGGCGTAACGAACCAGTGCGGAACGGGATGTGGTCCGGATACCAGGAGCCAGTTGCATAAATCACTATGCCATTGCCGTGAGTCAATTAGTGGTGGATGAGCTTCCTTATGTCTACCGCATTTGCTTTCATGTCCTCAATAAAAACTCTTTATGCAACAGGTTCCTAGAAGCCTGTTGCATAATTCGCGATTGCATTGGGATGATACAGGTGGTTGTAGATAAATAATCTAATTATCCACCACATCTGCTATCGAGACCTTCCTTAAAGCCCTTTATGCAGCAGGTTCCTAGGCGGCAGTATCTGGATCTTGCGATCGGCTGCGGTGTGGATGTGGAAAGTCAAGAATTCAGGTCGAGGACAAAGTGGATTCTCTAGCTTTATTGAACTTTACTTCAGCTTTCGCGGCATATTTCTGTCGATCATTCTTATGTTCGACGCGGCGGGATCCCGTCGACTGACTGCTGGAGCTGAAGCTAGACGCAATGAAGTTAAATCAGCGCAATTCAGTGGTGCAGCCGATATTGCTTCTCAAACTGCCGATAAGCCAGCATTATTTCCGGTTGATGTTAGGGTAGAAGCATCTCAGCCTGCGGATAATGAAGGTTTGCCGGGAGAATCAGTTGCCTAAGCAAGAACTCCAGTCGGCGGGGACTTGGTGATAACTGAGCTTCGGTTTGTCAGAAATTTCGGGTTGAAGGAACATCGCTGGAGGCGATCGCCCAGCGGTTCCAGATGTGCCCGAGCGGAGGTCAGGTTCAGGCGAGACGCGCATCTGTCCGCTGCTTCGCGGCGGGAGCTTCTGCGTCTAGGCATTCTGAAGGCCGAAGACCTAACCATTATTTGAGGGAGGTCTTGTGGTTCGGGAGTCCGTCTACCCTACGACGGGGATACAACAAGCCGCCCGGAAATTCCCAAGGCCATACATAGATTTCCCAAACTTCGGGCGCTTAATTTCTGGCATCCAACCTTTTCATTTTTCTAATTTTAATTTTCCCAATCTGCGTTTTCCTATTATCCGGGTGCCTTATCATTGTTTTCCTATTGTTCGGGTGCCTTATCTTCAGTTTCTTACGCGTCTCCACGGCCGAGCCGGCAGCCTCAGGCGTTGGGAGCGTGAAAGTTTGAGAAAGTGTGAGCTGTATCGAACTGCGATTGATTCTAATCAAAAATATTCAAAAAATCTTTGAGGCACGGAGATATGTGACGGAAACAGATGAGTCAGGTCATGTCATGTGTCAGTGGGGGCCGTATCTGTTCGCCTGGTGACTAGACAAGGCTCGCAGGTGACTTTGTGGAGAGCGGGGGTGACTTTGTGGAGAGCGGGGGTAGCGAACAGGAATCCTTAGTCCAGTGCTGAGCCACCGGCGGCGCCGGGAGTTCAGACGATGCGGTTCTGCTCGGTTCCGATAGGGTCAACGCGCGGAAGTTCCGTTCAGGCATCGTATGTGCCGTTGCTCTCCTCACGTGAAAGCGGCGCGTGGGAGGAAGTATCGGGGTACGATTTTTCCGGTGGAGTTGCGGTCGAGGTTGCAGCTCCGGCGGCTGCCCTCGGGACGGGTCCTCAGGCGGACGGCTTGCGGGAAGGGGGGACTCGGGCAAAGGTCACGGGGTGGAAGCCTTATGCCGTGAAATGGACTTGTGTCTACGAAATTAGTATTTATTTGTCCATCAGGCGTTCAAGCTTCGGTCCGGACGGATACCGGCCATCATTCCCTAAGCGAGCGGTCTGCTGACCCGTCCTTCGGGGAAGCCGACGTACTTGGGGCGTGCAGGTCTCGATCGGAGTCTCGTCGGCTGCCCTCGGGAGAGCTCCGCGGGTGATCGGCTTGGCGGGGAGGAGGTACTCGGGCTGAGGTCGCGGGCTTGTGATCTGAGCGCTTTGAGGTGGACGCGTGTATACGTTAAGTATATAAATAATTTGTCCATCAGCGTCAGCTTTGGCCCGGACTTCTCCCTGTCCTCGTTCCCGAAGCGGGAGTCCGCGGAGCTGTCCTTCGGGGTAGTCGACGTATCGGGGGAGTGTTAGTCACAGTACGCGTTTCGGCTTGCCCACGGGACCGGCCCTGTGGATGCCGTCAGCGCGGGCAAGGCTTGAGAGGGCCGCGTCAGATCGAAGAACTTCGTGCATCGGGACGAGCCTTGCGCGGCGGGAAAGCCGAGAAGGATAGTTTCGTCCTTCGGCACGGGTACTCCAACCCGAGCGCCTCCTGGGCCTTACGACCCTGAGGCAAGGGGCTCGGGGACCCGTCCTGCTGAGTGTGCCGGCACGTGTACGCCGGATCGACGGCGGTTCGGCCGCCAGGGCGCGGGATACGGTCGCCGCTCGGGGCATCGGACGCGACTTGGGCGTTACGGAGGGGACCCATGGTGATAGGCGCCTTTTCCCCTCCGTTGGCTGTCCGCCGCGCCGGGACCTCTCCCGGCGTCCGTATCCTGTGACCCTCGCGGGTCCGCTTCTTGTTGGCATGCCGCCTTCCGGATGGAGGCGACAGGACGGGCGGGGCACCTGACACGGCGCCCCGCGGCACGTTGATGGGTTGCGGATGACATGCCCCCGGCACAAAGAACAGGGCGGACGGGCCTGGCACCTAAGGCACTGCAGGTCCTAAGCTTCGCGAGCAACGGCGGCAGGACGTGAAATCGACCCGCGTCCGGGAACGGCCAGTAAGGCGACGCGCCCTAAGGCGCGGCTCACCGAAGACGCGCTAGTTTTTCCGGAGCCTGTCGCTGTTGCCCCTTGCGAAACCGGATCCGACCCGGTCGGGTTCTTCCGGGGAAGACGGGAAGCGATCGTGAGAAGCCGGGGATCCGGCCGGGGGAGAGACCGCCGGCGCCGCATGTGCCGAGGTGCAGGGGCGCGCTTCGAAGAAGCTAGCCGTGCCCCGCCTTTCGGAGTTGCGGCGCCGGGGCCTCGCCCGGCGGCCTTAGCCAGCGGTCTCTCGCAGGACCGCACTTTTTGGAACATGACCCTTCCGGCAAGGTGCCGGGGGTCGGCTGGCGGTACGCCTGTAAGGGGAACCGCGTGGTATATGCGGAGGCGGGCGATCCGCCGGTGGAAGCGTTGGCGGGCCCGCCGGGGACGCGACGGGACGGGCGGCGGGACGTCAAGTCGGCCGATGCCCTCCCGGGTGCGGGCAAGCCGTGCCCGGTAGGCGCTGGGGCTTAATCTTTCTTACGCAGCCCTTTCGGGCGGCCCTTTCGCGTCGTGTATCGTTTCGTGGTCTTGAAAGCCGTCGATAAGATTCCTTTCCCGACGGGCGGGACACCGGGTTCGCCGGGTCCTCCGTGCGGGCGGTCGCGTCGCGACCGCATCTGCGCCTGCACCTGAGCCCGCTCGAGTCGGACTCCGGGACGCCGGAGCGAGGGAGCCCGTCCGGCGGAAGGCGTTAATGAATGAGCGTCCGCTATCGAGGCAGGCGCCCGGTTGACTTCCCTCCGATGAAGTGGACGTGCAGTCGGCGACGCTTGACGCGGCTCGCGATACCGACCCCTTTTGGCGGTCAGCAGGAACACGCCTTTCTGCCGATCCTGCCCCATGCAGCAGGGACGTCATCAGCGGCCTCCTGCGGGGGCCGCATCACTCTTGGTGGTTTTTGCCTAAGGGCGTTCCGGTCCGTAATAACGCGGAGTGAGGCACGTACGTTTGCCCCCCCCTACGTTCAGGGCGGCGCTGCCGGGCGGTCGACAGCGCCGTCGCGACCGTCCGGCACGGAAGGCGGGGTACCCGTTCGTCGATTCTCCGTGCCGGGAAGCGAAGGGGCTCCCCTTCCCTGTCGCGCCTTCCCCACGGCAAGCGCCGTGGGCGGCGGAGCGACCGTTCCGCCGGACGTCCGTCCCCGGGAACTTGCGTTTCGGGGCGGGCGACATCCGAGAGGCTTCCGCGCTCCGGAAGGCGGAGCGCTGGAGCCGGAAAACCTGTCAGGAGGACCGGCGGCCGGAGGGCCGGAAGCGCCGCAACCTTCCCTTGCCTCCCTCGCGTGAGGAGAGGCGCGTCCGGGAGCAGCAACGCCGCCGGGGGGGGATGACGGTCGATGCTAAAGTCCCCGGAAAGCCATCATGCCGCGATGGTTGTGACGGGCGGCGCCATGCCGTTCCTGCCGATGCCGTCAGAAGGCTGGGTCCGCTTTGTCGGGCGCGGCGGCCTCCCGTGATAGCGGGTATGAATCCGGGCTTCGGCCAATATTGAGGCGCGTTTCTGTTCCCGGCCATTATTCCGTGAGTCGGTCCTGGCATTGGCCAGCAGGCTCCGGCCGTTTCAAGGCCCCCTTGCCCGGGCCGTTGTCGGGGTATGGGATCAGGTCTGGCTCCGGGTATAAGTCCGGTGAAACCCGGTTCGGTGGAATCGGTCACGTTCAGCTCGCGGTCGATGTCAAGTACGATCATGCGTTAGCGTTTCTGGGGACGTCCAACGCACTCAGGGCGTTGGCATGGACAGCCGCCATCCGGGGCTTGATCGCGGCAGAGGCACCTGAACGAAGCGGGCGTTTCAGGTGGCGGGAAGGGACGCTTGCCCATGGAGGTTGGGCACGTCAGTTCGGGTTCGCGGGGCTCGCCGTTCTGCGGGGTCGCCTGGGTTTCGCTGCCTTTTCACAGCAGAGGGCGAGTTCGGCACGGCCGAGTTGCGGCGGTCGGGCAGCATCGCAGGGAAGGGAGAGCGGGACTTTGGTGACGCTGGCGTCCAAAGTCTCCCGGTCACGCCATACTGATGAAGGACAGACTCCGGGGCCTAGGCGTGTACGTCTGACGGGATGCGCTTCAGGCGCGGTTCTGTGCCGGTGCCTGGCCTGCAGTTGCGGTCAGGAAGCCGGCGGTTCGTGATGTCTTTATCGAGGTATCGAATCGACATGGGGATCTGTCCCTGGGGATTGGATCGTTCTTAGCCGGAGAACCTTGAGGCTGGAACCCCGCGACCACGTGCCGGGGCCGGTCTCGGTGGGATTGCGGTCGCCTGCTTCCGAAGTGACCACTATTTAGTGATTAGCACAGATGGAATCGAACGTCAAGTGCGAATCGAATCTGAAACGCTTGCGAAACGGATTCGGCAAGGGATCTCGTCCGTGAGGCTTCCTCCAAGGCGGTGAGGTTTGAACAGATGAAGATAAGATATATCACTGTTTTCGAAGTCGGTCTCAGTCGTCATGGTCGGATTTTCCTCACCTCCGAGGCATCTGCAGGAAAAATGAAATTCTTTGACTTCCCCCGCGGTTCAGGTTCGAATTTCAGGGTCAATGATGCCCGTCTGATTCGCCTCCTGAATCGGAAGTCTTACGGATAATTCATTTTCGACTCGACATCTGTGGAAACGAAAGCGCTTCGACGCTCACGCCTCCCTATAATATTTAAAAACATCATAATTGACGGCAACTTATGCCCGCTGCAGGCAGGCGGGGGAGGGGCGCCGGATGTACGCGGAACGGGATGATCGCAGGCATGCAGGAAATTATCGAGGCGGAACTGCCGTCTGCCGCCACAGTGGCGGCGGGAGCCGTATTATGGCAATCTTGCCCTTTCGGTTGGCTGCATCCGGATGCGGACACCAAGCCGACGGCGCGGCGGGAAGCCACGCAAACGGCTGGCGCCATAAACAGCCGAAATTACATGATGTTTTCGCGAACTACATCGGATTTTACCGTCATATGCCGTGGTATTTGACTTCTGCGTTCGCATCTTTCCTACTATCCGTGAACTTGTCATGAATTATCGATAAGGACAGATTCATTAATGCTCATTTGAATCAACTCTCAAGGATGCTTGCCAGAACATGCGTATTCTATGTGTGAATTACTAAACAGACCATGCCAATTAGGATATCCAGGAGGCGCTGGATACAGCATTCGCTATTTTGGCGAAATTTCAAAGATGTTAAACCGCGATTTAGGATGCGTTCAATCACGAATCATCATCCATTAAATATACATATTCCAGCCACATAATGATCCGTCTATTTGTATAGATATTTCTTGTTGGATACAGCATTATGATTAAAAGCTGTCATTTTAGTTTTCACGAGTCAGGATGAATACTTTAGCAAAACGCATCCATAACATACACATCATCACATCATCCATATTATATGGTCAACATCCTGCCAGTATCCTCCCATATCCTCCCGCATCCGGCCAGCATCCGGGCGCATCCTCCCGCATCCGGTCGCATCCGGTCGCTTCCGGGCAGCATCCGGTCGCATCCGGGCAGCATCCGGTCGCTTCCGGGCAGCATCCGGCCAGCATCCTCCAGCATCCGGCCCCGTGTGGTCGGACGGGGCTGCGGCACGCCTGGAGGGAGGCGCCGCGTAACGCCTCCTTGCGCGTGAGCTCCTCGAGGACCCGGGGAAAGCCGCGAGTCTCGGCTCGCGTCGGAAGCAGCCTGGAGTGGCGATGACCTGGTCTGGGAGGTCAGGATCCGACCCTGGAACGGTTCGTCCGTACGATCCAGGAGGATCCCGAACTCACGGTCAGGGCGGGATCTGCGTCAGTCGCGTTGACTGCCTGGAGTGCCATCTGGGCTTCCGGATCGACAACCGGGCAGCGCGACTCCGGCCGGTCCTGGGGAAAGCCCGGGGCAGGGTTTCATGTCGGAATTCAGGAAGCGAATCCGGAAGATCCAGCGCGGGCGGAATCGCTGGCCGGCTGTCTGGTCATGGCCCTGGCCTCGGGGAGGACCGCGCATCTCCGCCCGCGGGACGGCGGACGAATGCCGGGTCCTGCCCCACAGGGCATCGGCAAGGCCTGCCAGGCAACGATCATCGGTCGGCTCGACGGACCTCAGGCAGAACGGGTGCAAGACCCGCCTCAAGCACGAGCTCATCCGGCTCCTTGCGCCCGCAGACTTCACGCGGCGGATCCGCGATCGTGCGCGCCTCCCCTGCGGCGCGTGCAAAGATGTCGATCCCGCCCGCACCTTTCGGCAGTATTCGCCGCAAGGGGGACTGGGGTGTCAGGTCAGGCGGGTCGCACCTGCGGATTTCCGAGGCGTCCGATGGGCCCGCAGGGCCGCTCCCAACCGCGAGCGCGCGGAAAAGGGCGAGACGGACCCGGAGAGATGCCGTTGCTGGGCTTAGACGATTGCCTCGAAGGATACGGGCCCGAGGAGCTCAAGAGGACGATGCCCGTTCTCGTCATCTGCGGTTGGAGAGGAGCGTTCTCCCCCTCTACACCGACTCCCCAGCCCTGCGTCCGGGACCCCGGTGTCAACGCCGCCGTCAATATGACCCTGATCGCCTCCTTCCTCCACTGCTGGCGGGAGGGGCGCCCCTGTCGGCGGCGCCGCCTCTCCGAGGTCATCGGCACGGAACCGCCGGAAGCCGCGGGATCCTGCGCCGGTAACCTGCGCGGGCCACCTGCCGCGCGGAGGGCGAGGGCTACGGCGGGACTGCCGCGCCGAGATGGCTCAGGAAGCTTGATTCCAGGCAGGCCGGGGACTCCGCCGACGGCCCTGCTGACTGTCGGACCGCGAGTCCCTCCTCCGCGTCTCGGAAGGGGCGCTCGCGGCCTTCAGGACGAACAGCCCGACATCGGCGCGGTGCCTGCGGCGGATCTTCCGGCAGATGCCGGCGCTCTCCATCATCGCCGCCTTGGCGCCTTTCGGGATTGCCCGGGCCGCGAGCCTCCGGAAGCCGTGCGGCGCGGTGCCGAACTCATCGTGCTCGATGACATATTAGTCGGCGGAGTCCGGCACGAAATGTCAGGAGACGGAGTTTCAGCCGCGGACATCCGCCCCGGCTGACGAGTCGAATCCGGCCTGGAAGATGGGGCGTTTCGTTCGTTCTTACCCCGTATGCTTAATTCTTTGGGGTGTTCACGCGTGATCGGCAGGGTCTCCCATGTATTCTTGACTTCTGTCAATATGTGGTAAAATCGTGGGCAGTTGAGCCCAAATTGTGCGATATGGCAGAAACTCGGATTGTTTGTCATACGCTTTCCGGGAAACAGGCAGGGGTTCGGCGACAGGAGGCGGGGCAGTTCAGGGACCCGGTATGACTGCGTTAAAACTCGCCCTCGACTGCCAAGACCCGCGATATGACGGTCAGCATTGATGCCGGGAAGTCCAATCGGCGAGTTTCATGCGGCCATGGAGGCGAAGAAGCCGCACGAACGCGTGGAGGGCGAGGGGATATCCGAGTTTCAGGCTTGCGGTTTCGCGGCTTGACTTTGGCCTGCCATGTCTCAGCCATGGCGATTCCAGTCCCACGCGGTTGGACAGCAGGCCAATGTCTCGAGCTTCCAGGCCTCATGCGAGGGCTTTCCCGCTTCGAATCGCGGCTCCTTGCCTCGGTCCCGTCTCAGGCTTCCGGCATCATCGCCGCCTGTCGCCGCGCCTTTCGCTCTCTCCGGCCCTCTGCCACCTTCCCCTGACTCTGGTCAGGCAGTCTGTAACGGATATCGCCATGCCCGCGCCCGCCTTTCACCGGTTGTCCCGCAAATCACGAACCCTTGACACGACCCTCGGCCCACACCCGGCCGTCGGCCCCTGCCCGGCGGCGGCGATGGCCCTGTCAGCCAGCGCCCTCCCGGCGGCGGGGAACCCGTCGTACGCCGATGCCCGACCGACGATGGGCATCCCGTCTTTCGCCGAGGCACGGTCGGCGAGGGGCATCCCGTCGGACGCCGCTGTCCGGCCGACGGGGGGCATCCCCTCGGACGCCCGCGGGCGCTCCTGCGATCCGTCCGTCAGGCTCATGGCCGGTTTTCTGTCCCTGATCGCGCTGGCGCTCGTCGGTTGCGCGTCCCCCGCCTCGGCCCAGCGCAGGGCCCCCGCCGAGGCTCCGGGTCCCCCCGAGATGACAATCGTGCCCGATCCGTTGGATCGAGGGTCACCGGGCAGGGTGATCCTGAAAGGCGTGGGCCTGGACGCGGCGCCCCGGGGGGTCTTCGACGGGAAGCCGGTGTTCTTCTTCGAGACGGCGGAAGGGCTCACCGGCATTTTCGGGGCCGACATCATGATCGGCTTGGGCGATCACCCCCTGGAAGTGTCCTGGAAGGGGGACAGCCCGGGGCGTCTCGGCTCTGCCGTCACGGTCAGGGACCGTGATTACGGGACCCGCTCCATCACCGTGCCCCGCGGCCAGGTGGAGCTCTCTCGCGCAGATCAGGAAAGGGCCGCCCGGGAGAAGGTCCTGACCGACCGGGCGCTCGCCACCGTGACCCCGGAAAGGCTCTGGCGGGGGGCGTTCCTGGAGCCGGTGGACGCGGCGATCAACAGCTCCTTCGGCCGCAAGACCCGCATGAACGGTGTCCTCAACCCCCGACCCCACGCGGGCGCCGACTACCTGGCCAAGGAAGGCGCCCAGGTGCGGGCCCCGGCGGACGGGGTGGTGATCCTGGCTGGCAACCATTTTTTCGCGGGGAACTCCATCTACGTGGACCACGGTCAGGGGCTCGTCAGCATGTACTTCCACCTGTCCGAGATCCTCGTGGAGGAAGGCCAGCATCTTAAAAAAGGCGATATCCCCATCGGCCTGGTCGGGAAGACCGGCAGGGTCACGGGGGCGCACCTCCACTACGGGGTATATCTGAACGGGGCAAGGATTGACCCCTCCGTCTTCAGGAAGCTCACGAGCACCCTGCGGGAACAATAGTTTGCCGGTCGGGGCCTGGCCACCCCGGCGGGCCGGCGAACGGGTTCCCCGCATCGGGGGTTTCACGGGCCGTCCGGGCGGGTTGACTTGGCGTTTGAGGAGAGGTTCTCTAGGAGCCTGTTGCATAAAGAGTTTTTGTTAAGGACATGAGAGCAAATGCGGTAGACAAGAGAAAGCTCATCCACCACTAATTGACTCACGGCAATGCCAAAGCGATTTATGCAACAGGCTCCTAGGCGCGGGGGCTGACGCGACCGGGCATGCGGCTTCGCCGGAAGGAGAGAGGGGAAAGGCCATGTCGGCGCCATGCAACCATGGGGCCATTGCGGACATATTGCGCTCCGGGCCGAAGTAATTTATTATTAACTGTCCGGTTGCCCGGCATTCCGGGCGACCGGCTCCCCGATACGGCTCCGAATCCCGGCACGGTCCGAAGGTCCTCCCGCAATGTGCGGCACCGGAGAGAAGCATGTTCCTGACTTTCGCCCTTTTCACGATTCTGTTCGCGATCCTGGCGCTGGCGCCGACGCTCCCGAGTTGGGGGGCGGATGACGGAGGAGCCGGCGGGCA
>JAISFS010000246.1 GCA_031263485.1 Deltaproteobacteria bacterium | reverse complement strand
AACGTCCCGGCCCGCCGCGACCCATGGCGGCCCTCGGGCCAGGCCGCCGGGCGCCCGTCAGAGGCCCAGGTCCGCCGCCGTCTGGGACAGGTGCTCCTGCATGGCGGCGAACGCGGAATCGCCGTCGCCCGCCTCGATCGCGGCCAGCGTCTCCTCCGCGAAGGCGCCTAGCTTCCGGGATATAGGGAAGAGGTCGTCTCCTTCCACCGCTCCGGAATGAAGCGCTCGAAGGTCATCTCCGGGGAAGGCGGCTCCGCCATCGTCGAGAGCCAGTCGTCCGTCTCCTGACCCCGTTTCTTGACCTCCTGCATGACCTCGAACACCATCTCGGTAAGCTCCATATCCGCGTTGAGCTCCGTCGCCGTCGCCCGTCTTTCCTCGGGGTCCATCGAGAGGTGCCCCTTCATCGCCTTCCAGCGGGGTACCCACCGTCCGCGCACTCTCGCCAGGACGCCCGTCAGCGTCCACTTCAGCTTCTCTTCGTTGGCTTGTGTCAGCTGCGGTGCCAGTACCCTTCTCCGAACTGACGCGGCCTGTTCCGCCAGATGTACTCCCAACATAGGCAGGGTCCCGATTATTTCCAAACCTTGACTGTCGAAGGCTATCTCTTCCGGCGTCATTCGGGAACCTCCCCTCCAGGCTGTCCGTGAAAAGCCCGTTCAACGCGGTCGTAAGATATTGCGTGCCCTGGTCTTTTCCGTTGGCGGCCAGCCAGTCGACATACGCCCGGTTGAATTCTAGTTCAAGCGGCGCGAGGGCGTCAACATTTTTCGTCAGCCCGCGTTCGAGCAGGAAACGCTCGAAGGCCCATGCCAGACGCTCGGTATACCTCTTGTGGTATGGTCCATGATGCCATTCGGCGCCGTCGGCGACGTCGAATTCCGGGACCCCCAGCGCCTCGCGCATCCTGTCGAGCATTATTTCGGCGCGGACGGAACCCATACGCGTCAGGTCGGTGAGGACATAGTTCACCAGGTGTTCCGACTCGTGCCCGAACAGGCCGACCGTCATCGAGTAGCCCATCGCGTCCGGGACGGCGACGAGGATTCGGCTGTTGCCCACGTGATCCATGAGGCCGTAAAGGCTCGTGGCCGGATTGAACGTCGCGGAATCGAAGTCGAAGAGGAGGACGACCCGTTGCGGGTCGACGCCGGGACCGAGATCCCGCGCCGCGTGCGCCAGTCTCGCTATCTGCCGTCTGAGCAGGTACTTCATGGCCCCTGCGGATTTCACGCGCTGACGCGCCGCGACCTTCGGGTTCGCGTAGGCCGCGTCCGCCTCCTTCGTCGCCGGGACCAGCGTCTCGATCTTGTTTTCCAGCGTCTTCAGGTGCTCGGAGATCAGGCCCTTGACGTCGCCCGTTATCTTCGACTCCAGCATGAGTCTCGCGTAGGCGGTCCGGAACTCGTTGATGAGCCCTTTTTATCAACACCGACGAGAGGCTCTTCTTTCGTAATGTCTTTCTCCCCCGAGAGCCCCCGGCCTTTCGCGGGTTGTCGATCGATGCGGGGAGCATCGAGACCCTGGTCAGGGGCTGGGAAACGCTCTCTGTTGACGCTCTCGTCACGTTAGGCGCCTTAAAGTGTGGGAGGCTCCGGAGGTTTCCGGAGATAGCAAGGTCCTGCGGCCCCCCCTGGATGAGGAGGTCGGGCTATTCCTGACGCGGGGGAGTAACAACGAGGACAAACTGAAAGTCGCGTTGGCTAGGAACAGGAGCCCGGGTGTCTTCGTACGGGGTAAAACCTTGGATAAGCCGCCGTCCCGGGAAGCCCTGGAGTTCTTGCTCGAAATCGGAGATCATCTTGTCTTAAGACGTGAGTGATATTGGTTGTCAACGCCTCAGTGGGATGTCCAAGTGCAGTCGATGAGACAGTCGATGAGAATGGCTTTCCGCATGAAGGCGCGCCTCTTCATCGCGCGTCACGACAGGTACCGTGTGAACGAGGCCAAGAGATTCCCCGTCGACCTCGTTTTGAAAGATAAACGATAGTTGTCGAAATTTTGTTATCCCGGTTATGAAAAAGAAACGCAACTTCTTGATGTTTAATTTTATGGTTGAATAGAATCTACGTAGAACAAGGCGAATCTCCTGCGACTTGACCTGGTCGTTAATGTTGCTTAACAAAGGTTCCTTCCCATGGGGACCGGTTCGGGAATACATGCTTTTCAGACTGGCGGAAATGATCGTCAGTCGGCTCTTGGAGGAACCGTCGTCCCCGGCGGCGGTGCCCTTCTTCTCGGTCATCAGCACCGACGACAGGATGGCTGTGGGCCAGGTTTTGAGCCTTTCCGAACTTGACCCAGAGCTGGCTCCGGACTTCTACAGGGTCTCAAATTATAGGGAGCCTTTGCTGATCTATTCTTCGGTTCAGTTGCTGCTTCCGCAAAAAATGAGACGCTCGGCCCGCTCCGGCCAGGCCGAGCGGGTTCCGCCTTGCAGGATTGCGCTGGGTGACAGCCGTCCCTGCCTGACTACGGTCCACAGGTGTTCTTCACCCAACAGAAACAGGTCACTCGTCACTCCGTTTAAACGCTAGCTCGCCCGCCCATAGGACCGGTTCTGACTGTACCGGGCTTAGTCTCATGAGGGGCAAGGGCGGCTCCTTGTCACCCCCACGCCATCACAAAGAAGTGGTTACGCTAAAAACAGGCGTATCCCCTGGCGTATTTTGTGCGGTCAGGATGGTTGTGGAAAATGACTGTTGACAGACTTGATTCGGATTAAGTATAGTATTCATGGTGATATTTTGACATTTGGTCAATTCCAACCCTAATCATAATTCTAATTTTGATTGGTTGCATTTCCTGATCGTCAGTGTCGGCACCTTTTCGGACTCTGTTATACGCCTGCCCTTGCTTTGGGTGAGATTTTCTTTGGCTTTTTTAGCGTATCAGCCACCTCTGTTTAGTTGTCGGTCCCTCATTGTCGAGGTTAGTAAAAATGCCAGATGATACTCAACAGGACCTTGTGAAGGAAACCAAAGAGAGTTTTTCTCGGGGAGATGAACTCAAACCTCTGCTGGTAGGCTCCACGATATTTGAAGACTTCATAACAGAAGAAGCGCCCTTGGTCGACAAAACCCGTCTGATCTACAACCTGATCAAGCGTTATGAGCGGCCATATTTCCTTGCCAGACCGAGAAGATTCGGCAAGACTTTTCTGCTTGACACGCTTTATGACATATTCAGAGGTAAACGGAGCAACTTCGCCAATCTGGAGATTGGTAAATTATACCCTGCAGATATGTGGGTATCCTTTCCGGTAATCCGCATAGACATGAGTTCTTTTGGCGGGGATGAAGTTGACATGAGCGCTGATTTCTCGACCGTGTTGATTTCGTATCTGTCTAACTTGGCTACTGAATTCGGCATCAAACTTGACACGACAAGCATAGGAAACGCCGTTACGTCGTTTATTCTCCAGGTTTCGATGGCACACAGCCCTTACAATTTGAACGATAATGATGCAAAACGAAAAAACGTGGTGCTCCTAATCGATGAATACGATGATCCTTTGTTAAGCAACATCAACGACCAGGTCAAGTCGCAGGAGATTCGCCTTGTTCTCCGCAGGTTCTATTCAGCCATAAAATCAAACATCAAGAAGTTGCGTTTCGTTTTCATAACCGGGATAACAAAATTTCGACAACTATCCTTATTTTCATCATTGAATACCATCAAGGACATTTCTTTTGACAAGGAATACTCGACCATTTGTGGATTTACTAAGGATGAAATATCTGATGTCTATGCACAGCACCTTACAGCGGCTCTTGCAACCATGAAATCACGTGGAGAATTCGCACAAGACTCTACCGTCGCGGACTTGTTGCGGATGATCACGCAGTGGTACGATGGTTATAGTTGGGACGGCACTGAACGTTTATTGAACCCTGATTCGATAAAGATATTTCTCGAGAACACCGGGTTCGACTATTATTGGTATCTTTCTGGTACCCCTTTGCTCACATATCTTCTCATGAACAAGAGTAGCGAACCTTTCAAGATATTCGACAAAAATCTTCAGATCACTACCCCTTTGGGGTTGGAAGATAAAATTGATATTAACAGCACGTCCTTTCTTTTATATTCTGGTTACCTTACTGTATGTGACGCGAGCGGCAACCCTCCCAACGTGACTTATCGGCTTGAAATCCCAAATAATGAAATCAGTTACGCCATTGAACGCGAACTTACGACCAAATTTTTGGTGCCGTCCGGTGAAGCTGATCCTCCTGGCTATCTTGTCGGCAAAAAAAACAGCTTGCTTGCAGCGTTCTGTTCCTTGAATGAAGTTGAGGCTGAAAGGCGTCTGTCGTTGGAATTGAGCACTTATGACAGAAAACTTTATGAGGGCGGGGGCGAAAACATTTTTCATCTCTTGATAGGGGCACTTCTGAAATATGGGGATGACCTTCCGCTCTCAAATCATCCCTCTGCTGGCGGCATGCCAGATCTGGTTTTTCCCATACCGGGCGGCGGTGATAGGATAGTCATAGAGATAAAATACCATAAAGCGACGTCTGCTCAGGGCAATGCTGATGCCAACCGACATCATCCGTCGGCAGCGGTTCGCGCACAGATTCTGGATAAAGTCGGACTCAATGATGCAGGGAGTCTGCCTGCTTCCGTTGCTTCTGACAGGAAAATGGTTGTCCTGCAGGAAACTGAACGTGTGCGTCACATCCTTAGCGGATTGATCGACAGCGCATTTGCACAGATTGCAGGTCAGTGTTATCACCTGCCTTATAAGAATAAGGAAGCGAAAGTTTACGCCGCCGCTGTTGGTGTTTACGACATTGTCAATGTCAGAGTACGTTTCGCAGAGGTAGTTTGGGATGATTACGAATCTGGAGTGCCGTCAATCAACGAGTTGCGGTACTCGACAGATTAGATGCCATCCATTGTCTTGAGTGCTGGATCGCCGCATTGTTTTTTCTGCGCCTTCGCAGGATTTCTGATCAGGCATTCTCGAAATAGCAGTCTCTGTCATGGCAGAACGTTTCGGGACGTTTTGCTGTCTTGGCATGTCTTCAGCGACAAAGGCTAATCCATGACGGTACAGCAATAGGTTTGTTGCGACTTCCCGTGACTGATTGTGTTCCGCATTCTTAGCCTCAAGGAGGCTATTGAGGAGGCAAAATTACCCGATAAGAGGGATGCCGGCCACCCTCGCCATAGTTTTTGTCGCCAATGCCCCAGACATCATTCGGTGAGAATCCATTGACGAAAGATTACGGAGGCATCATTGATTCGTTTCGTTCTGTTTCACCGGAAAGATTGTTTCCGGTCGCCCGCTGAGGCGTACTGATGCCTTCACGAAGGGCATAGGCGAATTCAGGAGGAAAATTTTCTGTTTTTTCGATACTTGTAAACCAGATTATTGATTCTTTTCCACAAATTCCTAAAGTTACGCCGGCTGACAGTGAACAGGAACCCTCCCGTCTATTGACCGCGCGTGACGGGCGGGTCCCGGAACCCATCAGCGCAAGGCGCTTTTCCGGCTACGGGCTGGTCGCGGTCGCCATATGCTAGGCCGGAACTGCCTCCTGGAAATCTCCTGAAAACGCATGATGAGCCCCGTTGACAGGATTCCTCCAGTAGCGGCGAAGCCCTCGGCGTAATAATTGTCAAAAACGTCTGTTCTGAAATGGCGGCCCTCCGCATAGGGAAGCAGCCTTGAACTAAAGCCGGGTGGCCTAGTGGCTTTCACCATCTGGGCCTTATGTCCGTCGGCCTGGGCGCGTTCATCGCGGAGGGTAAGCTGGAGGACGGCCCGTTTGGATCCCGTTAAGCGGGCGACAACTCCGTCTGTCGGGCGCGATGTCCCGAAATGCCGCCGGTCGCGGCGGAACGTAGGCTGTGCGCACGGATACAGGTTGAGAGAACGAATGCAGCCCCCAGAGAGGCTGACAGGGGCTTAGGGAATCGTCCGGAGAAACCGAGAAGGTGAAGGATGACCTTTTCGCGCGGAGTTTTAGCGTTTCAATTTTCCGCTGAATTTTATCGGAGCTGAGATCATGAACAATCATGCCACCGGGGAAACGATGGGAGGCTCCGGTGCGCAGGAGCGGCCTCGAGACCGGCGGAGCGGAGACCGTTCCCTTGGTCAGCGTGATAACCGTGCTTTGTGGCGATTTGGGCTCAGCCGCCCGTCCGCGTCTCAGGCCTCCTCAAAGGGTTGGGTTTCATTTCCACGGGTTTTCCTCGTTACGCGGGTTGAAAGCGTAGGCGAGGCGCTTGACCCCATAGCATGCGCACCCTGCGAGCGCGGCTCAGGGGCTGCCGGACGGCGGCTGGCCGTTTACGGGGGCGCTGATCGGCACGGGCTGCCCCGGTGCGCCCTGTGAAGGAGGGGAGGCCTGGGTCGGCTGGACGGCCGGCGGCGCGCCCTGGTCGGGCTGGGCGGCCGGCGCCGCGGCCGGCGGTTGGTCGGGTGCCGTCGCGGGGAGCTGGCCTGCCGTCGTCGGGGGCGGCCCGGATGGCGGGGTGCCCGGGGGCCTGCGGTACGGCGACCTGTAGGGAGGGATGCCGTCAGAGCGGTAGTCGCCGCCTGCGGGGGCGGGCGTGCCGCCAGTCGCGGAGGCGGCCCCCGTGCCCGGGGTGGGCGGCTGGAAGATGGGGCCCCTCACGTTGGAGCCCCGGCCCGCAGGATACGCCGACGGCGGCTGGCCCGACGAGCCGTAACTCTGGCCGCCGGAGGGCAACTCGTGGAGGCCGCCGGAATAGCGGCCCCGGTCGGTCATGTAGCCCGCACCCACGTTAACGATCTCCACGCGGCGGTTGCGGCCGTTCTCGGGATCGAGGTTGGGGAGCGGTCGGGTCTTGCCGTAGGCCTCGGTCATGAGCTGCCAGGAGCCCAGGCCGTAGTTGTCCATGAGGAAGGCCTGGACGCGGTTGGCGCGCCGCTGGGAGAGACCGATGTTGTACTCGTAGCTCCCCTTGGCGTCCGTGTGCCCCTCCAGCTTGAAGGTGTGTCCCTCCAGCTGCGGCGAGGTCATGGCCTTGCCCAGGGTGTTCAGGACCTTCACGTCGTCCGCCGTGAGCGTGTCCTTGTCGAAGTCGAAAAGGATGTTGAGCGCGAGCCTCGGTGCGTCGTCGGCCAGATCGGCGGGCGGGACGCCGCCCCGGGCGATGGTGAGCGCCGCGCGCTCTGCGGGGGTGAGCCCCGGACCGCGTCGGCAGCCGGTCAGCGCGCAGATCATGTCCTCCACTGAGGGGTCGGGATCCCCGGTCAGGTCCGTGAAGCGCCGGGCGTTCACGTAGCGGAACGGGTAGTTGATGAAGGTCCACCTCGGCAGTGGCATCTCCGAGAAGGGAGGCTCCTTATGCTCGAAGGCGCCCGAGCCATCGTAGTCCACTATCTGGAAGTCCCAGGGGTCGACGAGATCGTGGTCCGCCACGTAGCAGAACACGCGACCGTTGTGGCTCAGGCGGTAGACCCGGCCCCCGTCGTTCGGCAGGATGAACTCCTCCCGCCTGGTCTCCTCGCCCTCCACCGCAGGATCGAAATCAATCATCTCGTCCTGGACCCTCAGCGAGCCGTAGAGGACGGGCTTGTACCAGCCGTACGGGAAATACTCGTGGTGGTTGGTCATGGCCATGAGCTGGGACGCGCCAGACGTTGCCAGGGCGAACGCGCCCAGAATCAGCGCGCCCAGGAGGAAGGCCGCAGCCGCAAGGGGCGACTTCGTTCGCACGGTCGGGAGAGGGGCGACGTCAGCCCGCGCGGAAAGGCCCGCGAATTGCAGGGGTAAACGCGGCACCGTAGCGCCGCGGCGTCCTGGGCGATCGGCATGGTCCCCTGGCCTCGCCGTAATGTCCCCTGGCCTAGCCGTAATGTCCCCTTGCCTCGCCGTAATGTCCCCTGGCCTAGCCGTAATGTCCCCTGGCCTCGCCGTAATGTCCCCTTGCTCCGCCGTACAGTGTCCGGCCCGTGCCGTAAAGTCCCCTGGCTCCGCCGTAAAGTGTCCGGCCCGCGCCGCATGACCGTTGGCGTGTAGCAAAGAGACGCCGGTCACGATGTTGACGTTCTCCCTCGGGGAAAGCGGCGGGGGGACGCCGGGCATTCCGTTCACCGTTAACCGCCCGGAAGCGGGGTTTCGGGGCTCCACATGTGGGCGGGCCGCAGCAGGATTCCCGGGATTCCCGGAATTTCCGGAATTTCCGGGCCGCTCTTCAGGACGGCGCGTTTCCCGCCTTCTTTGGGGTGGCCTGCCGTCCAGTCGTCTTTCGGATCTGCAACATTTCTGCGATCTTGGAATCAAACCCTTGACAGGCGGTTTTTCGGCTTTATCATTTATATTGGCGGAGGGATTCTCCCAGACCCGCAAGGGCGCGGAGAAACCCGAGGGCATATAGAGGCGGGCGTAGGGGAAAGGCCGACCGGTTGCCCGCAGGCAATCCGGCATCCGTCCGCCAGCCTCAGCGGCCCTTTCCACCAAACATCCGGGGGTCCCCACTTCACTTTGCCCGGTCGGCCCGGCGGGCACGGACGGGGCTTTGCCCGCAAAGGGCAGTTTCCGGTCGCCGCTGCCAGCCGTAGGCGACACGTCCGTTTCCGTCTCTGGATTCGGGCTGGGCGTTTCCGGGCGTACCCTATGCTGATCGTCGATCAGGGGCCGTTCCTGCCTAGGCGGGATTTCCCTTGCCTCGGGCCCTACCGTGGTTGCCGGGATCTCCCTTGTCACGGACCATCCCGTCGCTTCCCGGATCTTCTCCATCGGCGACCATCCCGGCGTTTCCGGGTTCTTTTCCGTCGGCGATAATCGCGGCGCTTCGGGGATCTTCTTCGCCGATGACAACCCCGGCGCTTCCGGGATTTTTTCCGTTGGCGACCCTCCCGGCCCGGTCGGGATTTTCTCAGCCCGCGATCGTGCCGGGTCGGCCGGACAGGGGCATGCGGCTCTGGCCGGGGGTCCCTGCACGGCTGTCCCGTGGCTTCTTCCCGGCTGTCTTTCTGATCTGGGCCTCAAGCTGCCTCTCTTTCGGAAGGGGGGGGGCCCTTCATCTATTTTATCGGGCGGTGGAAAATTTTTCTTGAAGGGTCTTGCATTTCGCCTATTATGTCTTAATATATTGTTAACACACCCTTCAGAGCCGCCCGTCCACTGGCCGGGCGTCAGGGATAGACCGGTCGCCCGCCCAGTAGCCCGGCCCTCAACCGCCTGAAGCCCTCCAAAGGCCGTCCCGGTCCCTTCGTCTCTCAGGCGGGAGGCTTGCGCCCCCGCCCCCTTCTGCCAGAGTCGTCTCGCGACCTGCCTTCCAGTCCAAACACGGCGCGGGCCCCCTCGGGGCCTTCCCAGCCACAGAGCCCGGTCGGGCGCAGGGTCGGCTCCATTGCCTTTCTATTCCGAACAGACCTTACACCAGGTCCGGTCCGCGACCGATATCCTGGATCTCATCAGGCCCCATACGGATCTGAACCGTGCCGGGCCCGACTCCTACAAGGGGCTTTGCCCGTTCCACCGCGAGAAGACTCCCTCGTTCAACGTGAGCCCGGAGAAGGGCTTCTTCTTCTGTTTCGGGTGCAAGACGGGCGGGGACGCCTTCAAGTTCATGAAGCTCATGTTCGGCATGAGCTTCCCCGAGTCCGTCCGTGAGCTGGCCCGCCGCGCCGGCGTATCGCTCCCCGAAGGCGGCGACGAGCCGCAGGGCCCGCACGCCGGTCCGGAGCGCCGCCAGCGTCTCCACAAGGTCATGGACAGGGCCTCCGAAATCTATGAGGCGCGCCTGTGGTCCGACGAGGGCGTCCGGGTCCGCAACTACCTCAGGGGCAGGGGCGTGGGCGACGCCCTGATGCGCTCCTTCCGCCTTGGCTACAGCCACTCCGGCTGGGACGGGCTCATCCGCGAGCTCGCGGGGGAGGGCTTCCACGAGGACATTCTCCTGGAGGCCGGGCTTGCCAAGGCCAACCTGCACGGTTCCGGCGGCGCCTACGACGCCTTCCGCGACCGCCTGATGATCCCGATCCAGGAACGGGACGGGCGCACGGTCGCCTTCGCCGCCAGGCTCCTGGACGCGGCAGTCCAGTCGCCCCAGGCCGCTCGCGAAGGGGACCGCGAGGCCCCCAAGTTCATCAACTCCCCCGCCACCCCCATCTGGACCAAGGGCCGGCTCCTCTACGGGATGCCCCAGGCAGAGCCTTTCCTGGACGCCGCGGAGTGCATATTCCTGGTGGAGGGCTACTTCGATCTCATCGCGCTCCACGCCGCAGGCATAAAATACGCGGTCGCCGCCATGGGCACCGCGCTCACCCAGACCCAGGTCAACATGCTCCGCGGGAAGGGCCTCGAGGTCTACCTCCTCTTCGACGGGGACGAGGCCGGTCGCCTGGCGGCGCTCAAGGCGGTGCCCAAGCTCCTGAACGCGAGGCTTGAAGGTCGGGCGGTCACGCTGCCGGGGGACCACGACCCGGACACCTTCATCCGCGAGCGGGGCCCCGTGCCCCTGTTGGAACTGGCGGAGAAGGCGCCCGAGGCCTTGGAGCACGCCCTGAGCGTCCTCCTGCCAGATCCCGGCGCCTCCATGGCCGCCAAAGGCGCGGCCGTGGACTACATCAAGGACTTCATGGCGGAGGTGGCCGAACCGGTCACCTATTCTATGGTCCGCAGCCAGTTCGCCAGGGGGCTTGGCGTCCCCCCCGAGGACCTTCCCGCGGCGCGGTCCCGTCGCGAGCAGCCTTTCCCCGAAGACGAGGGGCCTGGAGGTCCGGCTCCCTTCGCGGTCGGCCAGCCGCACGCCAGGGAGGACCACGAGGGGGGGGGGGACCTGGAGCCCCACTCCATGAAGCTCCTGGAGCACGTGCTCATGAACCCCGCGACGGCGGGCGCCCTGGAGCGCGTGGAGGGCCGCTGGCCTCAGGAGCAGTGCGAGGAGCTGGCCTCCGAGCTCCTCTCCCAGTACCGGGAGACCGGCACGGTCAGTTTCATAGGCCTTTCCACCAGATGGCGCGAGGGGCCCTTGGGCGAGCTGGTGGCCAGGGTGGCCAACAGCGTCCCCGACGGCGACACGGTCGGTGCCAAGGAGGACGCGGAGGTATACGCCGGAAGGGTCCTGCAGCTCACCGCCAAACGCCGCCTGCAGGAGCTGACCGCCCTTCTGAAGGCCGCGCTGGAGGCGGGCGACGAGGAGGGGGTCGCGAGAATCAGGGCCGAGCAGGCAGCCGCCAAAAACGAGGCGGCAGGTCGGACGCTTCCCGCTCGCCGTCCCGGACCCGGAGGGTAGGCATGTCTTTCCGACAGTGGCCGTGAGCAGTAGGGCCCCGTTCCCTCGGGCCGATCGGCTTATGCCTTCAATCTTGAATCCCGGCTTGACTGAAGCCCGCTTTCGGGTTCGGATCGGGCCCTCGAATCGGTTCGGGCCCTCGAAGCTGAACCTGCCTTGACCTTAATCATATCCGGACCTCGCTTGCGGCTCCGGCCCATTAGCCTTGACCTTGACCTGACCCTATCTAGACCTGACTTCGCCTTTTCAAGACCGGTTCCGGCTTTCAGGCCTGACCCCATCACGATTGGACCTTTCCTTCAACGATTCCCACATTCAACGATTCCCGCATTCCCGGCCGGATCCCGCTTTCCATCCCGACCTCAGTCCTGTCCGGATACCGCCTTACCCGGTCGTGATCCTGAGCCTTCACCTCGCCCCCGAAGCCTCCGCGGCTTCCGAAAATGATCAAGCCTTTCAAGGATTTCCGGCCCCCCGGTCTCCCGGTGTGCGGCCCCCCGGCCCGTTGCCAGGCTCTTCGGGCCACAAGCTTGCCCCTTCGCCTTGCCTCACCGCCTCGCGCCGCCTTTTCGGGCCGGACCTGAGGAACGATGCCCGCCTCCGCTTTCAAGGCTCGCGCCTGACTGGTATCCCTTGAGCGCCTCCTTTCGACGAGTTTCCGACCGGCCGCAAGGTCGGTGCCTCCGCCCGGACAGGGCCGCGGACGGCATAAGCCGACGCGGTTCTCCGGGGGATCGGGTTACCCTTGCCCGCCGGTGCCCCCGGGCGGCTTCGGCTCACGTCACGGATCTTCCGGGCCCCCGACCAGCGTTCGCCCGCCAGCGGGCCCTGGACCGGGCCGCGCCTGAAGGCGCCCGCCTTCGCCTCGCCTAAGCGATGAGGCTTCTCCTGCCGATAAGTCCTGAAGCGCCCACGTGCGGGGCTTCCCGACCGGGGCCGAGCGGCTCCCGATTCTAGCCCGCCGGAGACCTTTCCCGGCATCCCCGCCAGGAGGCTCCCCTCCAACATCCACGCCCTGATGTTTCGCTCAGGTTGACTTATCCCGGCGGCATCCACCCGTAAGCCTTATACCGGAGGCTCTCCTCCGTCAGCCCCGCCAGGAGGCCGTTTCTCATGTTTCCTTGGTCCGGAGTCCACTCCGGCAGCCTTAACCCGGAGGCTCTTCTCCGGTAGCCTGAACCCGGAAGTTTTCTTCCGGTAGCCTCACCCGGAGCCCCGCTCCGGCAGCCTCACCCGGCGCCAGTCTCCGGCAGCCTTAGCCCGGAGCCCTTCTCCGGCATCCTCACCCGGAGCCAGTCTCCGGCAGCCTCAGTCCGGAGCCAGTCTCCGGCAGCTTTAGCCCGGAGCCCCACTCCGCCAGCCTCATCCGGAGCCCCACTCCGGTAGCCTTAGCCCGGAGCCCTTCTCCGGCTGCCTCACACGGAGGCCTTCTCCGGCACCCCGCCAGGGAATCCCTAACCCCGGCGGCTGTCCGCACGGAGCCCTAACCCCGTCGGTCGATACCGGAGGTCACCCCTCCTTGCATAACCGCCCCGGCGCTTCGCCCGGACGGCCCACGAACCGGGAGCGCCGCGCGGCTCGTTGCCGCCTTCGCCCTTGCCCCTGGCGGTGCCCGACGCGCCCTGCCGGTCCGGACGCCCTCTACGGCTCGGCCCGGATCCAGGACCTGCCGATGTCCGGGGACGCCGCCGCTTCCAGCCCCTAATGCAATTTCCGAGACGCACTCTCCTTAAAGCCATCCACTCATCTCGTTTCCGCCCGCCCAGCCGGGCGCGGGACGGCGCTCACCCCTGGCCACAGTTGCAGGTCCCGCCTTCCCGGCATTTCGGCCTTACGCGGCCTCCGTCCCCCTGCACCCTGCAGGGCCCGGGCGGCGGGCCGTACCCGCGCCCCCTCCCCCGGCGGCGCGGGACGCTTTCATGACTTTCCAGAGCGCCGCCGCCCGGCGGCGGCCACACGGAGGTAAAGGTGACCAGGAATTCCTATATCAAAGGCGCGGGCCCCGTTGGAGGCGTCAAGGACGCGTTCGATTACGAGGATTTGGACGAGAACATATCCTCTAGCCTGTCTGAGCCGGGCAGGCTGGAGGAGGTCATGTCCATCTACGACGACATCGATATGCCCCATCTGGAGGACCCCGACCTCATCGAGGCGGACAAGGGCTTCCAGGGCTCCAAGGCGGGCGAGCGCGACATCGACCGCTTGCGCGACCAGGCGCACGCCCACTCCAAGGTCACCGACCCGGTGAAGATGTACCTTAAGGAGATGGGTCACGCGAGCCTCCTCACCAAGGAGGACGAGGTCGAGCTCGCCAAGGCGATCGAGAAGGGGGAAAGGGACATCGTCCAGGAGATCATGAAGACCTCCGTGGCCCTGGACGCCATACGCGAGATCCAGGCGAAGCTCCAGTCCGAGGAGATCCGCCTGCGCGACATCGTGCAGGACGCCCCCGACGACGAGGACGGCAACTCCCCCGACCAGTCCGAGCGCATGAAGACAACCCTGGAGACCATCTCCAGGATCCTGGTGAAGGCCAGGAAGCACTCGGAGTACGTGAAGAGCGTCCAGCGGGAGGACGGCAAGGCCGACGCCAAGCGCCAGCGCCAGATAAACAAGACCAAGAAGGGCCACACGGAAGAGATCGAGAAGATGTTCATGTCCCTGAGGCTCGTGAAGTCCCAGTTCGACGGCATGGTCGTGCGCCTCCGCGAGTGGGAGAAGGAGTACGCGGCCCACCGCCAGGCCGTGGTCTCGCTGGAGTCGGAGGCCAAGGTCTCCGTGGACGACCTCCGGAGGCTGTTCCCCGCCGACCCCGCGTCCCTCTCCAAGCCAATGCGGACGAAGCGCAACAAGCTCGCGAAGTCGGTCCCCGAGCTGGAGCGCCGCATGGAGGAGGCCATGGAGTCCCAGAGGCGCATGAACCAGCTCGTGGCCGAGTGGAACATGCCCTACGAGAGCCTCTCCAGGATCATCCAGGACGTGTCCCGCGCCGAGCGGAGCGCCGCGGACGCCAAGAACCGCCTCATCGAGGCCAACCTGCGGCTGGTCGTCTCCATAGCCAAGAAGTACACCAACCGGGGCCTGCAGTTCCTGGACCTCATCCAGGAGGGCAACATCGGGCTCATGCGCGCCGTGGACAAGTTCGACCACAGCCGCGGCTTCAAGTTTTCCACCTACGCCACGTGGTGGATCCGCCAGGCCATCACCCGGGCCATCGCGGACCAGGCCCGCACCATCCGCATCCCGGTCCACATGATCGAGACCATCAACAAGCTGGTGCGCGTCTCCCGCAGCCTGATCCAGACCCTGGGCAGGGAGCCCACCCCCGAGGAGGTGGCGGAGAAGATGGAGCTCCCCGTGGACAAGGTCCGCAGGGTCATGAAGATCGCCAAGGAGCCCATCAGCCTCGAGACCCCCATCGGGGACGACGGGGACTCCTACCTGGGCGACTTCGTGGAGGACCAGAACAACATCTCAGCCTCCGAGGCCGTCATCAAGCACAACCTGACGGAGCAGGCCCACAAGGTGCTCTCCACGCTCACCACCCGCGAGAACAAGGTCCTGTGCATGCGCTTCGGCATCGGCGAGAAGACGGACCACACCCTGGAGGAGGTGGGCCAGGAGTTCAGCGTCACCCGCGAGCGCATCCGCCAGATCGAGTCCAAGGCCATCCGCAAGCTCAAGCACCCCTCCAGGAGCAGGCTCTTGAAGCCCTTCTACGACAACTGATCCCGAAAGGGCCGAGACTCAGGGGCCTCCGGGGCTCGCTCCAAGAGCCGCGCGGGGGCAGGCCGGTCACCTCCACGCTAGGGCGCGTCCGCAAGGCCGCGCCCTAGCGGCGCTTCAGGCCCCCGGCTTCGCCCTGCCGGGCAGGGCCGTCGCCATCGCCGTGCAGGCCCGCTCCGTTGCCGGGAGGGATCCCGCTCGGCGGAGACCGCCCCTGGCGGCATGGGGCCGCCGAGGACTCGCACGGCGCCCCGCCTCGCCCGGCGCCGCGGCCCCCAGGCCGGAAGGCGAAGTCAGGGCGTGAGCAGGCCCGGAGCGGTCCGCCGGAGCGCTTTGATGGGGCTTCCCCGGGCGGCGCGGCGGCAGTTTTCGGCTCCTGGAATTTTTTATGCCGCATAATTGCTTCAAAATGTCAGTTTTCTCGCTTATTACCCGGGCGGGGGGAGGGGGAACGAAAAAAGAGTCCCGTCGGGAGCAAATTGTTGGAAAATATGCCGCCCGACGTGGTATGCTTCCAAAGATATTCTGCCGCGCGAGAAAAGGGCCCGAATGGCCGGAAGGCGATGGCGGGGTATCCCCGGGGGGCGCCAGCCCCTGCGGTATCTTAAGCTTGGGGACAACATGGAAAACAGTTCTAACAACCACGACACCGATCTTACCGCCACCGTCGCCGAAGGCGCCGGAACCGAAGCCGCCGGCGCGGCCCCGGAGGCCCCCGCGCCCTATCCGGCCCAGGAGGCCGCCGCCGCACCCGCACCTGCGGAAATTCCCGAGGACGCCGCCCCTGACGCTGCCGCGCCCGCGGATCCCGCGCCCGCCCATGAGGAATCCCCGGTCGCCGCCGCGGATCCCGCGCCCGCCCCTGCGGACGCCGCTCCTCCGGACGCTGCCCCCCCTGCGGACGACGCAGCCGCACCGGCGGACTCCGCCCCCGCTCCCGCCGAAGCTTCCGAGGAAGCCGTTTCCCCCGATGCCCCGGCGGACGCCGAAGAGGGGCCCCCCGACAACGCGGCCGACCCGGACTTCGACTCTGCCGAGCCCGATGCCGAGTCCATGAAGCGCTTCTACGAGGAGAGCTTCCGCAGCCTCACCGAAGGTGAGGTGCTTCAGGGCGTCGTCGTCCAGATCGGCAAGGAGTACGTCATGGTCGACGTGCATTCCAAGTCCGAGGGGCGAATCAACCTGCGCGAGTTCCAGGACGAGAACGGCGTCCCGCAGGTGAAGATCGGCGACACCGTGGAGGCCCTCCTGGTCAAGCGCGGCGACGACGACGGCGACATGATCCTCTCCAAGGACAAGGCAACGCGCCAGAAGCTCTGGGACGACCTCACCCGCATCCACGGCGAGGGCGGGGAGATCGAGGGCGTCGTGACCGGCAAGGTGAAGGGCGGCCTGAACGTCGACATCAACGGCATCCAGGCCTTCCTGCCCGGCTCCCAGCTGGACATCAAGCAGGTCAAGTCGATGGAGCCCTACATCGGCAAGCCTTTCCGCTTCCTCATCATCAAGATGAACCGCAGGCGCAGCAACGTGGTCCTCTCCCGCCGCGCCGTGCAGCAGAAGGAGATCGACGAGAAGCGCTCCCACACCCTCTCCGTGCTGGAGGAGGGCGCGATCGTGGAAGGCGTCGTGAAGAACCTCACCTCCTACGGGGCCTTCGTGGACCTGGGCGGCCTGGACGGGCTCCTGCACGTGACGGACGTCACCTGGGGCCGCATCGGCCGGCTCGAGGACCACCTGAAGGTGGGCGACAAGATCAAGGTGAAGGTCCTCTCCTTCGACCGCAACAAGCAGAAGGTGTCGCTCGGCATCAAGCAGCTCCACGAGGACCCGTGGACCTCGGCCGTCAAGACCCTCGAGGTCGGCCAGAAGGTGCAGGGCAAGGTGGTCTCGCTCACCGAGTACGGGGCCTTCGTGGAGATCTGCCCCGGGGTCGAGGGTCTCATCCACATCTCCGAGATGAGCTGGACCCGCAAGGTGCGCAACCCCGCGACCGTCCTCAAGGTGGGCGACATCGTCGAGTGCGTCATCCAGAGCATCAACAACGAGGGCAAGCGCATCTCGCTGTCCATGAAGCAGGTCGAGCCGAACCCCTGGACGACCGTGGCCGAGCGCTACCCCATCGGCACCATCATCGAGGGCAAGATCAAGAGCATCACCGACTTCGGCGTCTTCATCGGCATCGATGAGGGAATCGACGGCCTGGTGCATATCTCCGACATCTCCTGGAACCGCCGCAACCGCCACCCCTCCGAGATCTACAAGAAGGGCGATTCGGTCAGGGCGCTCATCCTCGCCATCGACACCGAGCAGGAGCGCTTCTCCCTGGGCGTGAAGCAGCTGGAGGACGACCCCTGGCAGACCGCCGAGCTCAACTACGCGGTGGGCTCCTCCGTCACGGGCAAGGTGAGCAGCATCACCGAGTTCGGGGTCTTCATCGAGATCCAGGACGGCATCGACGGGCTCCTCCACTCTTCTCAGGCCAACCTGCCCAAGGGCAAGCCGCTCGCCGAGGCCTTCCACATCGGCGACGAGGTGACGGCCAAGGTGAACTACATCTCCCCCCAGGAGCACAAGATCGGCCTCACCCTGAGGCCCTCCGGCAAGGAGGACTCCGACGAGGCGCCGAGGCAGTTCGGCGAGCGCGAGGGCGGACGCGGCCACAGGGACCGCGACCGCGATCGCGGCGACTTCTCCACCAAGGACCTCGGCGGCTCGTCCTCCTTCGGGAGCGGAGCCTTCGGGGACCTCGACAAGCTCCTGGCCCAGAAGAACAAGGACGACAGCTCCACCGAGGAGGAGTCGTAGGCCCAGATGGACGAAGGCCCTGACAAGGACAAGCCCGGCGGGCAGTCCGACGGCGGGCCCGGGATCCCGGACGGCGGGATCCCGGGCGTCCCCGAGAGTTCCGGCGGTTCCGACGGCCCGGGTGACGCCGGGATTGACGGCGGACTCGTGACGCGCGGCGACCCCGGTATCCTGGAGGTTCCTGGCGATACCGGCGATCCTGGGATCCCCGCCGTACCCGAGTTGCCTCCCGTACCCGAGTTGTCCGGCGCTCCTGGGATTCCCGCCGCTACCGAGTTGCCTCCCTTACCCGAGTTGCCCGGCGATCCGGGGATCCCCGCAGTTCCTGATTTCCCCGAATTCCCGGCGCCGCCTCCGTTGCCGCCCGAATTCCAGGCAACGCCTCCGTTGCCGCCCGAGTTCCCGGCACCGCCTCCGTTGCCGCCCGGATTTCAGGTGCCGCCCCAGGACATGGCTCCGCCCGAATTTCTAGTGCCGCCCCAGTTCCAGGGTCAGCCTCATGACCAGGGTCCTCCCGAGTTCCAGGGTCAGCCTCATGACCAGGGTCCGCCCCGGTTCCAGGGTCAGCCTCAAGACCAGGGTCAGCCTTATGACCAAGGTCCGCCCCGGTTCCAGGGTCAGCCTCAAGACCAGGGCCCGCCCCGGTTCCAGGGTCAGCCTTATGACCAAGGTTCGCCCCAGTTCCAGGGTCAGCCCCAGTTCCAGGGCCAGTCTTATGACCAGGGTTTGCCCCGGTTCCAGGGGCCGCCGCATGACCAGGGGCCATCCGAGTTCCAGGGCCCGCCTCATGACCAGGGACAGCCCGAGTTCCAGGGCCCGCCTCATGACCAGGGGCCGCCCCGGTTCCAGGGTCCGCCTCATGGCCAGGGGTTGCCCCAGAACCCGCCGCAGGCCCAGCCAAGTCCGTCGATGAGCGTTGCGGGGGGCTATCCGCCTCCGGAGCGGCCCGTCCGTCCGGCGATAGGTTCCGACCCGCCCCAACGCCCGTCGGACGCCGCCGCCCGCGTACCCAAGCCGCGGAGCGTGCCCAAGCCGCCCGCAGGGGAGCGGAAGCGCTTCTTCCTGGGAGGCTTCCCGCTGGTCTTGCTCATCCTGGGCATCCTGTGCATCGGCTCCTGCCAATACAACATGAACCAGTGGGCCAACGCGTTCGACAGGGCGGGTGATAACACCCTGACCGAGCCCGGCATAGCGGTGCTGGCCATCCGCGGAGAGATCATTTCCACCGAGTGGGCCGTCAAGGCCGTCAAGGCCTTCCAGGCCGACGACAACGTGAAGGCGCTCCTCATAAGGATAGACTCCCCCGGCGGCCTGGTCGCCCCCTGCCAGGAACTAGTTTCGGCGCTGGCCGGCTTCAGGAAGCCCAAGATCGCCTCCATGGGCTCGGTCGCGGCCTCGGGAGGCTATTACATAGCCGTATCCGCCGACACCATCTACGCCAACCCCGGCACCATCACGGGTTCCATCGGCGTCATCATGGAGGCCATGGAATTCAGCGGCGCCATGGAGAAGCTGGGGGTCAAGAGCGAGGTCATCAAGTCCGGTCGCTACAAGGACTCCGGCTCCCCCTTCCGTGCCATGCGCCCCGACGAGCGCGAGGTCCTGGAGTCCATGCTCATGAGCGTCCACGAGCAGTTCGTGACGGACGTCATGAAGGGCCGTAGCCTCATGACCGAGGAGGCCGTGCGGGCCCTGGCCGACGGCAGGGTCTACTCCGGCGAGGAGGCCCGGCTCCTGGGCCTGGTGGACGAGACGGGCGGCTACGAGGATGCCCTTTATGCGGCCCTCCAGAGGGCGGGGCTTCCCACTGACCGTGAGCCCAGCGTGATCTACGAGGACGGACAGATGTCGCTTCTGGGCCAGCTCCTTTCCGGAAACCTCCCTGTGCCCGATCCCATCAAGTCGGTCGCCGTGCCCGGCCTCACCATGAAGTTCATCTACCGTCCCGGCCTGTGACCCCCGGGGCGCCTTTCCCGAGGCGCCGATGACGCGCGAGGCTCTGACCAAAAACGGACTCATGACCATGGTGGCCCTCCGCCTTCCGGACATCCCGCCGCAGGTGACGCGGATGGCCGGGGATCTGATCTTCCAGGCCATCCACGATGGCCTGGCCGAAGGTCGGCCCGTCTCCCTGCGCGGCTTCGGGAGGCTCATCCCCCGCCTGTACGCCGACGGCTCCCCCAAGAAGCTTGGCCTCCTCTTTCACCCGAGCCCCCGGCTGTGCGGGGTGTCCGCCTCCGGGCCTGCGGCGGCGTCCGGGCCTGAAATAGGGGGTGCGTCTGGATCCGTTGCGGGAATCGGACCTGAAACCGCGACCGCGCCTGAATCCGGGGCCGCGTCCGATCCTGAAATCGTCCCCGTGTCTTGATCCGAGGCGGCGCCGAAACCGTTTCCGTGCCCGATTCCTGGCCAGAAACGGGGACAGGGGACGACGGTTCCTGGGACCCCGTTGCCCTTGCACCCATCGGGCGAGGCGCCACGCGGCGTTTTGGCCGCGCCCTCGGGTGGCCTGCGGCCTCCAAGTTTCCGACCCGTCCGCCACCCTCCTGAGCGGGTCGGTCCCTTCCACTCCCCTGTCCCACTCCCGCACCTTCCACTCCTCCCCCGGCGCACCGGTGCCTGATGTCCGCTCACCGGCCCGGATTGCGGCGATGCATTATGCTTCGGCCGCTCAGTCATAGCCTCCTTGAGGCCCGTGTTTTCCGTCTTCGGAGAGCCCCCGTCTGGTCCCCGGACATGCCCGGCCAGGTCTTCCCGCGCGGCCTGTTGCCGATCCCGCAATGCCTGCGGTTGAGCCGCGCGGCCTTTTGCCGTCCCCCGCAATGCCTGCGGTTGACCCGTGCGGACTGCGACCGGCCAACGCAATGCCTGCGGGTGACCCGCCCGCCCTGCGGTCGCCCGATGCAATGCCTGAGGGTGACCTGCTTGCCCTGCGGCCGGTCGACGTTATGCTTTCGGGTGACCAGTGCGCCCTGCGGTCTGCCGGCGCAATGCCTGCGGTTGACATGCGCACCCTGCGGTCTGCCTGCGCAGTGTCTGCGGTTGACACGGGCGACCTGGGCCTATAGCGAGTCCAAGCCTGCGGCATGCCCGCGCGATGCCTGCGGCCGACGCGCACAACACCAGCGGCATGCCCGCGTGATCTTGCCTGCTTTCCGGCGGGACGTTCCGGCCCCGCCGCGCCTTTCATCACGCCCCGCGCGTGGCCCGTTACCCTTCTCGCATCCCGTGCGCCATTGAAAGCCGCGGGACACACGCACGGGACCGGGACACGAGCACAGGATGAAGTGGCCGCCCGAGCGGCGGCGAACTGACATCTGACCGGCCGCCTTCCCGCGACGGGCGGCTCGCGAACGATTTTCGGGCCCGTCCTGTCCCGACGGGCTCCGGCGCGCAGGAGCGTCCGAACGAGGGTTTTCCGATGAGCATCGTGACGGTCAACCGCTACCTTGAGGACGGCGATGTCCTCAAGGCCATGGAGAGTTTCAAGTCCATTCCTGACGACGGCACGGGCATGACCCCGGAACAGGCCAACACCGCCCTGAGACTGGTGGTGGCCCTGAGGAAGGAGGGAATGTATTCCGCTGCCAGGGAGATTTACGGGGCCATGAAGGATACGGGGATGAGCGAGGAGGCCTCCTCGGTGCGGGCCCGGGCGGCCTTCAACCTTTTCGAGTCCTACCGCAAGTCCGGGATGTTCAAGGAGGCCGAGGAGATGCTGGGGGCCATGGCCCAGCTCACCCCCTCGGCGGACGTGAATCTCCTGAGGGCCATGGCCTCAGTGAACCTGGTGGACGCGTACCTGGGCACGGGCGAGGTCAAGTCCGCCGGGAGCGTCTTCGAGTCCATGGATCTCCTGGGCGACTCAGAGGAGCTGGATCTCGTGAAGGGCACGGCGGCCCTGAGCCTGCTCAGGCACTTCGCGGACGCCTTGAACTACGGGGAGGCTTTGGAGATCTTCAGGGAAATCTTGGCCTTGGGGGACTACGAGGACGTGGCCTTCCTGAAGGCCAAGGCCAGCGTGATCATGAGCAAACTTGCCGTGACCGCGGGCGACCCCGGTCGCGCAAAGACGATCTTCGGAGATCTGGGGGCCCTGATCGAGAGCTGGCCAGAGCTGTGGACATACCGCGATGAGGTTTTCAGCGTGATCTATGAGGCCACCGGGGAGACCGAATTCTAGGCCGCTGGTTGAGGCCCGTTTCGCCTTACCGTTCAGATGCGGCTCGGGCTTGCCCGTCCCGGCACCTGCCCGCCAATCCTGGCGCCGGATAAGGGCGGGCGGGGCCATCCTCTTGGGGAAGCTGACTTTCCCCTCGCCATCCGGCGTCCGGTTTCACCGTCCCTTCGGGCGTTTTCCTCCCGACCGTCCCCTGGCCTTTGACATGCGTCTGCCCGAACATTCCTGCGCAGGCCTGGACTGGCCTACGCAGGCCTGGACTGATTACAGATTGAGCTGGCGGTTTTCCGGAGACGGCGTTCCCTCCGGAACCTGCTTCGCCTTTCTCTCCCTTCCGGGTGTCGTCCGCCCCGGAAGTTTTTTTTCTTCGTGCATGTCGCGCGAGGTGGATCCATGTCGCGCGAGAAGGATCCATGTCGCGCGAGAAGGATCCATATCGCGCACGGAGGATCCGTTTAGGCAGGAATGAAACATATCCTACGGATATGTCGAAAACCGTTATTATTCGGACACGAAAATGTAGGCTTTTGGTGACTTTTGTCGGGACCCAAATTGGCATTTCCGCAAGCTTTCAGGAAATGATCTGATATTCCGGTAAGTTGCTGGACTCGGCACGAGTTGGTCCTGATTCTGCAATACTTCCAGTCATTCCAGCCCGGTCAGTCGTCTCACCCCGGTCACCTTCCGTAGCCTGACCGTCAAACCGGGCACAGGGGCTCAAGCCTCTCCGAGTCTTGGCCGAAAAGCTCCTTGACTGCCCAGAGCATGAGGCTTCGGTTGAGTCGCTTGTCTTCGGCTCCCGTCCCGCAGGCGGCCAGCCACGCTTTCCCGGACGTCCGCCCAGGGCGCGGCGTCTGCCGCCGTTGCGGCGGCCTGTTTCGGTTCCTGTCCGTTGCCCGCCCCGGGGGGGGAGGCCGCGATGGACTGGTACTTCGGCAGGACGGCCGTAAACGCAGAGCCCCGGACCTCCCATAACGAGGCCCGGGGCTTATTATTTGCTAACCCCGCTCACGCGTCTGGAGCTGGGTGGACCCTGTGCGCCGCGGCGGCGGGAAGTTTGAGGTGAGGCGTTCCTGTGTACGGCGGGCCCGTGCCGGTGTTCCGGAAACGCGCTTGCGGGCTTGAGGAGAGGGCAGGGCGATCGCCCGCGCACCGTCAGGGGAAACGGAAGCTCGTGGGACGGTTTGAGGATAGCGGGAGGCAGGGAAAGTTTAGGATCAGGTAATCATTAACTGGGGGAACTGCAAATCAAAAATCTTAGAAATTGCGAAATTCGGTAGCGTCTGGCCGGAAAAAGCGCTGTATACGGTATGCTGTTTTGTGCTATTGAGCTTTAATAATGTAATTCCAGTCCCCAAACCAATGTCAACAACTTAAGAGGAGCGGAGTCTGGCAAGCAACTGATATCATTGATGAAAATATCTGAGAAACTGCCGATTTCTGCCTTAAGTTGTTGACATTGCTTTGGAAAGATGCGGAATCGCGTAAGAAGAACCCGGCGAGAACGGGCTGTCTATAAAACTACAACTTAACGGCCCAGGGACAGTTTCGTTCCGTCTGCTGCGTAGGCCCCATAGAGGTGGCCTACCTCGTTACGCTGAAACCGGAAGTCGGGATCCGGCTCCAGGGCCAGGCTTCAATAAGCGGGGATCATGAGGCCGAGAGTCAGCCAAATGATTCATGAAGACTATAAGTTCAGCATATTGAGATGTTTCGCCCAGATGTGGAAGAACCGCTGAAAGCTCGACTCTGCTGTTGTATAAAATCAACCCCGAATGGTTACAGTTTTGATTCCATTTTGTATGCCTCATCCGCTTAAAGCCTTCTTTGGGTGTTATCGGGCTGATTGACAATTAAACAGGTAGATCTTCGACTGGCATTGCCTTCTCATGTACTGTAAAATTAAACAGATCATAAAGCATGGGAAAATCACCAGTATAAAAATGTGAATTTTAGGGGGATATTTTTACCGATAGGGGAAAATATAATGCTTCCTGATAAATTCGAACAACTTCTTAAAAAACAAAAACCAACAGGATGAATCAGTTTCCTGTTTGTGGTCCGCAAGGTTTCGGTTCTGGTGGAGGCTTTGACGAAAACCTGCGTTGAGTTTTCTGGAATGACTTGATCGCCGCCATCAGTGGCTATTCATCCAGGATATTGATGATCGGGAGGAAGCCCTGGACAGGCTGTATGAACAAAGCGAGAGAGCCAGTATTTTTAGAGGGTTTTTTGTTGGAGTAAGTGGCTATGGGTTTGAGCCAGCCACTGGACTATGGTCACAGTTTGAGATCACCGTTGAGACTCTCTTGGATAGAGATCAAGCGAGTATGGCGGCAGGTAAAACAGTTCTTATGCGCGTACGGTTCTCTTCTTTTCCAGCCATAGCTTAAAGGTAGGTATAGGCGACATGAGGTCCATCTTCTTCGGGAATTAGCACGCTGAGATTGTTGGAGTGACCACCGATTCCTGCGGGCTCCACACCGCATCGTCATCGGACGGGAGCGCAATGAGCGTCACTTTGGCGTTATTTGGATACTTGAAGTCCAGCCCAACTCCGATGCCGTTGGGAGCACTTGTGTTCGCCACCACTTCCGATATGTCGGCACCGTCGAGCCGCAAGCCCTGAATGCGCCCCCACCGTGCAACGGTGGACTCGACGATGATAAACGCGGGCTGGCCGACGAAGATTCTCTGAGCAGGCTTGTTGACGACAACGACACTCCCGTCTTTGTAAGGGCCGCCCCTATCAGCAAGTGTCAACTCGATGCAGCTCGCGGACGCGCCGTAGTGGGCCTGGAGGTAGCACCCGGTTACGATTCCGAAGATCGACCTCGCCAAACTCTCGATGAAGGCTATCGCATCGTTCATTGCTTTATCACCAAGGAGTTCAGTGGGAGCGTCTCCATTGTGAGCGACCTGATTCCGACGCTCGACGATGTCATTGAGACGCCTCTCAATAACCGTCCGCTTCACACCGTCCTGTGGCGGCGTCTCGAGCCCCTGGCCGTCACAATACCATGCCTTCATCGCATCGGCGCTACACACGCGATCGCAAATTTTCTCGATACCAACCACACCGAACATAGCATCGACTTCATTCGCGCGCATGTTCGCCTCATGGGCAATGACGGCAGCCACGTTCAGGGCGTAGGGTTTAGCTCCGTTCAGGCAATCAAATAGATTCCTAACCACGCCCATGACGTTTATGCCGGCGTATCGACCCTCTCCAAGGAGCTTGCTACGGCAAAGCAGTTCGGTCGACTTGAGTAGATGTTTGTCCGTCAATTTTGGCGGGAGCGTCGCATAGTCGACGTGACGAGCCTCAAGCTGCACATATTCTGTGATGAGTTTTTCGACGAACTTTTCAAACGACGTATACAGCGCGACAATGAACGCCGCGTAGTCGAAACGTCTTCGGATCGAGATGTACTGCTGCACCACGGTGTCATTGTGAGCCGCCAGAACTCGATTGACTGGGTCTATCGACTTGACAAGCGTCTTCAAATCCCCGAGTTCCGCAATGAGTTCATCCAATGTTGAACGCACAGGTTGGCTCCGTTGCGATCACTGCTTGGTCTTGGCGATCGCGGCGGCGAAGGCTTCACTCATGAAGTGGTTTCGATCCTGGGTGTCCTTGAAGTTCGTGCGTCGCCCTGAGAACAATGGCAGATTCTTTTTGTACATCGTCTTCAACTCTTCGCGCAATATGTCCTTGTTTTTAATAAGTTTGGCATGGTTTAGTTTCACATCGGGGTTATTCGCAGCGAACATGAGGGGGTCGTAGACTATCTTGGTTGGTTGCTTCTTACCATGGGGGAGCATGAACGCTTTATTCTTAAGCACGCCCCAAAGGAAATCGACGGTCTCCTCAAACATTGAGCGGTATTTCTCGAGGCCCTCTGGCGGGAATTTGTTGCCCACAAAAATAAACCGATCGAGGAATTCCGAGATTTTGTTTAATCCCGCCTTGAACTCACCGATCTTGCGATAGGCAAAGAAGCGTAAAACGAGTTCTACGTCTTCCATCCTCTCGAACTTGCGATTGCCCGCCTTCGTCGATTCGTCTAGAGTTTCTTCGGATTCCTCGTCGGCATCCTTCTCCTCAGGCTTTGGGTCGACCGGGATACCCCACATGCGCCGAAACTTATCGTTTGCAGAAAGCTCGATGCATAGCTTGTTCAGTGGACCGTTGTAAACGGCGTTGCGCGTCTCCTGGCTGGCAAGCTTCTCCCCCCCCGAGTTGAGACGTTCAAAAACCATCTTTTTCAACATTGCGGCCTGCTCCTCGCTGGCCGCCGTCTCTTGGAGGAGGATGACAGACGAAATGTAACGGCGATCAATACCATCGCGGACCTTCGACGGAAGCTCCGAGTACTTCCGGCCGTCGAGGTCTGACCAGTGTTGCAGTCCGGTGAGCGCAAACTCGTCGGCGTAAAAATCACTCAGCGCTGAAAGACGCTGGCGTCCATCCATCACTTCAAAACGCGCTAGGTCGTGCTCGTAGAGGAAGACCGGCGGCACTGGCACATTTATAAGGAACGATTCGATGAGTCGTGACTTCCGCACGACGTCCCAGCGATGGCGGCGCTGATACTCGGGATCAAGCTTGTAGCGAAGCTCCTTATCGCCGGCATCTCCTTCGATCTCCTCCTTGAGCATCGCAAGGATGCCTGCAAGTGGATAACGCGCCTGCTCTGTGACGATCCGAATCTCTCCTTTCGCGTAACGGCTGTTCAGTTCTTCGTCCGAAGCCTTTGACGCGATCGCACCATCATCTAACGAGACCTTTTCAAAATCAAGGAGGTGGTTCACCGTTGCTTGTTGCGTTTGAGCGCCTACTATCGGTTTCTGTTGGCTGTCATTCGTCACTGGCTCTCTCCCTCAAGCAAGATGGCAGTACACATCATGCTCTGTGATGGCTTTCTTCGGAACGGACTGGAACTGCCGTGCCTGTCGACGCCCGCTGTCAGAGTCGGGCACCGCTCTAGCCGTGACCATTCTCCAGCCAGAATCGCTCAACGATTTTTTTAGGACATCCATCGGTTCGGCGGCGCGATCGTGAATCCCTCCGTATCGGATAATCAAGCGTGCCCCTGTGGTTGTATGCGAGGCCACGTTCTTCCATACGCACCCCATTTCGGCCGCGAAGTGAGCGGCGTTCGTGTGCTTGAGCTGGCTCTCAGGCTGACTGTACTCCACGTAGTCGTGGCCGCCGAGGAACCAGAGCCGTAGCCACTGATCTGGCAAATAGGTACGCATCCCGAAGTATGGAGGAGATGTAACAACAAAGCGCGCCTTCGGCATGTCACTAAACGTGTCCGCCACTCGACTGTCGCCGAGTTCCACCTTGCCATCGATGTCCGGTAAGGGCTCGGCGAGGTATCGGGTCGCCCGCATTTTGATGATCGACATCACGTCGACATCGTCGGGATACATGCCACGTGCAGTCCAGAACTTCACTGCGTAATTCGGCTTCGGCGCAAAGGTTCTCGGCGACTGATTCGAGAAGTACGATGGCATCCCCTTCGGGCGGGGGCCATGTAGCGCTCCAAGGATGATCGCTCTCAATAAGATGCGCGTTGAAGAGGAACATTCGCCGAGCAACGCTTCGCGGAGCTGACAGAGCTGCATAAGCGTATAATCGTGGTACGCGAGCTTCCAGAACTCGCTAGAAGGAACCGATGTCGGCACCTTCGCCGCGTTCAAGATGGCCTCGGCGCTCGCCACGACTTGGCTCGGCGCAGCACTGGCTAGCTTTGCCTTTGCGAGGGCGGTCGCTACAGGACTGCTATCCACACCTATTGAAGGCATCTTGAGCAAGCGGGCTGCAAAGTTTGTGGTGCCCCGGCCGCAGAATGGATCTATCACCCACTCTCCCCTCTTACCGTGTTCCTTCAGCACTCGCAATGGAAAATCGAGCGGGTACATCGTGTAGTACGGGCATATCCCGTTCAAAGCGTCAGGTTTCATGGGGTGTATCCAACGTGCCGATCGTGAATATGTTTGCGGCATCCATATTGTGGGCAGCCGCTTTGCCATATTCAAATAATTCAAAGCTGAATTTTTGAAAGGTGATAAATTTTTGAACCTTTCCTATCATAGCATCAACCATGGTGTATTTTCCACTTTTTATATATTTACGATTGGACATATGTTCCCATCCATTGTCATGTTCTATCTGCTCATTTACAGTCGACATCCCCCTCTTATCTCATTCTGGTAAGTATACGATTTTTCTAACGGAAAGACAATCTAACAATCCTAGTGTAACAAATTTTATTAACCGCATATAAAATATGTGCTAAAGTTCTTTAACCGTAATTCCCATTATTTTTTTGTGCTATCTTTAATGTCATTTTATCTAATATGCTACTCTATCTTTCGATAACCAAAGCTGCAATAATGTTGCATTGTAAATTCATGCTGTAATTTAGGCTAGATACATGATAAATATAGATTATTTATACTTTATGATATGCATCAGGCTAAAATAGTCTGCCTAAGAGCTCACTTCGTTATGCGGATTTACCTTGGCCTGTTTTTGCTCCCTAATGGACGGCCTCTTTTTCTACGAAATGCTACACCGTGAGGAGCTAAGCCGCTTGGGGAGTCAGCAGAGTGGGTTAAGCCGTTACTGGGATTTGTTTTAGGTTTGTTTTTACTGCCTAGAGGGCGGCCTCTTTTTTTGGGAAGTCCATCGGCGGTAGGGAACAAGCCGACAGAAAAATCTGCCGCAACTGGCAGGACTCTGGGAGGAACTACCATCGTAACTAGATCGCTAGGAGTGACAGCCTCCGCAGGTGGACCGCTGGGAGTGACGGCCTCCGCAGATGGAACGCTGGGAGTGACGGCCTCCGCAGGTGGACCGCTGGGGGTGACGGCCCCTGCGGATTTCTCGCTGTGAGAGTCAGGTTCATTGGTCAGGCTAGCGGGCGAGGCTACCGGGCGGTTCAGATCGTTGGGAGGGCTTGCCTTGGGCCTGTTTTTGCTACCTTTAGGACGGCCTCGTCTTGGGCGTAATCCTTGGGGGGAACTGTCCGGGCCGCTGGAACAACCAGCCTTAGACCTATTTTTGCTACCCTTAGGACGGCCTCTTACTCGTTTCAGAGGGGCCAAGTTAGACAGAAACGAATTTTTCTTATGGAGTTTAGTTCCGCTTTCTACTGAAAAAGGACATTCCAGTTGCAAATGTCGGAATATTTCCTTTTGATCCTTTGTTAATTCTTCCAAGATTCTTGTATTATCATACACAGTGAGCCGCAAATGTCTCATTTTGATTATTGCCGCTTGTGCAGAAAACTTTGAATCAGATAATAATTGGACAAGAGTAGAATATACTGCTGTCGCAATGAACGATACTAATGAGATTCCTCGAATTGTCTCTTCGGTATGACCTCGTAAAGGTAACGCCCCTGCATAATTTTTAGCCATATCAAAAATCTGTTCGACTGTCTGCCTTGAGTAATAGAACCCCAAAACATCTCGTATAGGGTACTCGGTAGAAGATATAAGAACAAATTTCCCAAAAAATGGCCTTTCTTTGTCCATTATGTTTTGCAGATTTTCATCATCTCTATATTTCAACAGTGTATTATGTCGTTCTTCATTTTGTCGGTTATAATCAAGCATTATATACGCAAATAGATCATGGTCACCAATTCTAATAGGCACTGTTTTTTCAGAATAACCTTTTTCGCCGAATGCTATCGGAGTGCCAGTATTTTCAATATCCAACCCATCTTGAAATATGAGATTTTTATATTCTTTTCTGTTTTTAGGCATCCTTGTCATGAAGGGAATTTTTGTTGATAATAACTCCAAAAGATTTTCTGATGAAGTGTACCCAGCATCCATGATTATCAATTCTACTTCAATTCCAAAAGTTGCCAAAAAATTAATGGTATTTATCATCGTTGAATTGTCTATGATATTGCCTGCAGTAATCCTCAAAAAAATCGGTAGTTTCGTGATTTTATCAACGATATATGTAATCCTGATTTCATTTGAGATACCATCTCCATGATTGTTTATAGCAGTTAAGAATGTTTTGATATCATTTTGAAACCCAGAACTATCCATGAACATAGACACCAAAATTTGCCCGTCACTATTTCTATCTTTATACAGAGTATTCAAATACAATTCAAAAAATTCTCTATATTTCTCTTCTGTTCCTAATATGGCGTGAAAGTCACTGATACGGGGAGAGTAGATTTGAGCTCGTGGATACAGTATGCTGGCATATGACTTTTGATACCAATCCTCTGCAAACATGTAAGAATCAGACGTGACAAGTTTGTAACAGACAAGAGCTTTAAGAGTATCACTCATGCTGTACTTCTGATTGATGCTCCCTGGGGCATCTGAAACGGAATTCGATTCTGGAAAGAGACCTTCAATAATTTTGTCAAGTCCAATTTTCTTAAACAAATGTTCTATCATCCAAACATCGCCAAAATCAAATATCCTATTGCTCGGCACAACAAAGCCTGGAAAATCAAAGTCGAATGGTACTTTTCCATAGCCATGCTGTAAACTGAAGGTAAAGTATCCGCGGGAACGATTAAAAAAAATTCCTAGATCTTTGTCGATGACTTTGCCTAAGTAATCATAATCGTGGTAGACCTTTGAATTTCTAACAAATGTGTTTCGGTAGTGTTTTGCATAAACCCCGCTAGAATTTTTTTCATAGCCGATGTAGCCAGGAAGCGGCAGTGTTAACGGAAAGGAAAGCAACAGAGCGGGCTCACCTCCCGGTAGAGCATGCCCGTCATCCGCCTTTCCGTTCCCAGCCTCCGGCTGTCCCGCAGCGGCCTCCGCCATTCCATGCCCAGCCTCCGGCTGTCCCGCAGCGGCCTCCGCCATTCCATGCCCGGCCTCCGGCAGTCCCGCCGCGGCCTCCGGCTGTCCCGTAACGGCCTCCGGCTGCCCCGTCGCGGCCTCCGGCAGTCCCGCAGCGGCCTCCGGCTGTCCCGC
>JAISFS010000212.1 GCA_031263485.1 Deltaproteobacteria bacterium | reverse complement strand
GCGCGCCCAAAGCCTGGCGCGGAGGTCGAGGAGCCGCTCCCGGCGGGCGGCCGCCGTTTCCGGGGCGTCGTCGCCGGACGCCAGGATCCTCCTGTCCTCGTTGTACTCGTGGAAGAGGGCGTCGAGGAGCTCCGCCCCCTTTTTCCAGAACCTGACGAGGTCCTCGTGGCCGGGGCCGATATAGTCCGCGCAATAGGCGAAATCGCGGCGAAGATGCGCGAGGCAGTACTGGGAAAGGATTTTCGGGTGGTCGTCATGAAAGGACGGGAAGACGGCGAAGTGGTCGCTCACTATTGCTCCGGAGAAGTCGGGGCCCAGGGTCCGGTCCAGCATGTCCCTGGAGCGGGTACCGATCCTGAAGCCCACGAGTTTCTTTCCCCTGAAGATCCATATGTACTTCAGCTTGCCCTTGTAATTGTGCCTGCCCTCGTCGATGCAGAGGACGATCTCCAGTTTCAGGGCGTCGATGATTTCAAGGAAGACGGGCAGCAGGACAAAGGCGGCGCGTTTCAGGCACTTGTTGACGAAAGAGTGACAGAACCTCATCCCGTACATGATTTCGAAGAATTCCCGCGGCTTCCTGATCGTCACGTGACAGTTGAGGTTGAGGTACAGCATCTCCGCCACGATCCCGGGGCTCACGATGCTGCCCATGAACCCTCCCCGGTGTTCCTCGGAGTAATGGATTTTGCCGCATTTCACGCATCTGTAGGCATGATACGGCTCTACCCTCTTCAGGGATCTCTTTTCCGGAAACTCGTAAATGTCCTGCTGGCGATCCTTGTCCGGAAACCTGCGCATTTCCCCGCCGCAGCACGGGCTGTTCGGGATCCCGTCCGCATCGTAACAATAGGGATCGATGAAGTCGGCCTCGGCGAGGTCGAAATATGTTCTGAGGGAGCGCGGATGGCCCGGCACGCCTCCGCGGCTTTTGGCCTTGCCGTCCTTGCCTTCAGGGGCGGACTTGCCCCGCGGGAGCTTCCGGCCGGCAAGGGGGTTTTGGGAGGGGGGCATGCCCGAATTGGTGGTATCGGCGGCAGGGGTCGCCAGCCTCGCCAGGAACCCGCCGATTCTCGTGAGGAGGCACACTTTGTCGTTCAGGAGACCGACTATCTGCTCAAGCCGCCGCTCATTGATCAGTTCGAGACCGCGGTTCGTACCGACTTCCCGGGACAGCCTTTTCCGCACCAGGTCCAGCTCCGCCAGCAGGCGCTCCATTTGGGTGCCGTTCGCGGACGCCGCGGCGATCGGGTTATTGGGATCCAGGAACCAGAGGCGGTCGGGCGATTCTTGCGGCCGGGTCGGCCTCGCCGCGCTTCCGGATTTGGGATCCTCAATTTCCCCGGCTCGCGGCAAGATTACGGCCCCGCAGGGCATGGGCGCGGCGTTGCCTCCCCGAAGCTCCTTGAGCGCGTCAAGCTCCGCTTTTTTGCGGTCCCTTTCGAGTATGATGGATTTTATTCTGGATCAAATGGAGTAATTCTTCTTTATTCATTCGGATTTTTGTCATAGTGTAGACTCTCCAATCAATCAGAAAAAGAAAATAAGCTTTAAAAATTGATTCAGAACGAAAAAAAAATAATTTGGTAATCATTTTGGTTGTGGATGATTATAAATTGATAGTAGCAGGTATTGTTGTCAAGGTTTCTACTCAGGTTGTCGGAATGTCTATTGACATATTTGATGAACCCTCTTCAGAGTTCTCGAGATCAGAGCCGGTGGGAGGTTCAATTGTCAGCATCCCATTTAATTCCTCGACAATCATGAATTCAGCATGTATCTCCTTATCGATAAACTCAAGCAACTTCTCCTTTCTCATCAAGGCTCCTGGCATCGTGCAGTTCCTCCTTGGTTGAGGTGGTGAGGGGCTAAATGCACTTTGCCGCCTTAATAGCCACTCGGACTTTACAAATAGGATTATCATGTTAGGAAGCATAAGTCAAGATGAGGGATGAGGCGAGCGGATGATCGGGAAGCTAGGAGGCTGTTGCATAAAGGGTTTTGATGAAGGGGTTGAGGATAAATGTGGCAGACAAAAGGCAATTTATGCGCAATTAATTGATTCGCGGTAACGCCGCGATTTATGCAACAGGCTCCAAAGGGGGCGTAAGGGGAGTCTATAGAGGCAACCTGTAATGAGGGAGCGGGCTCAATTTGTAAATTGCAGCCAACTGTGAGTTATGTGTAAATAGTATGAATTGGACCTCGCTGAGACAACGCGCCTTTCCATTCAAGGGATGCCCCTAACGCATCTGTATTGACCGCAGAGACGATATTTCGCCCAATCCGATTGAAGTCCGGCATGATTGATAGGCATGTGCTTTTGCCCTTCTCTTCAGGCTCGGAGGGGCTTTTTTCACAGACCTAAACTGTGTAAATGCCATCAAGATATAGCATTGTTGGCTTGGTGGCTACAGAGGGAGTTCCGAGCGATGCATGCCACCTGCGGAAATAGATGCTTAACGCTATTGTCGGGCTTGCTTGGGGAGAGTGTTCCTCTGCGGCGAGTCCGGGATCTGGTTACAAAAGGGTTTGAGATTCATAACGAAACCGTGATAAATCGGAAAGGCAACCCGTGCAGGCAACGTCACCAGATCATTGGTAACTGGGAGGATTAAAGAGAAGGTTATGGGTACCGGATATTGAGGTATCTCTGTCCAGACATCATCATGTTAAGAGATCATTTGCCCTATCCGAGTCCCCAACATGAATGCTTCGCCGACATATGACGATGGCGTCATTCTTGAGGCAAGAAGGCTCAGGGGGATGGAGGTTTACTCGAACGGTGCCATTTGTGTTAAATTGCGGGGATCAAAGCCGCTGTGACAAGCTTGGGAGGAAACCTGCCGTCAGGCTGGCTCCGGTTCTTCCACCCGGCCTTGCGGATCGGGCGGTCTATGCCCGGCCCCCCCCGGAGTGCAGGCGGAAATATCGGTCGCGATGAGGGAATCGCGAGGAGGCTCAAATGGACTATTCCGAAGAATCGCTCAAGCTCCATTACAAATGGAGAGGCAAGCTCGATATCGGCTATAAGGTGCCGATCAGGAACAAGGAGGACCTCTCCTTGGCCTACACTCCCGGGGTGGCTGCGGCCTGCCTGGAGATCCAGAAGGATCCCCTCAAGAGCTACGAGCTCACGGGTCGCTGGAACACCGTGGCCGTGGTGACCAACGGCACCGCTGTCCTGGGGCTAGGGGATATAGGTCCTCTGGCGGGAATGCCCGTCATGGAGGGCAAGTGCGTGCTCTTCAAGGCTTTCGGGGGGGTGGACGCCTTCCCCCTGTGCGTGGGGTCCAAGGACGTCTCCAAGATAATCGAGGCCGTGAGCCTGATAGCCGGGAGCTTCGGGGGGATCAACCTGGAAGATATCGCCGCCCCGGCTTGTTTCGAGGTGGAGCGCGGGCTAAAGGGGGCATTGGACATCCCCGTCTTCCACGACGACCAGCACGGGACCGCAGTGGTGGTCCTGGCCGCCTTGCGGAACGCCCTGAAGATCGTGGGCAAGGAGCTGGGCGGGATCCGGGCCGTCGTTTGTGGGGCCGGGGCCGCCGGGAACGCCTCGGCCAGGCTCCTGGTCTCGGCCGGCATCGGGGAAGTGATCATGTGCGACAGGAAGGGAAGCGTCTACCGCGGACGCGAGGGCATGGATCCCGAGAAGGCGTCCCTGGCGGCGATTACCAACCGGGAGGGGATCAAGGGTGATCTGGCCTGCGCCCTGAAGGGGGCGGACGTCTTCATAGGCGTGTCCGCCGCAGGGCTTGTATCACCCGAGATGGTCCGGTCCATGGGGCGCGACCCGATAGTCTTCCCCATGGCCAACCCCGTCCCGGAGATCCTCCCGGACGAGGCGATCAAGGCCGGGGCGGCGGTGGTCGGGACCGGACGATCGGACTTCCCCAACCAGATCAACAACGTATTGGCCTTTCCGGGCATCTTTCGGGGGGCGCTGGACGTCCGCGCCTCGGACATAAACGAGCCCATGAAGCTTGCCGCATCGGAGGCCCTGGCGAAGATCTCCGAGGAGGACGGGCTGGACCGCTCCAGGATCCTGCCGCTCCCTTTCGACCCCAGGGTGCGGGAGCGAGTGGCCGCGGCAACGGCCCGCGCCGCGGAGAGCTCGGGGGTGGCACGGGTGTCCGCCGGGAAGCCGGGAGTTTAGCGGTCGACTGGCGGCGTCGGATGGCCTTTGGGAGATCTTCTAGCAGAATTCGCGGAAACCCTTCCAGGAAATCCGTCAGCTCAAGTGGTTCCGATACCAATGTCAACAACTTAAGAGGAACGGAGTCTGGAAAGCAACTGATATCATTGATGAAAATATCTGAGAAACTGACGATTTCTGCCTTAAGTTGTTGACATTGGTTCCGATACAGGAACCTCTCAACCTCATCCGCCGCAGGAATACTGCCGCATTTTCCATCTCTAAAGACGTTGGGAAGGTCCATACGTTGGGAAGGTCCACGCGTAGGAAAGGTCTATGGAACCGATGCCCCTGTGCTTGCAGGATTCCTGTACCGCGGTTGCGAGACGCAGGGTTCAGTCGGGACCGCCTCCATCCCGTATGCGGGCTGACCTCTTGACCGCGCCGTCACGTCTAGCGGGGCCATGCCGATATCGTGGGGTCATGTCCATGGAACGAAACGGGAGCGGGAAGTCGTAAAGGCTGGTAGGCTGGAATCGCATGCCATAACGGACTGTCGTTTGCGGGACCGATACGGGTCCGCTTCGGTCCGGCGGGCTGATTCCCCCCGCCGATCAGAACTCAAGCCTTCATCTTACGGGGTCGGCATCGCTCGGCTTCCCGCGTCAGATTGGGGCATTCCTCGTCACCCAACCTGGACGAGCGACTCCGGGAAGCATGCCCAGGGCCTCAAGAGCCTTTCGGACCCGTCCCGGTCAGTGGAGGGAAAGGTGTCAGGATGGCGAAATTAAGTGCCGAGGATTTGTCCGTCCGGCGACTGTCATGTGGCTAAAAACGACAGGATGGTCGTAGCGTTGAGCATGAAGGGCGGGACTCATGAAGCCGGCTGGCCGTCCGGCTCATCATCAGGAGCAATGAAACGCGCTGTGACCTCGTCCCTGCCGCGGACGGCTAAGGCAAGGCAAATTATTTCGCTTGCGGCGAGGATAAAATTCTCGGCGTACTTTCTATCCCTGGTGGCTCTCTCGTCCCTTTCGAGAGAGGATACAAACTCATTTTTGGAACGGTCCGTACCGCTCTTGGCATCCTTCGCGTCAGCTTGGACGTTTCACCTCGATCAACACGCGGAGCCTGCCGTTGAGGAAAAGTGCCATGTCGGCAT
>JAISFS010000178.1 GCA_031263485.1 Deltaproteobacteria bacterium | reverse complement strand
CTTCCCTCCCTCCCTTCCATGCCATTTCCTGCCGTCGAGTTCAGCAGACCGACTTGAGATCACATTGCCGAAACCTTTATCGTCGGTAAACTTTCGCTGCTTTTCTTGCTCAACCCTCAGCGGTCCTCGCCGTACAATCCAAATGTCTCATGGAGAACTCCATCCGTGCGGGGCAGCGGGGGATGCCTCATCTCGCAAAGGTGCCCATCCGCCGTCCCCGCGCCAACATGGCGCCTCGCAGCACGCCGCCTTCACAAACGGCGTTTCAGCCGCGCCGCCTTCAAGTTGCCAATACTCTTCCGGCAACGTTTCGATCATCGCCGCCTTCAAGTTACCGATAATCTTCCGGCAACGTTTCGATCATCGCCGCCTTCAAGATACCGATAATCTTCCGGCAACGTTTCGATCATCGCCGCCTCCGGCCACAACGTAGCGTCCGGTCACGGCACCGTCCACGGTCACGGCACCGCCCACGGTAACGGCACCGCCCACGGTAACGACGCGACATCCGTCCTCGGCGCCGCCTCCGGACGGTCGCGCCCTTTGGGCTAGAACTTCGCCTTCAGGGTGATCCCGACTGATCTGGGATCGCCTGGATGGGCGGCGGCGCCCCCCATGAAGGGGAAGGCCACGGACTCGTACCCCTCGTCCAGGACGTTCTCGGCCCAGAGCACCACGTCCAGGCTCTCGGTCTCCAGGCCCAGCCTGAGGTTCAGGAGACCGTAGGCGTCCTCCCTCAAGGTGTTGGCGTCGTCCCAGTAGAAGGGGCCCACGGCCTGCCACTCGGCCCGGGCGAAAAGCCTCAGGCCCTGCGGCTTCCCGAAGAGGCTGAACGAGGCTATCTCGGGCGAGCGGTACTGGACTGCCAGCGAGGCGGTCCAGTCGGGGGCGAGCACCGTCCTCCTGCCGCCGTAGTCGGCGCCGGCCACGGGATCCCTGAACTCCCTGTACTCGGAGCGCATGAGCCCCAGCGAGGCGTCCACGCCAAGCCCCGCCGGGGAGCGCCAGTTCAGCTCCAGTTCGGCCCCGCGGCTGCGGGAGCGGCCGGCGTTCTTCAGATACGTGGTCGTGAAGGCCGGGTCGGTCTGGGTGACCTGCTGGTCCCTCAGATCGATTAGAAACAGCGTCGCGTTGGCGTAGAGTGTCCCGTCCAGCCAGGAGGTCTTCGCCCCCAGCTCGTAGTTCCAGCTCTCCTCGCGGCGGAAGCTCTCGTAGCCAGCGGGCAGATCCGAGGTGTTGAAGCCTCCGGCCCGGTAGCCCTTGGCCGCGGAAACGTAGGCCATGACGTGTTCCGATGGCCTGTACGCCACCTGGATCTTCGGGAGCAGCACTCCGCCGGAGCCCTTTGCCGAGAGACGCTTCAGCGCCATGGCCGGGAAGCCGTCCGGGACGAAGTCCGAGCGCAGGGCCATCCTCGAGCGGTCGTGTCCGTAGCGGAGACCGGCGGTAAGTTCCCAGGCGTCCGTCGGCGCCCAGCTCGCCTGGCCGAAGGCCGCGAACCCCTCCTCGACCAGATCGTAGCTCTCGGAGCTCGTGCCCGGCATGGGCGCGAGGCCCATGTCCACGGCGAGCTGGCCCATCCCGTAGTCCAGGAGGTGCCCCTTCCTCTGGCGATAGTGGTAGAGCCCAGCGAGCCACCTGAGACTCCCGGAACCTTCCGGCGAGGAAAGGCGGAACTCCTGGGTGAGGGCGCGGCTGTCGACGTCCTCCAGTGCCACCAGGAGCGGGTACGGCGTGAAGTCCTGGTCGTTGTCGACCCTGTCGTGGTACCTCCTCCAGCCGACTATGTAGAAGAGATCGCCTATAGGCGTGGCTCCCCTGGCCGTGAGGCTCACGCCGGTCTGCTCGCGGCGGTCGCGGCCCTCGTGATCCAGCGATACCCTGAACGGCCTCGACAGGACATCGTCCCTGAACGCCATGGGGTAGACCCCGTCGTCCAGCTCCTCGCGGTCAGCGCTCAGGACGAGCTCCCAGTCGTCGGCCGGGGTCCACCTGAGCTTGGCCCTGCCGCTGAAGTCGCGGCGGTCGTCGACGTCTCTTCCGAGATGCTCGTTGTAGCTGTAGCCGTCCCGCATGCCCGCGCGGCCCGTGAGCCCGAAGTGAAGCCTGTCCGGTACGAGAGTCCCCGAGAAGGCAGCCTTGCCCTCCCTGAGGCCGTGATCGCCCGCGGTGGCCTCGACCTTGCCCCTGAACCCACCGTCCGGACGGCGGGTCACGATGTTCACCACGCCGGCCATGGTGTTGCGGCCGTAAAGGGTGCCCTGCGGCCCCCGCAGGACCTCGACCCGCTCGATGTCCAGGAGGTCGAGATCGAAGAGCCGCGAGTCGAGGTAGTCCTCGCCGTCCACGTAGAAGCCGACGGACGGGCTGTTGTTGACGGCCCCTATCCCCCTCACGAAGACGAAGGAGTTGCCCCTGAAGCCCCAGCTGGACACGACCATGTTCGGGACGCTTCTCGCGATCTCCGCCATCCTGTCGGCCCCGGAGTCCTCCAGCATGCCGGACGTGAAGACCGAGACGGCGGCGGGCAGCTCCTGCAGCTCGGTCTCCCGCTTGTCTGCGGTCACGAGGAGCGGAAGGAGCTGCAGGGCCCCCTCGTCCTGGGCGGCGAGGGCCGGAGGCCGGGCGATCCCCGCCGCTACCAGCAAGGCGAGAAGGGCCGGGAAGGCCGGGAACCTAAGGATCGGGGACGGGCCGTGGGGGGAGCGCTTTCTGCGGTGGCGCATGCTGGAGTTCCTTTCCGAAACGGGTTAGCGTGAGTGTGAGGGTCCGGGACGAAACGCGCCCGAGGCGCGCGCGGCCGCGCCGGACACGGTCCGGCGCGGCTAGGGGCTTCCGGGCGCGTAGCCCTTCCCGCGCCGAGTCTCCCTGGCCGATGCGGGTCGAGGCTTTCGCGCGTTTCCGGAACCGGCAAGGGGTCGGGGCCGCCGGTCGTCCTGGCGACGAGACGCCCTCGGGGGATTCTTGAGCTGAAGCCTGCCGCATGCGCCTTTGCGGGTTTCAGGGGCCGAAGCCCGTCCGGAAGGCCCAGGAGGGTTTCAGGGACCGAAGCGCACAGGTGTAGCCTCCGCTGTTCTTGCGGAGCCGAGGCGGATCCGACAGGATCGTGCGGCTTGGGGAACCTCGGCGGTTCCGCGGCTGACGCTGAACTCCCGGTCCGCGAAGCGGTTTAAAGGCCATTGGCGGGTTTCGCGTACCGCGGCGGGCTTCACGCCGCTTTGCGGGCTTAGCGGGCTTAGCGGGCTTTGCGGGCTTAGCGGGCTTAGCGCACATGGCGGGACCGATGCGGGTTCAGGGTTCGAGGCGGCGGGCCGCTCCACGGATCAGGCGAAGGTCCTGGAGCCGAAGCGGCGGGCCGCTCCCCGGATCTGGCGAGGGTCCAGGAGTCGAGGCGGTGGGCCGCTCCCCGGATCAGGCGCGGCGGGGGAGGGGGATGGTCGGGGCGCGGCACTCGCCCACAAGCTCCATGTCGTGGGTGGCCACGATGATTGCCCGCCCGGAATCGGCCAGGCGCCGGAGGAACGACGCCACGAGGCTCATGTTGGCCAGATCCAGCCCGGAGGTGGGCTCGTCCAGGAAAATCGACGGCTGGGGCCTCAGACTCGCCGAGGCCACAACGAGCTTCTGCCGCTGCCCGCCCGACAGCGCGAAAGGGTGCCGCGCGGCCGAGGGCCCCAGGCCCAGCTCCTCCAGGATGGCCAAGGCATCCGGACCGTCCGCCCCGGAGAGCCTGAGTTCGTTTTCCGCAGTGTCGCCCAAAAGCTGGCCCTGGGGCTCGGAGGCCACCATGGAGGCTCGCCTCGCCCTTCCGCCGGGCCGGAGGGGCCGTCCGTCCCACAGGACGCGGCCGGCGGTCTCCCGCGCCAGGCCGCACAGGATCCGGCCCAGGCTGGTCTTGCCCGCGCCGTTGGGACCGGTGAGCGCCTTAAGCTCCCCCGGGCCGAGGCCCAGCGAGACACCCCGGAACACCTCCCGCCGCCCGCGCCTGAGCCCCAGGCTTTCCGCGGCGAGGCCGCGGCAGGCGTGGATTCCGGGGCTCGGGCCTTCCGAGGCGGGACCCTGGGCATCAGAAAACCCGGGGCATCCTGGGCCGACCGGGGCATCCCGCCCAAACTGGCCGTCCGGAAGGGGATCGCGTAGCCCCAGGCGTCTGAGCTCGCCCGGCAGGAGCGAGAGCAGCTCGGAAGGGGCCATCTCCCTTTCCAATCGTCCGTCCCGGAAGTAAAGGTAGCTGTCCGCCAGCCCTGCCAGCCAGCCCAACCGGTGCTCGGCCACGACAACCGCCCGGCCCGAAGCCTTGACGAGGCCCACGGCCTGGGCGAGGAGGCATACCCCCTCACGGTCGAGGTTGGCGGTGGGCTCGTCCAGGACCAGTACGGGAGGCCCCGCCGCCCAGGCGGAGGCGGCGGAGAGCCTCTGCCGCTCGCCGCCGGACAGATCCGTCGGGCTGAGTTCCAGTTGGCCCGCGAGCGAGAAGAGCTCCGCCGCCTCATAGGCGCGCCGGACCGTCTCGGCTCTCCCGAGGCCGAGGCATTCGCAGCCGAAGGCGAGCTCGCCTAAGACCGTCTCCGCCACGAACTGGCCGCAGGGGTCCTGGAAGACGCTTCCCGCGAGGGCCGCCCTTTCCCAGGGGGCGAGCGCGGCGGCGGACCTCCCTGCCAGGCGGAGCTCCCCCGCGAGGGTCCCGGGGTAGAAGCCGCCCGCCAGGCCGTTGATCACCCTGCCCACGGTGGTCTTGCCGCTCCCGGAGGGACCGGTCAGGACCGCGAGCTCGCCCGGGCCCACCCGGAGGTCCACTTCCCGGAGCGCGGTGCCGCCTCCCCGATAGCTGAAGGACACCCCGTCCATGCGGATCATTCCGGTGCCTCGGGGAAGTGGGCGACCGAGGCAGAGCAACGGATCACTGCGGTGTCGAGTCCGTCCGTGCCGGGCTCGGGTGCGATGCCGAGGACGCCTGAGGCGTGCCTGCTGACGCCGCCGAAGTCGGGGTCTGGCGCGGCGGGATCGAGGACGCCATTTGCCGGGGCGCCTGCGGCATGCGCGGAGACGACCGAGCCATGCTCTGAGATGACTTCGCGATACGCGGAGCTGATTTCGCCATACGCGGAACTGACTGCATAAAGCTTGGAGATGACTTCGCCATACGCGGAGCTGGCTTCGTCATGCCCGGAGATGACCGAGGCGGAGACATCGGGGACATCGGGGACATCAGAGTCAATGACGGCACCGGCGGGAGGCGGGGCTCCCGCGCCCGCCAGTCCGGCGGTCGCCAGGACGCCGGCCGCGAGCAGGCCCAGCAGCGCGAGTTCCGCCCCGCCCGGCCTCACGGGACGCAGGCTCTCCACGCGGCCCGGTCGGCCTGCGCCTCGGGCCTGGGCGGAGGCGGCCAGTTGGTCCGAGACGGTGAGGAGGCGCAGGAATACCGGGACAGTAGCTACCTCCAGGGTCCCGAGGGGCCGTGCGAGGGCCCCCCGAAGGCTCAGGGATCCGCGGCTCCTGAGGCTTTCCAGGACCGCCTGAACCTCGCGGAGGACCGCGGGGACGGCCCTGAAGGCCACCAGGGCCGCCAGCCGTGCCCTGGGGCCAAGGCCTGCGGAGGACATGAGGGCAACGATCTCCCCGGGCTCGGTCCTGGCCAGGGCCTCGGCTGTCATGACGGGCGCCGCGAGCCTGAGGGCCGCGTAGAGGTAGAAGGGCGAGAGGCTGATCCCCGCAAGGGCCAGGGCCTTCACGGCCTCCAGCAGGGAGAGGGCCGCTGCGCAGAAGGCCAGGTAGATGAGGGCCCGCCGCGCGAGGCCCTGGACGGCGAGCAGGATAGCCGCTGCCCCTATCAGGGCCAGCCTCCCCTCCGCCCCATGGACGAGCTCGGCCCCTGCCGCCGCCATGGCGAAGGCGCAGAGCTTTCCGACGGGGGAGATCCTCACCAGGGGCGTCAAGGCTTCAGCCCTCCCCGCCCGCGCGGGCGGCCTCGGTCCCGCACGCGGCCTCGAGTCCGGAGGGTCCGAGATGCCTTCTGGCGAGCCGCGCCCCCGACCTCGCGCCCGCATAGGCCATGGCCGCGCCGAACAGGGCGGCCCCAAGGACGAAGGGCAGGCTGGAAAACATTTCGAAATACGTCTCGACGTAAGCCGGATCCAGGCCGTCGCGGACGGCCCTTCCAGCGAAGGCGTCCCGGGCCGCCAGGACCGGCAGGACATTCACGCCGGCGCCCATGAAGCCGTAGGCGGCCCACAGCCCGACTATCCGCCGGAGACGGCCGTAGCCGCCCTTCCCCATCAGGGCCTCGCCCGCGACCCCCAGGGGCAGGAGGTAAAGCGCCTCGTACCAGTAGCCGGCCAGGACGTAAGCCAGGGACTCGAAGGCTATGAGTATCATGAAGGGCCCCCGGCGACCTATCCTGCGGGCGACCAGCACGAAAAGGTGGCCGTTCGCCAGCAGGGCAAGGCCGGGGGAGAGCGCAAGGTTCACGAAGGCGAAGGGCATGGTCAGTGCGCTCGTCCCGAGCTGGACGAAAATGATGAGAAGCGACGCTACGGAAGCCGCGCAGACGTCCCGCGCTCCCAAGGAGCCGTGTGCGATTGCCTCGCTCCCGACCGAAACGCCGGTTTCGGCGCTCCCGACCGAAACGCCGGCCTCGGCGTGCCCTGCCGGGACCCTGGCCTCGGCCTGCCCGCCAGAAACGCCTGCCTCGGCGGATCCGCCAGAAACGCCTGCCTTGGCGTGCCCTGCCGGGGCGTTTGCCCCGATGCGCCCGGTCGACACGCCTGGGCCCTGCCTCGCGTCGCCGGGTGTGAGGTCCATTGCCCTGCCCTCTCCACGTCCGCTCATCCTTCCGCCCTCCGACCGCCCAGACGGAATCCCGCGAGCGCGGCCCCCGTCTCCGCGAAGCGCCTGTAGACCCCGTCCCGGGCGGCAAGCTCCCCGGGGGTGCCGCGCTGGACTACGCGCCCCCGGTCCAGGACGACCACGCGGTCGGCGCGCCTCGCCGTGGACAGCTGGTGCGCTATGGCCAGCACGGTCTTCCCGCGGGTGAGCTCGCCTATCGCCAGCATGACGTCCCGGGCGTTCTCAGCATCCAGGCTCGAGGTGGCCTCGTCCAGGACGATCACGGGGGCATCCTTCAGGATGGCCCTCGCGATGGAGAGGCGCTGGCGCTCTCCCCCGGAGAGCCTCGCGCCGCATTCTCCCACCGGGGTCCCGTAGCCGCGGGGGAGGGAGGCCACGAAGTCGTGGATCCGCGCCTTTTCCGCGGCCTCGCGTACCTCCGCCTCGGTCGCCCCGGCGCGCCCGAAGGCGATGTTGTCGAATACGGTCCCGTCGAAGAGCCACACGTCCTGGAAGACTATCGCGAGGCTCGCCATGAGGCCCTCGGTCGACATGTCGCGGAGGTCCTTGCCGCCCAGGAGCACGCGTCCCCCGTCGGGGTCGTGGAAGCGGGCCAGAAGGAACGCCGCCGTGGACTTGCCGCTTCCCGAAGGGCCCACCAGGGCCGTGAGCTTTCCGGGGGCGATCTCGAAGCTCACGCTGTCCAGCGCGGGACGTGGCTCCCCCGGGTAGCTGAAGCTCACGTCCTCGAACTCCGCCCCCAGCGGCGGGAGCCCGGGAACCTCCGCGCCCTCGGCCATGACCGGCGCCTTCTCCACGGCCTCGACCCTTTCCAGGGACCTGTCCGCCAGCCTCAGGAAGGCGGCCATGCCGCCGATGCCCTCAGCCTGGGCGAAGACCATGAAGGAGGCCGCGAGCAGGGTCACGCAGTCCTCCGGGCCGAGCGACCCCGAGGCGAAGCGCCAGGCCGCCCAGACGGCGAGCGCCCCCGCCGCCAGCTTGAACGCCGCCTGACACAGGGCCGAATGGAGGCTCATGGCCCGCTCCAGAAGGACGTTCGCTGAACGGCTCCCGGCTGCGGCGCCGGAAAGGGAGCGCCGCGCCGCGCCTCCGACGCCGAAACTCCTGGCGGTGGCCAGCCCCCGCGCGAAGTCGAGGACCTTCGCCACCAGGGCCGACTGGGCCGCCTGCCTCGCCTCCGAAAGCGAGCGGCAACGGGCGTCCAGACGAAGATGCACGGCAAGTGCCGCGGCCGCTCCCGCAAGGGCCGCCAGGCCCGCCGCGGGCTCGAACGCCGCGAGCGCCGCCGCGGCCGCAACGGATTGGAACAGGGCTCCCAGGATCCTGTCCGCGAGCGCCAGGGACAGGGTCTCCGCATCGGCCAGGGTGGTGGTCGCGGCCGCGCTCGCCTCGCCCAGGCGGCGGGCGTTGAGCCACCCGGAAGGGACCCGGGAGAGCGTCCTCCCTATCTTCAGCCGCGCTTCGGCGAACAGGCTGTAGTTGGCCCTGAGCCTCAGGGCCAGCGACCAGTGCCCGAGCGCGGTCTGGACCGCCAGCCCACCCATGAGGATCCCCAGGACAGCTAGCGGCGCAGGCCCGCCGTACGCCCCACCCGACGAGCTGGCCTCGCAGAGGGCCCGGAACACTACGATGAGCGTGACGACGGGGATCGCTCCGAAGACTCCCCTCGCGAGGCTTAACGCCAGGGACGCCCTGAGGGCGCCTTTCCACGGCCCGGCCAGGGCCATGACCCTCCTCAGCACCTTCAGCACGGGACACCTCCTTCCGCCCCGTCGGCCGCTTCGGCTCCGGGCGCCGCCGCATTCCTTCCGGCATCCTGCGACGCCGGCATCGGCTTGCCTCCGGATCCGCCATCGGCCGCACGTTCGTGACCGGCATCTGCAACGCCATCGGATCCGGCAACTGCCGCGCCGCCGGAACCCGACTCGGCCCACTTTCCGGCGCTGGCCTTGGCCCCGTCGTCGGCCTCCGCCTCATGACCGGCTTCCGTATCGCTGGCCGGGTCCGGCTCCCAAACGTGGGCGGCCCACATGGAGGCGTACAGCGGCGAGCTTTCCAGGAGCTCCTTGTGCGTCCCCGCCGCGACCGCGCGGCCGCGGTCCAGGACGACGATGAGATCTGCCCCTGCCGAGGTCGAGAGCCTGTGGGCGATGGCCAGGACCGTCCTTTCCTCGGCCAGCTTCGCCACGCCCTGGAGGATAGCGAGCTCGCTTTCCGGGTCGGCATACGCCGTCGCCTCGTCCAGCACGAGGACGGGGCTCCCCGCGAGTGCCGCCCTTGCCAGCGCCACCCTCTGGCGCTCCCCGCCGCTCAGACGGCTCCCGCCCTCGCCGGCCATGGTCAGGTAGCCGTCCGGGAGGCTTTCGATGAATCCCCGGCAACCTGCCAGACCGGCCGCCTCGCGGACCTCGGCGTCCGAAGCGGCCGGCCGGCCCAGGCGGATGTTGTCAATGAGCGTCCAGTCGAAGAGCCAGCTCTCCTGAGCCATATACGCGACATGCCTCGCCTGGGCTTCCAGGCTCAGGGTCATCGCGTCCGCGCCGCCTATGACCGCCCTGCCAGAGTCGGGGTCCAGGTGCCCGGCCAGGAGCCTTGCCGCGGTGGACTTGCCGCCGCCGGACGGCCCCACCAGGGCAGTCACCGTCCCCTTCGCCAGTGCCAGGTCCAGCCCCTCCAGGGCGGGGGTCCCGAAGGCGTAGCCGTAGCGGGCCCTCTCCAGCGAGGCGCCGTCCCCCGTTGGCGGAGCCGAGGAGGCGGGCCTCCCGGACTCCCGGGCGCCCAGGAGGGCGCCCGCCTCGTTCAAGGCGTCCCCCACCATGGCCAGGCTGTCGGTGTACTCCAGCGCGGACAGGAGGGGCCCCGCCAGGCCCAGCGACAGGAGCGCCGCCGCGACGAGGGCAGCCGGATCCAGCGAGCCAGACGCGTGGAGCCAGATCCCCAGGGGCAGGAGGGCGGTGAGCGTGGCCGGGGCGACGTTCACGCCCAGCGAGTACCAGAACCCCGTGGCCCGGCACCACTCCAGCTGGGCGTCCCTTGCCGCCTCGACCGCTTCCCGGAACCTCGCGTAGCATCCCTTTCCGCGGCTGAAGGCCCTGATCGCCTCGAGCCCCGTCACGTACTCGACCGCGGCGGAGTCAGTCCTCCGCACGGCCGTGCTCACCTTGCCGAACCTCGCGCGGTAGTCCCTCGTCATCATCCAGTAGCTGAGAGCCCCCGCCGGCAGCGTGGCGAGGGAAGCCAGGGCCAGCCGCCAGTCCAGCCACGCGAGATAACAGAGGGCGGCAAGAGGCGCCATGAGATCCGCCGACACCTCCGGGATCAGGTGGGCCAGGGGGAGCTCTATCCGCTCGGAGACGTCCACCATGAGCGCCTTGTACTGCCCCGAGTTCCTCGCGGCCGCCTCGCCCGGATCCAGGCGGCACATCTTCGCTGCCATGGCTTCCCTCAGGGCTTCCAGGATCCCGAATGCCGCGCGGTGCGAGAGGCCGGCGGACGCGGCCGCGAGCGCGACCTTCAGGAGCTGGGCGGCCGCTGCCGCCAGGGCCAGGAGCACGAGCGCGCCCGGGCGCCTGTCGTCCTCGAGGACCATGCGGATCATCCAGGCGACTATCACGTACGGGGCGAGCCCTGCGGCCACGCCGGCGGTCGACAGCGCCATTGAGGCAGCGAGCTTCCCCCGGAAGGGCGCCGCGAGCCGCATGAGCGTCCGGAGCGGGGACGTTTTCGAGGCGTCCGGCGTCATGGTCGCTTTCCCCTGTCCCGTTTTGCGTTGCCGGACGCGATGCCTGCCTCGCCGGACGCGCCGCCGGCCTCGCCGGAAGCGCCGCCGGCCTCGCCGGACACGCCGCCTGCCTCGCCGGACGGACCTCCGGGCTTTCCGGGCGCACCGCTTGCCTTTCCAGACGGTCCGCTTTCATTGCCGGACGGGCCCGCCGGGGGGCCCGTCGGGGGGCCGCCGAAATCCAGGAGGGATTCCCAGCCAGCGTTGAAGAAGCGGGCGATGGTCTCGATGTAGCTTTCCGCCTCGCCTCTGGTCATGCCTCGGACCACCGGCTCGAAGGCGGCGGTGAAGTAGCATGTGGTGAGGATGTGGAGGATCTCGGGATCCGGCGCTCCCGGATTCCCGCCGGCGTCCCGGATGGCCTTGAGGTATTCGACCGTACCGGCGGTGTTCAGGTCCACCAGCCGACGGATGAAGTCCGCGACGGACGCCCCCTCCGCCCCGGCGGAGAGGAGCCTGAAGCTGTCGAGGTTGTCGTAGATGTAGCCCATGAAGATCCGGAGCTTCTCGGTGGACAGTTCCAGGCTCCTGTGGGCCTCCCCCGTCTCCACGAGCCCGAAGTGCTCGCCCTGCGCCTCCACGAACATGGCCTCCAGCACATCGGTGACCGGCCTTGTCAGGGCGTCGAACAGGTCCCTCTTGTCGCGGAAATGCGCGTAGATTGCGCCCGTGGTCTGCCCGGCGTTCCTCGCGATGGCCCTCAGCGATGCCTTCTGGTAACCCACGTTCAGAAACTCCTTCCGGCCCGAGTCCATGATGAGTTCCCGGGTGCGTTCCGTCACGATCTTGTTGGGCCTGCGGCCGACCCGTCCCGTCTCTCCCACAGGCGCCTCCGGTCGGGAATCGTTCCCCGGCAAATTGGATAACAGCGTTATGTTAATTATCACTTCCGGCTCCGCCCGTCAACAGCAGGCCCGGGGAAAATCTACCGTTACAAAATAAGGTTTACAGAATCGGGCCGTCCGGACCGGGCCGCAGCCGGGTTCCGACAAGACGCCGCACGGCCCGGCGCTTTTTTCATGTAAATAAAACCTCGAACCAGGTCCTGGAGTGCCTGCTCGGAAGCTCCTGGAAGAGACCGAGTCGCCCGATGGACCGGAATACCGAATGGCGGGAAACTGAGAAGGCCGGTCAGACCGAAAGCCGGGAAGATGATAAAGCGGGAAAGCTGTGAGCGGGGAGACGGGAGAATGGGTGCTGCAAAGAGTCGAAGGCGGTCGACCGGAGAGCGGAGACCGGAGACCGGAGAGCGGAGAGCGGAGAGCGGAGAGCGGGAAGCGGGAAAAACAGGGGGATGAGGCAGGCGAAGCATATGGTACAAGCAAACGCCGCCAGAATGCTGAAATTCACTGGTTCAATTCGAACGCGTTTGTTTAGGGCATCTTCACATGGAGACGGGCATGGAGAACATCGGAAGAGAAGGCGAAGCGCCGGGGCGCGGCGGTGGAAGGCGGCAAAAGCTTGTGACGGAAGGACTTAGCGCAGGAAACGGATACCCTGAACGGCCACTGTCCCGGAAAAAAATCACTTGACAATATATCGATAGATAGATAAAATTATTAGTTCTTTGTCATCTTAGAGCTTGACAAAGATCTGAGCGCCGCTCAGTGCCTGACATTACCTCTCTGCCCGCAACCCCCCAACGCCTGGGGAGATCCTGGAGTAAAGATGGATACCCTGCTTGTGAGGGATGAACGCCCGATTGACATCCCGCTGATTTCCGAGCTGACCAGGCTGGCCTTTCAGAACCACCCTTTCAGCCAGCACACCGAACAATTCATCATCTCGGAGCTGAGGGACGCCGGAGCCCTTTCCGTATCGCTTGTGGCCGAACTGGACGGGAAAGTCGCGGGGCACATAGCGTTTTCGCCGCTGGCGATTTCCGACGGCACGTCGGGATGGTACGGCCTGGGCCCCGTCTCGGTGCAGCCGGAGAGGCAGAGGATGGGCATCGGCTCCCGGCTGGTTGAGGCCGGCCTTTCGCGCGTAAAGGACATCGGCGGCCGCGGATGCGCCCTGGTTGGCGATCCGGCTTACTACGGCCGCTTCGGATTCATGAACCGTCCGGGCCTTGTCCACGCGGGAATCCCTCAGGAAGTGTTCCTCGCCCTCAGCCTGGAACCGCCGTCCGATGCCGGGTTTCCGACGGGAACGGTCGGGTTCCACGCCGCGTTTCTGGCACGTCCACCGGCCTGAGGCGGCCTGTTTGCCGCAATGGCCTCGTGTCCCCGGGACCTCGAGAGGGGTTAAGGCGGCTTCGCCCATGACGATGCCCGGAGGTCCCGCCGAAGCGCCTGGCGCCGGCAGGGCCCCCTTGCGCGACCGCTTGTTCGGGTACCCGCTCGCGGGGGCCCGTTCAGGGCAAGAACACCGCAACCGCCAGGGACGTGCCCGACCGTGCGCTCCGGCGTGCGCCTGCCGTCCTCCGACTCTGGCGACACCCCTCTCCAACCTTGCCCCAGCCCGTCTCCAAGTCCCTCCGACCGGCCATGCCCGAGTCTGGCTCCTGTCCGCCGGAGGCTCTTCCGAAAGCCCTTAGCCGGGGCCGGTTCAGGCGATGCTAGTGCATGACGGCGAAGATTCCCCAAGGCATCAAGGCCGGTTGCCGCCTCCGTTGCCAGGGCAATGGCGACCTGGGGAGCCAAGGCGCCCCGCCGGGGGACCTGTTCGTGGAGATCCCCGTGAATCGCCGCCGGATCTTCGGGCGCGGGCGCAACCACGCGATCCTGGAGCGCAGGATCGCTATGGCGTCGGACACTCCGGACGGCGGGCTGGAGGTCCCTGCGGTCCCCGGCGGCAACGGCACGATCCAGGCGCCGGGTCAACCGGAACAGCAAGCGCCAGCCCCTGTAGGGGCCGGGCCTTCCGAATTCGAAGGATCCGGGAAGGAGCGCGGCGTTCCGATCTTGGCCCTGAGCGTCCCGATGCCCAAGGCTCTCGCGGTTCGCCGGCGGGAGTTCGCCGGGTGGTTCGCCGGCGGGATTTCGCCGGGCGGTTCATCGGCGGGAGCCCGCCGGACGGTTCGCCGGGTCAGAGGAGAAGAGGAAGGGAGGGGTTCCTTTCACCGGGTCCGCCGAAAAGCGAACAACGACGCTCAAGCTAGAGGGGAGGCGCCTTGGCTTTGACACGTCGGCCCCGGACCGCGGGAGCTCCGAAAGCTCCGTCAGAGCTCCCCTCCGGGGGCCATCCGGAAGCCGCCGACCGCCTTGCGGCTCAGTCAAGAAAGCGAGCCGCCACCTCGTCCCTGTCGCGGATCGCCAGGGCCACGGGTATCATCTCCGTAGCGGTCATCCTGTGGGCGGCCAGGTAGTCGCCCTCCCTCATCGACTTTTCCGCGTCGTCCAGGGCCGACGAGAGGTCATTTCCGGCATTGTCCGCGCCGTCGGCCTTCCCGCGCGCCTGGCGGTATTTCAGCTCGATCACGACCCGGACCCTGCCGTCCAGGAACACGACTATGTCCGACCGGCCGTGGCCGCCCGACACCTCGCTCAGGACCTCGATCCCGGCGGCGAGGAAGGACGCGTGGAGCACGGAATGGTTATACCTTTCCGACGGCAGGTGATGCCAGTACGTGACCGCGGCCAGCAGGCCGTGCGTCAGCCTGACGACTTCTTCCGAGTCCCTGTTCAACAGGGCTTTCGGGAAGTTCTCGGAGAAGTCGTTGAAATACCCTTCGTCGAGGCCGAAAGCGTCGGTGAAGAATGACGCCCGGTAATTGAGATCCACTTCCAGGTTCGGGGTCCTGAACGTGAAGGCGTCGACGGTGAACGTCCTGCCGTCTTTTTTGACTTCCTTGCGGGTTTTCCCGTCGATCGTCAGATAGCCGCTGTGGAACATGATCGGGATTGGCGTGAGGCTGTGGAGCTCCACTTTCCTTAGTTGCTTGGTGGTATAGCTGTCCAGTTTAGGCTGGATGAACTCCAGGGGCTTTTCCCTCACGAGGGCGGAAAGATGGGTAGGGATCCCGGACGACGGCCAGTACTCGTCGAAAACCTTATCGCTGAAGAAATTGAGTATCGAGAAGGGATTCAGCACTCGTTTGGTCCCCAGCCAGTTGTAGCCGTCGTACCACTCGAGGATCTTCAGTTTCAGAGCATCGTGATCGGCATCCTGTCCGATTTGCCCATTTTCCTTAAGGTTCGTCAGAGTATCGTCGAACCTGTCTTCGAAAAGGCTGTCCAGATCTTCGACGGTGAAGCCGCAGATCCCGGAGAATTCAGGCATCAGTGAGATGTCCTTGAAATTGTTCGGGCCGGAGTCCATGGCGGTCATGGCGAACCTGGTGATGCCGGTGACAAGGGCGAAGTGGATGTATTCGCCATTGGTTTTTATAGCCCCGAAAAAATCATGCAGGACTTCACGGTTGTCCGAGGCGAGTTTCTTGTCCGATATGTGCCTTGCCACCGGGGCATCGTACTCGTCGATGAGGACGACCGTATCGACCCCGTGCTTCCTGTATAGGCCATACAGAAGGTCATATAGCATCTCATCGTACGAATTGACGGATAATGTCACTCCCTCACGATTCGCCGCCTTGACCAATTCGCGCTTGATCCTGTCAACCAGATCCTGAGCGGTTTTGATTTCGGCAAATGACAAGTTGAATCTCAAGACCGGATGCCTATCGAATGCATATCTGTTTTTTGTGCCAATCCACAGGCCGTCGAAAAGCTCCCGGTTGCCCCGGAAGAGTTCATCGATGGTCTTAATCAGGAGCGTCTTGCCGAACCGCCTTGGCCGGGACAAAAAACAGCACTTGGACAGGTTAATCATCTTGTGGATATATTCGGTCTTGTCGGCGTAAACGATGTTCCTCTCTCGGATTTCTCGAAAGGTCGGATCGCCTAACCGCAACTCTTTCCGTTCCATGATTCCCCCGCAGAGTCCCTCGCTTTAAAATGGTGCGGGCGGCATCCCGAAAGCGAAGCGTAACCTGAAATATGCTTGCGTACCATGATCTGATAGCCAGAGGCGTCGTTGATTTTATGGTTTCCAGGGGACGAGCGCAAGTGCCCATACGGTCCGCCCCCATGCGGGTTCCGCAATGAGCCGGCCAGGAGCCTGTCGCATAGACCGCAACGGCATTGCCATGAATCAATCGGTTGCGGAGGGGTTATCCCTTGTCTTCCGCATTCATGTCTTCCGCATTCATGACGGAACCGTAATAAGTCGGAAAGGCAACACGATAGAGGCAACGCCCCCTGACGTTGGCCTCATGTATGCTTAAGAGTTTGTAAGACATACCAATTATAGGGGCATGACTGCCATTCATCCTGATTGGACCGCCGTTTCCCCATCCAACTTTTCATCATGAATCCCGCGCCGACTTATTACGGTGGCGTCATTCATGTCTTCCGCATTCATCCTCATGCATTTCGTCAACCCCATTTATGCGACAGGCTCCCGAGGATTCATGGTGAAGGGCCGGATGCGGCGGAGGCAACCGTATAGGGGCATCGCTGGACTGTCAATCCCAGACAACGGGTACGGTTACCATCATATCAGACCCTTTGAGGCCAAGCACTGGGAGGCTGGACCAACCGAAGGAACTTCAGACTCGGCCCGATTTTGTCCATTATAGGCCAGGCATCGGGCAAAGACAAGCGGGGGACACTGACCGGACACCCCCGAGAGCGCAGGAACGCGATGCTTTCGGGGAGCCGCCCAGGGCGGGTGAGGCACGGCAACATGATCGACACGGCCCACCTTCCCCTCTGACCCTCCCTGTCGAATCTTGATTCCACTGCAAAAACCCCCTCCCTCACCTCCTGGCAGTCATTTGAGGGCCGAGTATCTGGGTAAAGGGTGCGCAGCTGTGCAATGGTTTAAGGCTTTAGCGCAAGGATGCCAATG
>JAISFS010000173.1 GCA_031263485.1 Deltaproteobacteria bacterium | reverse complement strand
CGGCCTCCGGCGGGCCGATCCCTTCCGGCGAACCCGCGCCGGTCTCCCCGGCGCCGTGCGAAATCGGCCATCCCAAGGACTGACCAATGCCTCACGCCCCGTCCCCGCCCGCCAGCGGGACCCGCCTCCCGAAGGCCGCCCGCCCGGCCGCCCTCGGCGTCTCCGCCGCCCTGGCCGCCCTGGCAACCGCGGCGCTCGCCTTGGCTGCGGCAGCCTCCGCGCGGGCAGCCGACGTGTCCGTGATAGTCTCCGATACCGACAGCTGGCTGGTCCACCAGGCAGTTGACGGCGCCGCCTTCCCGGACGGGGTTACGGTGAGGGTCTTCAGCCTGGCGGATCTCGCGGACGGAAGCGAGGCCGCCGGGTTCGTCTCCGGGAGCGACGCCGTGGTCGTGGACGTCATGGACGCCAGGCACGCCGCCTGGATGCGCGAGCGGGGGCTCGCGGGCAGGCCCGTCCCCGCGCTCTTCGCGCTGCGCGAGTCGCAGGACGACGAGTCGCTCAGGCGCGAGGGCTACGTCTTCGACGAGGTCGCCGACGGCTATTACGGCTACCTCACCGAGCTCAACGCCCTGAACGCCTTGAAAAGGATCCTGAGCCTCGGGATCGCGCCGGGTCTGGAGTACGGGCCGCCGGAGGAGGTGATGACCCTCGGCGTCTACCATCCCGACGCACCGGCCCGGTTCCCAACCCCGGAGGCATACCTCGAGTGGTACGGGACCCGGCCGGACTTTTCGGGGGACAGGCCGTGGCTGGGGCTCATGTTCTCCGATTTCTTCCTCGCGGGAGGGCAGAGTCAGGCGCTGGGCCCGCTCGTGCGCGTCCTGGAGGACGAGGGCTTCAACGTGATGCCCGCCTTCGGGGACAACCTGCCGATAATCGAGAGGATCCTCATGGACGGCGGCCGCAAAAGCCGCGTCGACGCCGTCGCGTCCCTGAGCCTCAAGAGGTTCGTGACCGAAGACGCGGAACTGCTGGACGCCGTGAAGGATCTGGGCGTGCCCGTCTTCAACGCCGTCTATCTCCTGGCGCAGACCGTCGAGGAGTGGAGGGGGAGCCCCGTCGGCATCCCGGCGGAGGAGGTCTTCTGGAACCTGTCCAACCCCGACATCCCCGGGGCCATCGAGCCCAGCCTCGCGATGGGCAGGACGGGGGACGGCGCGGGGCATGGCCAGCTCGTCTACCGCTGGGAGGCCATGGAGGACCACGCCAGGCACATGGCGAGGCGCGTCATGCGCCACGTCGGGCTCGCGAGGAAGCCCGCCTCCGAGAAGAAGGTGGCGATCCTCTACTACAACAACTCCCGCGGCAAGCAGGCCATCGGAGCGGCGTACCTGAACGTCTTCCGGAGCATCGCCGACATCGCCGCGAGGCTCGGGGCAGAGGGATACGCCGTGGATTCCGAGCCGCCGCTCGACGAGGACGAGGTGAAGGGGCTCGTCCTGCGCGGCGGCCGCAACGTGGGCAGCTGGGCCCCCGGGGAGCTGGACGCCATGATAGACGGCGGCACGGTCGTCCTGTGGCCGCTTTCCGAATACGGGAAGCATTTCGATTCCCTCCCGGCGGAGTTCAGGGAAAAGGTCCTGGAACAGTGGGGCCCTCCGGGGGAGGCCTCCGTCATGGCCAGGGACGGGAAGATCGTCCTGCCGGTCATCGTCAGGGGGAACCTGGCCGTCATGCCGCAGCCGTCCCGGGGAATGGAGGACGACCCCATGAGGCTCTACCACGATCCCCTGATCTACCCGCACCACCAGTACGTGGCGGCGTACCTGTGGCTGGAGCGCGTCTGGGGGGCCGACGCCGTGGTCCATCTGGGCACCCACGGGACGCTGGAATGGATGCCCGGCAAGCAGTCGGGCATGGCGCTCCACGATCCGCCGGAGGTGCTCCTGGGCACGCTTCCCGACGTCTACGTCTACAACATGGACGTCGTGGCAGAGGCGATCCAGGCCAAGCGCCGCGGCAGGGCGGTCATAGTCGATCACCTCATCCCGCCCCTCGTGACGGCGGGGGCCTACCGGGAATACGCGGAGCTGGCGCGGCTGATCGAGTCCTACCGCGGCGCCGCGGCGATGGATTCCGCCACCGCCGGGGAATACCTGTCGCAGATCCGGGAGCTGGCCTCAAAGATCGCGCTCGACAAGGATCTTCGCCTCGGCGCGCTGGACGGCCCCGAGGCGGTCCGGGCGCTCTCCGAGTACCTGGAGTATCTGGAGACGGCGGAGGTGCCTTACGGGCTCCACACCTTCGGGACTAGCCCCGCCGGGGAGGCGGCGGACTCGCTTCTGGACGCGATGGCCCGCGGGAACCCGGGCCTCGACGCGGACGGGTACGGCCGGAGGCTTGAGGCCTCGGGCGAAAACGAGTTCGCGGGGCTCCTGGGGGCGCTGTCGGGAAGATGGGTGGAGTCGGGCCCCGGAAACGACCCGGCCCGCAACCCGGACGCGCTCCCGACTGGCCGCGACCTCTACGGCCTTTCCCCGAACAGGCTCCCCACGCGCGAGGCCTGGCGGCTCGGCAGGGAGGCCGCGGAGAAGATCGTCGGGGACTATCTCGCCGAGCACGGCGAGTACCCCGACAAGGCGGCCGTTGTCATCTGGGCAGTCGAGGCCATGCGCAACGAGGGCGTGAACGAGTCGACCGTGCTCGCGCTCGTAGGCGTGGAACCGCAGTGGGCGCCCTCGGGGATCGTCACGGGCACCCGTCCCGTTCCGGGCAGGGAGCTGGGCCGTCCCAGGGTCGACGTCACCGTCGACACCACCGGGGTGTACCGCGATCTTTTTCCCGACAGGTTGATCTTCCTGGACAACGCCATCCGCCAGGCGGCCCTCCAGGACGACGTCGAGAACTTCATCGCCATAAACGATGAGGCCAACCGCCGGGCGCTCACGGCCCGCGGCTACTCCGAGGAGGACGCGGGCCGGTTCTCACGCGCGCGGATCTTCACCGAGAAGCCCGGCAACTACGGGAACCGCGTGTCGGACGCCGTCTCCTCCTCCGGCACCTGGGACGACCCGGAGGACGTGGCCCTGGCGTTCCGGGAGCATTCTGGCTACGCGTACGGGGCGGAACTCTGGGGCGAGGCGGCGCGCGACTCCCTGGAGCTTAACCTCGCTGGTTCGAAGATCGCCTGGCATTCCATGAGCTCGCACCTGTTCGGGACCCTGGACAACGACGACTTCTACGCCTATCTTGGCGGGCTGGCCGCCGCGGTCGCCTCGCTGTCCGGGGGCGAGGCGCCCGAGACGCTGGTCGCCGACCAGCGCGCCGACGGCAGGCTCGACATGACCGCCCTGGACGCCGCGATAGGCGCCGAGATGCGGACGCGGTTCCTGAACCCGGCCTGGCTGGAGGCGATGAAGGCGGAAGGCTACGCGGGCGCAGTGCAGATGTCGAACTTCGTGGAGTTCCTCTTCGGATTCCAGGTGACCGTGCCCCGGGACGTCGACCCGAGGCTCTGGGACCAGGCCTACGAGGTCTACGTCGAGGACAAGTACGGCCAGGATCTGCCTGAATTCATGGACCGGGAGAACCCTTGGGCCTTCCAGTCGATAGCCGGGCGCCTTCTCGAGACCGTGCGCAAGGGCTACTGGAACCCTTCCGACGAGGTGCGGCGCAAACTTTCCGTGGACTACGCGATGAGCGTGATCGAGCGCGGCATCGCCTGCTGCGACCACACCTGCAACAACCCGGCGCTGAACCAGATGGTCGTGAACGTCATCTCCCTCCCCGGCGTGATGGCGCCGGAACTGGCGGCGGAGTTCAAGCTCGCGGTGGAGCGGATGGCACGGATGTCGCTCGAGCAGCAGCTCGACGACAACCGATGGACGATAAGGGATCTGGCCGACCGCCGCGCGGAGCTGGACTCCAACCACCCGACTCCGGAGGCGCCGGCACGGCCCGCCGCGGACGCCCCCGCCGCGGAGACGCCCGATCAGGAGAGCGTGCGTGGGCTCAAGATGGAGAACATCACCCGCTCCGACGACGACACCTCGCTCAGCTCCTCCGGCGTGGAGTGGACGCTGTCGCTCTTCGTGCTCGCGCTTCTCGCGATCTTCTTCGCCGGCTACCGCAGGAGGACCCGCAGGGCCGGGAGGCCCGCAGGCGGGACCGGCGGCTCAGACGGGAACGGCGGCGTTGATGTTGACGGCGGCGGCACCGCGAACGGCAATGCCGGCGGGAACGGCGGCGTTGATGTTGACGGCGGCGGCATCGCGAACGGCGGCACCGCGATCCGCGATGGCGACGGCAACGCGATCTCCTACGGGGCGCGCTCCGCCGGCGGGCCCGACGCGGCGTCTGCCGACCCTTCCCAAGTGCCTGACAGGCGATAGATTCCTGGCGTGAGGGCTTCTCGCGGACCAGCGATCATTTCAAGGACTTGCCCCATGCCTTGCGAGACTTCACACCGCGCCCCCCGGGCGCGCCATGCGGCCGGCCTTCATGCCGCCCTCGCCGCGCTTGCAGCCGCGTTCGCCCTGTGGCCGGCCGCCCCAGCGCGCGCGGCCGACGTCTCCGTCATCGGCTCCGACAACGACAACTGGATGCTCCACCGGGCCGTCGACGGGGCTGAATTCCCGGACGGCGTGACGGTGAGGGTCTTCTCGTCCGCGGATCTCCGGGACGGGGACGATGCCGTACGGTTCGTCTCGAGGAGCGAGACGGTGATCGTGGACGTCATGGACGAGGAACTCGTCCGCTGGATATCCGAGCGCGGGCTCCCGAAGAAGACCGGCGTTGCGGTATACGCCCTGCGCGGGTCCCCGGACGACGAGGCGCTCGCGGGCGCGGGCTACGTCTTCGACGACGTCGCGGACGGCTACTACATGTTCCTCACCGAATCCAACGCCCTGAACGCCGTGCGCCGGATCCTGAGCCTCAAGGCCTCGCCCGGGCTCGACTACGGGCCGGTGGAGGAGGTTCCCGCCCTGGGCGTCTACCATCCCGACGCCCCGGACATCTTCGCGGACGCGGACGGCTATCTGGAATGGTACCGCGCGAGGCCCGGCCACTCGGAGGACAGGCCGCTGCTCGGCCTCATGTTCTGGCACACCATGCTGACGCGGGGACAGAAGCCCGGGCTGGACGCTCTTGTGCGCGTCCTGGAGGACGAGGGCTTCGGCGTGATGCCGGTCTTCGGGGACAACCAGCCGATGGTGGAGACGCTTCTCCTGGACGCGGATCGCGAGTGCCGCGTGGACGCGGTGGCGTCCTTGAGCCTCAAGCTTTACCTCATGAACGACGAGGGGCTCCTGAAGGCGCTGGACGGCATGGGCCTCCCCGTCGTGAACGCGATAACCCTCACCGACAGGACGCTGGACGAGTGGCGGGGGAGCCTTCAGGGCATCCCTACGGAGGAGCTCGCCTGGAACGTCGGCAACCCGGAGATCGCGGGGGCGATCGAGCCGAGCCTCGCGCTGGCGAAGACGCAGGGGCGCACGGGACAGGGCTCCCTCGTCTTCCGCTGGGAAGTCATGGAGGACCACGCCAGGCATATGGCCAGGCGCCTCATGCGCCAGACGGCGCTGGCCCGGAAACCGGCCTCGGAGAAGAAGATCGCCATCATCTACTACAACCACTCGCCCGGCAAGCAGTCCATAGGTGCCTCCTACCTGAACGTCTTCAGGAGCCTCGCCGGCATCCTGGAACGGCTCAGGGCGGAAGGCTACGCCGTGGACGATTCCCTGCCCCTGGACGAGGGGCGGGTGAAGGAGCTCGTCCTGAACGGCGGCCGCAACGTTGGCGGCTGGGCCCCCGGCGAGCTGGACGCGCTCGTGCGCGGCGGCACCGTCGTCCTGTGGCCGGTTTCCGAGTACAGGGAGCTCTTCGACAGGCTCCCGGAGGAGTACAGGACCGGCGTCCTTGACCAGTGGGGGCCTCCCGAGGAGGCCTCCGCCATGGCCATGGACGGGAAGCTCGTGCTGCCGGTGATCCTCAAGGGGAACGTGGCCATCATGCCTCAGGGGTCGCGGGCCGCGGACGGGGACCCCATGAAGGTCTACCATTCCCCGCTCATCTTCCCGCACCACCCGTACCTCGGGCTGTACCTGTGGCTGGAGCACGTCTGGAAGGCGGACGCGGTCGTGCATCTGGGCACCCACGGGACCCTGGAATGGATGCCCGGCAAGCAGGCCGGCATGGCGCTCTCCGATCCGCCCGAGGTGCTCATGGGCACGCTTCCCGACATATACCCGTACAACATGGACGTCGTGGGCGAGGGCATCCAGGCCAAGCGCCGGGGCAGGGCGGCGCTGGTGGACCACCTCATCCCGCCGCTCGTGACGGCGGGTCAGTACGGGGAGTACGAGACCCTGGCCGGGATCGTGAAGTCCTACCGGCTGGCGGCGCAGACGGAGTCCGCGACCGCGGGGGAGTATCTGGCGCAGATCCGGGAGCTGGCCGCGGGGCTCGCCCTCGAGAGGGACCTCCACCTCGACGCGATAGACGGGCCGGAGGCGGTCCAGGAACTCGCGGCGTACCTGGAGTCGCTGGAGACGGCGGACGTGCCCTACGGGCTCCACACCTTCGGGACGAGCCCGGCGGGGGAAGCCCGCGACTCGCTTCTAACCGTGATGGCCCGCGAGAACCCGGGCCTGGACGTGCCGGAGTACGGCCGGCGTCTCGACCTTTCCGGGGAAAACGAGTTCAGGGGGATCCTGCGGGGGCTCTCCGGGAAACGGGTGGAGCCGGGTGAGGGTAACGATCCGGCGAGAAACCCCGAGGCGCTTCCTTCCGGCCGCAACTTCTTCGGGCTCTCCACGGCCAGGCTGCCCACGCGCGAGGCCTGGCGGCTGGGCCAGGAGGCGGCCGAACGGATGATCGGGGACTACGTGAGCGGGCACGGCGGGTACCCCGACAAGGTCTCGGTGGTCATCTGGGCCTCGGAGGCGATGCGCAACGAGTGCGTGAACGAGGCGACGGTGCTCGCGCTCATAGGCGTCGAGCCCCAGTGGGCCCCCTCGGGGATTGTCACGGGCGTCCGTCCCATACCGGGCCGCGAGCTGGGGCGGCCCAGGATAGACGTAACGATCGACTCGTCGGGGCTGTACCGGGATCAGTTCCCGGACAGGATCGTCTTTTTGGACGAGGCCATCCGCCTGGCCGCCCTCCAGGACGACATCGAGAACTTCATCTCGCGCGACGACGGGGAAAACCGCAGGGCGCTACTCGCCCGCGGCTATTCCGGAGAGGAGGCCGACCGTCTCTCCCGGGCCAGGATCTTCTCCGAGCGGCCCGGCAACTACGGCAACCGGGTGACGTCCGCCGTCTCGTCGTCGGGCACCTGGGACGATCCGGACGACGTGGCGCTGGCGTTCCGGGAGCACACGGGCTACGCCTACGGGGCCGAGCTCTGGGGCGAGCCGGCCCGCGACCCGCTGGAACTCAACCTGGCCGGCTCCAAGATCGCCTGGCACTCCAGGAGTTCGCATCTGTACGGCCTCCTGGACAACGACGACTTCTACGGCTACCTGGGCGGGCTTGCCCAGGCGATCGCGTCGCTGTCGGACGGCGCCGCGCCGGAAACGCGCGTCCTTGACCAGCGCGCCCCCGGCAAGGTGGCCATGGTCGGACTGGACACCATGATAGGGACGGAGACGCGGGCCAGGTACCTGAACCCAGAGTGGATCCGGGGCATGAAGGCGGAGGGCTACGCGGGCGCCTTGGAGATGGCCAAGTACGTGGAGTACCTCTTCGGCTTCCAGGTGACGGTGCCGCAGGACGTGGACTCCCGGCTCTGGGACCAGACCTACGAGGTCTACGTGGAGGACAAGTACGGCGAGGGCGTCCCGGAGTTCATGGACGCGAACAACCCCTGGGCGTTCCAGTCCATAACCGGGCGCCTGCTGGAGACCGTGCGCAAGGGATATTGGGACCCGTCGGAGGAGGTCCGCCGGAAGCTCGCGGCCGACTACGCGACGAGCGTCGTTGAGCGCGGGATCGCCTGCTGCGACCACACCTGCAACAACCCCATGCTGAACCAGATGGTCCTGAACGTCGTCTCCCTCCCCGGCGTGATGGCGCCCGAGCTCGTCGCGGGATTCAGGCTCGCGGTCGAACGGATGGCCCAGAAGAGCCTTGAGCAGCAGGTGACGGACGCCCAACGGACGATCAAGGATCTGGGCGACCGCCGCGCCGAGATGGACTCCAACCCGCCCAGGCCCGAGGTTGAGCATCAGGCCGAGCCCGCCCCCGAGGAGGCGGCGGACGAGACGCCCGACGAGCCGGATGCCGAGAGCGTGCGCGGACTCAGGATGGAGAACGTGACCAGCCCGGCCGAGGACGCCTCCCTCAGTTCCTCCGGCGTCGAGTGGACGCTTTCGATCTTCGTGCTCGCGCTCATCGCGATATTCTTCGTAGGCTACCGCAGGAGAGCCAAGCGGGCCGGCGGCGCCGACGGCAACGGCGGCAGGAACGGCAACGCGACCGCGAACGGCGGCAGGGACGGGAACGAGGCCGGGGGGACCGGGGACGTGCCGTCGGCGTCAGCCCCCGGCTCGGCGTCCGGTTCCGTCCCGGCGATCGGCCCCGATAGGGAACCCGGCCCCGATAGGGAACCCGGCCCCGATAGGGAACCCGGCCCCGATAGGGAACCCGGCCCCGATAGGGAACCCGGCCCCGATAGGGAACCCGGCCCCGATAGGGAC
>JAISFS010000158.1 GCA_031263485.1 Deltaproteobacteria bacterium | reverse complement strand
GCGGGTCTGGCCTCGGAGCGGGGTCCCGCCGGCGGGCGTCCCGGATTCCCGGCGCGTCGGGACCGCGGCATGGGCGACGTTTGGCGGGGGAATAAATGGGTAACCCGTGAACGGTTACTGAATTCCAATGTCAACAACTTAAGGCAGAAATCGACAGTTTTTTAGATATTTTTATTAATGATATCAGCTGCTTGTCAGACTTCGCTCTTCTTAAGTTATTGACATTGCTTTGAATTCTGATCTTTTAGCAACCTGAAATCTCGCTTAAGACAATATTTGCAGTACTACATAACTCAACATTCGATTTTCAAACGTAACTTCCCGATATTAAAAGATTAATCCAGAAACACATAACTGCTCTGCTTTTTCTGGCAAATTCAAAATATATGCTTAAATCCCTAAAATAACGACATAAAATATGTGTAGTATTGCTCTTGACATTTTCCATGTAGTGCTGTAGAGTATATCACTACGTGGAGGATTTGATGGCATTTCTACATATCTGCAAACTGAGGGCAGGCGAATACCTCTATGGCTCAACATCATATAGGGTCCCTAACAGAGATTTGCCCAAAAGAAAAGGAACTTGTTTGGGTAGAATTCATCGTGAAATTCGTAGTTTTGTGCCTAATCGTAACTATTACACCTGGTTAGAAGCTAACGGATCTACTTTAAAACAAAGCGAGGGAGAGTTCCTTCAACTGAACAATATTGTTGATATTATTGAAGAGTCGAACCTAGAGAAGTTGGTGAAGAAAACTGATCCTGTGACCCCGCTTTCGGGGGCGGTGGCCGGGGTTGCGATGCCGGAGGCTGCGATGCCGGAGGCTGCGATGCCGGGAGTGGTGGCCGTGGCGGCGATGACGGTTACACGTTTTGAAAATGACAATACATGGACTCGTTCTAATTCAGGACTTTTATGGGTGCCTTCCCAGTCTAGTTTCTTGAGTTCAGCTCCCACAGTCCAAAATCCGATTATTTTTGCTACTGGAAATACAAAAAATTCGTCTCTGGGAGCAAGTGCTTCAATATCATACAACAATCAATATCAATTAAATGTTGAAAATGCCAACTCATTATCTGACGTTCATGATTATGAGCCAAATAATCCAGAATTTCAGGTTTATGGACCTACATATTTATTAACCCACCTTATGAAACAAAGTGGATTATTTGAAATTTTACAATCTGTTTTTCCTGAAGTTTACAAAGAGATCATTACTTTGATCCATTTCTTTATTCTCGAAAAACGCGAAATTCAATATTGTTCACACTTTGCTAGATTATTCGACACTATGGCCAGTCCAGCTTCAGTAGAATCCCCACGGACAAGTGAATTATTATTTGAAATTTCAGAAAAAGATGTAGAAAGGTTTTATCATGAATGGTCTTCCCATATAGATGACAATGAATATTTAGCTTTCGATGTAACAAACATCGGTACTTATTTACAATTTAATGAATATGCTGAATACGGCAAACCAAAACCTTCAAGTACTTTAAGGCATCTTAAGCAGATTAACTTGTGTTTATTATATGCACAAAAATCAAAAATCCCAGTATATCCAGCTGTTTATAGTGGGAGTCTGAATGATGTTTCGCTATTAATTGATGTCTTGCAGAATCTCGAGTATGTTTCCAAAAATTTTTTTGGAGTGACTATGGATCGAGGTTTTTTCTCAAACAATAATCTTGGATACCTGATAAACCATGATCCTAAAATTCCATTTATAATTGCTTTGCCTGGAACAACAAAAATGAAGCAAAAACTAATAGAGCAAAATCAACATATCTATAGAGATCCAAATTTTGGTATTAATACTGCTTCTGGGCCAATATACGGAACAACAAACAGAATATATTGGGATATCAAGAAGAAAAAGCTCTTGTTGCCTGGAAGCAATGATTATAAAATTTGCTGCTTAAAAAAATATTTATACAGCTACATTTTTTTAGATCAAAATAAACAACTGGATATACACAACAAACTTTTGATAGAATTTCTTGATGCATATGATAAAATTAAAGATAATCCTGGAAACTATATTAACGATGAAGAAGTTTTAAAATATGTCGAAATCATAGAGTCTATACGATCGGAAATTGGCTATAATATCTCATTAAAAAGTCATGAATTTAAAAGGCTACTATCAACGGCTGGTTGGTTCATTTTTATCGCTAATGATAATATGGATCCTTTAGATGCATTAAAAAACTACCGCAGAAGGGATATTGTAGAAAAAGCATTTTGGAACATCAAATGCAGAATAGGTCTTTATCGTCCGCGAACAGGTCGATCCAGAGTTTTCAATAATAAATATTTCATATGTTTTTTATCTTTAATAGTTCTATCCAGCATTTTTGAGACAATGTGGGAAAACAAATTATTTAAACAATATACAGTAGATGAATTGTTATTGACTTTAAATACTATAACCATACGGAAGAGAGGTAGCTTACGGATAATTTCTCCGTTAACAGCAAAACAAAAGCGAATTTTTGACTATTTTAATTGCCCGTATCCAGTCACATTTACTTCGAAATCATAAATCACATCTTCTGCTTGATATAAAACTCGGATCGCCATCCTGGACACTTGATCCGGCTTCCTACGATGCCGTGTTTTAGAAATGAAGATCTGGCGGCCGATGCCGGATGGCTACTACGAATATCTGGTCACGGGAGACCGCAAGGTCGATCCGATCGATTCTGGTTCCAGTTCCGCCTGCGGCAACTTGTTTCGTATTTGAGGAACCGGCGGTCGCCTCTGGAGTGTTGCTACTGAGAAATGCCTGTTGATTAAGTTTAGTATTTTTAATAAGTTATGCCCAAAAATTGAATGAGGCAACCTTGTAGTGTTATCAAATGAAGTTCCGGGATTTCAGGTTAGCAACAATCGTGTAGAATGTCTCCCTATCCTGATTCCGCCTGGAATTTATTATATCTTGCGCGCGACGGCTTGCCGTCAAGGGCAAACTGAACGCGCTGGCCGCCGCAGGTTGATCACAAGTCCCCGAAGCCTTATGAGTTCTGTTTACGTCAATGCCAGGGAAAGTCGCATGTCAGAAATCCATCGAGAGGCCAGGCCCGAGGATGCGGGTCTCCCCGAAGCCGGGAACGTACCTGATCGCGGAACCTTGCCGGATTCCGCGTCCGGCCGCGGCGTTGCGGAGACCGTCAAGGCCCCCCCTGCCGACTCGACCGTCACGGACGGGTCCTTGCCTTTGTCTTCTCTGGCGTTAAGGGTATTCCGGGGGATGCGGGTGATCCGCCCGCTCCCCCCTGCGAGCTCCGAGGCGGATCTGTATGTGCTGGAGGCCACTGAAGGCGAGCGGATGCTGAGGCTGGAGCGATTCGCTCCCGCCGACCTCCAGGAAGTAGCTACCCGTCTGGATGCGATCGCTGACGATCTAGGGGAGGGGATAGTCCGGACCTTCGAGCGCGGGACGGACGGCGGGACCGGTCGCCGCTACGAGATCCAGGAGTACCTTCCCCTGGGGGATCTCTCGCTGCATATGTCCGAGGGTCCGCTTCCGGAAAGTGACGTCCTGGCGCTAGCGGACTCGCTCTCTCGGACGCTGGATCTCCTGCATTCCCGCGGGATTGTGCATCGGGACGTCAAGCCCGCGAACATCATTCTGAGATCGCTTGACCCACTCACCCCGGCACTGTGCGACTTCGGGATCTCGTCTGCGCTCGTTCCCGGCGTCTCCATGAAACTGACCCGGGCGGCTTTCACGGCGCTCTACACGGCCCCCGAGGGCTTCGCCGACTTCGCAGGCACCGGGGGGGACTTCTGGAGCCTGGGCGCCGTGCTCCTTGAGGCCGCGACGGGTCGTCACCCCCTGGACGGGCACCCGCTGGCCATGGTCATGCGGGAACTCACGACGCGCGGCCTCGCCGTGCCCGATGGGCTCCCCCCGACAGTCGATAGGATCATCCGGGGCTTGCTCGCGCTGGATGACAGGGCGCGCTGGCGCCGGGCACAGGTGGCCGAAGCTCTTCACGGCGGGAGCCCGGAGCTTCCGCCGCGACGAGCTATTTGGAAGGATCACGATCAGGCTACGTACGGTCCATCCCCGGACGGCGCGGATTCTCCGGTCGCAGTTTCCGATGGCCCGCACGGCGGCGGAGTGACCGCCCCGACCGCCTTGAAGGCGCCCTTTATCCTGTTGGACCACGAGTTCGGGAGCCCGGGGGAGCTGGCTGTGTGGTTCAACGGCGACGGGCAGGGATGGCAGACGGGCGTGGCGGCGATGCGCTGGGGTTCCGTGGGGCGCTGGCTCAGGGACACAGGCAGGGACGAGGACGCCGTTCGGGTGGAGGGGCTTTCCGGCTCCCCTCACGAGATGCTCTTCGGGTTCATTAGGAACTTCGCTCCCGAGAGCCTTCCGGCCTTCCGCGGGGTGCGACTCGACCTGAAGGGCGTGGAGGCCCTGTTCAGGGACATGGGCGGGCTTTCCGGGGACTCCCTCGCGGCGTTTGAAGCCATCACGGACGGGACTCTCCGGAGGTTCCCGGAGATAGCCAGGATCTGCGGGCACCCTTTGGACGAGGCTGTAGAAATGGTCCTGTCGCACGGCACGGTTGGCGCGGAAACCATCAAGTGCGGCCTGGCGGCGATGAGATTTCCCGATGACTTCCTCTGGGGGACTCCGGAAGAGCCTGAAGGCCTGAAGGCCCTGGAGTTCGTCCTCAAGGTAGGCCGCCCTGTCTTCACGCGCGACTGGTTCGCCAGGACGGCGCCTCCCGAGCTCCGTTGCCGCCTGCTAGAAGAGTTTGGCCATATCCTTGCCACTCCCGAAAGTTACCGGGAATCCGGCGATTACTTCGGGATGAGAGTCAGGTATATCGGAGTCGAAAAAGCCGTACGGCATTCGGAAACGGTGAGCCGCGCGGAGGCCAAAAGGGCTTTCCGCCAGACGGCGAGAACCTTCATCGGGCGGCACGGGAGGCACGTCGAGGGTCAAGGGAGGCGATTGCCCGTCTACTTCATACTGGAAGAGTACACCAAACATACCAGGTCTTCGGAACGCCTGTTTTTCTGTCTGGCGGAAATGATCGTGAGCCGGCTCAGGGAAGAACCGTCGGCATCTGGTTCGACGCCCTTCTTTTCGGTAGTGTCCTTCTGGCGGGACAGTGCAAGGGTGACGATGCCTCTCTCCGAACTTGACCCGGAGCTGGCTCCGGCCTTCCTCGTTCCGGACGGCTACCGCCGCAACGATTTCAGCCGCGATTCCTACGGGATGCCCGTGGGATACGGAGGCCTGGGCCCCGCCTTAAGCCTCGCCGCGGAAAGGGCGAATACCGAGGTGCCCGACCCGGCACCGGGCAACGTCGCGGCGTCCAGGGCAGTCCGTCTCAAATCCAACGAGGTCAACCGCGGCCCAGGCTGCGGGAAGCGCGATCACCGGCCCCTCGCGATCGTCAGCCTGTTGGGCGCGTACCATAACCTCAGAACTGACGGGACTATCGCCGACAGGGACATGGCGGATATCTTTTCCGGGTATCCGTGGGGCGGGGTGGGGGCCTTAGAGAGAGGCGTGCTGCCCGAGCATATTCGAAATTCCATGAAAGAATACGACGAATCCTTCTCGAACCAGGATTGGATGTACGGTTACCAAATATGGGGACAAAGACGCCTTAACTTCGACGAAGTCTGCAATAGGTCGCATTTTCGCGGGGACGTGGACGGCGACATGAGGGTATTCGTCGATGCACTCGTCAACAGGGCTCTCTGATTCGGTGCGTTCCGCCCCTTGCTGCCAAGTTGCCCACACGGGCCCAGGCTACGAGCGAGAGCCCCGGCGCTGCATGTTTCGTGTGCCTGTCCGGGTACGGCAACGGACAAACCGGAACCCGGGATGGCCCGGAACGCCGGAAGGCTCGAAACGCAGGATGGCCCGGAACGCCGGCAGGCTCGAAACGCAGGATGGCCCGAAACGCCGGCAGGCTCGAAACGCAGGATGGCCCGAAACGCCGACAGGCTCAAAACGCTGGATGGGCCAGAGCGCGGAACGGGGTAACCCTTGCAAAAATATTTGGCATCCGTATGCCTCCTGGCGTCCGGAATCCTTCGGAAATACGGCGAGCAGAGCTAACCCTGCCGTATCGGGGATTACCTTCAGACCTTCAGATTGCAGGGGGCCGTCCATAGCCTCTTGAAAAACATGGCCGTCAGGCGGAAAATTTGCTACCTTTACCTAAGGCTTTTCCTCAAGCTCCAGGAGAGTGGCATGTCTAAAACGCCTTCCGGGAATGGGCCGGACGATGCGCTCCGGACCGCCAAGACCGCCCAGGACAGACCGGACCGCAGATCCGGCCTCCTCGGCGCCAACACAGTCCGAGACCTTCCGCCTGCCGAGCCCTGCTCCGGAACCGCCTTGCCTCCGACTTCCCTGGCTTTAAGGGAGATCCAAGGAATGAGGGTGCTTCGTGCGCTCCCGCCCTCGGGAGCCGAGGCCGACATGTATGTGGTGGAGGCGCCGGAGGGAGAGAGGTTGCTGAGACTGGAGCGCGGCACACCGTCCCGCCCGGAGGTCGCGGACCGCCTGGACGCGATAGAGGACGGCCTGGGGGATGGCATCGTCAGAACCTTCGTTCGTGGGACGGATGACAGGACCGGACGCCGCTACGAGCTCCAGGAGTACCTGCCGCTGGGGGCCCTCTCGGCGCTCATGGCCCGGGGCCCGCTTCCCGAACGGGATATCCTGGCGCTCGCCGATTCGCTCACCCGGACGCTGGATCTCCTGCATTCACGGGGGATAGTCCACAGGGACGTTAAGCCGGCGAATATCCTCCTGCGGTCGCTCGACCCCCTCTCCCCGGCACTGTGCGACTTCGGGATCTCGTCGGCGCTCGCGCCCGGCGTCTCGATGAAGCTGACCCGCGCGGCCTTCACGGCGCTCTACTCCGCCCCCGAGGCATTCGCCGACTTCGCCGGAGCCGCAGGTGACTTCTGGAGCCTGGGCGCCGTGCTCCTTGAGGCCGCGACGGGTCGCCACCCCCTGGACGGGCGCCCGCTCGCCATGGTCATGCGGGAACTTACGACGCGCGGCCTCGCCGTGCCCGATGGGCTCCCCCCGACAGTCGACAGGATCCTCCGGGGCTTGCTCGCGCTAGACGACAGGACGCGCTGGCGCCGGGCACAGGTGGCCGAAGCTCTTCGCAACGGGAGCCCGGAGCTTCCGCCTCGACGAGCTATTGGGCAGGATCACGGTCAGGCTACGGATGGTCCCTCCCCGGACGGCGCGGATTCTACCTTCGCTGGCTCCGACGCGGCACCGGACGGCGGCGGGACGGCCCCGCCCGCTATGAATGTGCCTTTTATCCTGTTGGACTACGAGTTCGGGAGCCCGGAGGAGCTGGCGGAATGGTTCAACAGGGACGGCAGGGGCTGGGATGCGGGAACGGCGGCGATGCGCTGGGGCTCGGTGTCACGCTGGCTCAGGGACATTGGCAGACGCGCCGATGCCGACCTGGTGGACGGCTTTGATGGCAACCCCGAGGAAAGGCTCTTCAAGTTCATCAGGGCCTTCTCGCCGGAGTGCCCTATGGCCTTCCGGGGGACGCCGCTCGACTTGGAGAGCATCCGTCGCCTGGTGGATGGTGGGGAGCCGCTAGCCAGGAACTTTCTGCTGCAAGCCCTGACGAGGGGGACGCTCAGCGGGTTCCCGGAGATAGCCAGGGACTGCGGACGCCCTCTGGACGGGCCGGTAGAGCTCCTTCTGTCATACGGCACTACCGAAACTTCGGAACTGATGAGGAACGCCGCAAAGGCTTTTCGCGCGACGGCCGAAGCCTACGTAGGCCAACGAGGCAGGCACATCGAGGGTAAAGGGAGGAGATTGCCCGTCTGCCTCGTCATTGAAAATTTGGTGTCCGGTTACTTCGCAGACTCTGAACATGGCGGCCTCGGGCCCGAGGACCATTCTACGGGATTGATGTTCTTCAGCCTGGCAGAAATGATCGTAAGCTGTCTCCAGGAGAACCCCGCCGCCCTGGACACAACGCCCTTCTTTTCCGTCGTCTGCATCGATAACAATTTTGGCACGGTCAAGGTGGTAATGCCGCTTGCCGAAATTGACCCGCGGCTGGCACCGGACTTCTTTTCCCGCGACGGATTCATGAGCATAAGGCCGGAGGAGGACTTCTTTGGCCCCCACGGATTAGTAAGCATGGTGGGGACCCGCGTGATCGCTGATGACTTCCTGAACCTGGTGGAAAGACAGATGTTGTCAAGCTCGAACGAGCGCGACCATAAGCCGGTACTATTCTTTTTGGGAGGCCATTCATACCGCGGCAACGGTCGCGGGGTCTTCTGCGACATAAGCCGGGACGCCCTTTTCAAGACATCGTGGAGCCAGACTGGTATCTTCCTCTTAGGCGAACCGCCACCAAGACAAGTTCATGACTTCGATTACTCCGATCCCTGGTTTTACCCCAAGCCTTTCGACTCTTTGAAGGAACTTTACAGAGAAATTTACTTTTCAGTTTATTGGCGCCTGCGGCGTCAGGTGACCAGGTTCGGAGAGCACAAGGTGGGCGATCTGGGCAGTTTCGTCAGCCGTCTCATCGGCAAGGCCGTCCGAAAGCGTCACTGACCCGACGCGCACCGTCCCTTGCCGTTCGGACTCCCAAAATCTATCGATGCATTTTTGTCATAAAACCATATCTTTTCCTTCACAGCCTTGAGCGGCACGTCATGACGAGATGCCCGCGAAGACGTCCTTGCGCCGATGCCTTGATAATCAGCATTGACGTGTCAGGCGCAGGGTGCAGGACATCATGATATCCGTCAACGGGAATTTCCAATTCGATGGCTCGATGATGGGACAAAAGGTTTCAGGCTTGAAGGACAAATCGAAATATTACCGAGCTAATCCTGGCTCTCCCCGCGAAGCGGACGGCAAGACTCCGCGTAATAAGCAACGCACCATCAACAAGCCCACGTTTGCCGTCAGCCTTTGCCCCGACCGGGAATTCAGCCCGGCAACCCCGCTGATTTTCCGCGGTCCGGCAATACGTCCAGAACGCGGCCTTAACTCGGCGACTTCCTGCTCCCTTCCGGAAGCTCGTCCGGCGCGGATACGTCCCAGACCGTGTAATACCCGTACTCGTCGACCTCCGCCTCCGCGCCGATGTACTCCATGATCCTTTCCCCCGCGCGCAGGGCCTTATCGGCATCGCGTCCGGAGAGCTCGGGAATGGGATTCCCGATGCCTTCCGCGCCGTCCGGCGAACCGCCTCCGGCAGGTTTCCCCGTACCGTCCTTGCCCGGTCCCCCGGCATCGGGCCCATTGCCGCCTGCAACCGCGAGAGTCTCCCCATCCGACGGAATGACCGTCCCTCCCGCGTCAGAAACGCTGTCGGATGCCGAGGCGGTCATCGCGAGTACCCCTTCGGCAGGATCGTCGTACAGCAACAGGCTGTGTACCGGCACTCCATCCTCATCCAGCTGAGGGGGCAGACCGGGTTCTGCCGCAGCCACCAGAGGCTCGGGATCATCCGCCGGAGGAGCGGCTCCCCCGTAGAGAAGCTCCAGCGAGCAGCCGGAGCCCTTCCTCTGACAGATGGTAGTCATCAGGAGAGGAGCTATGGACGCGCGGACGAGCCTGGCGCCGCCCCCCTCGATTTTTTCGAACTCGGCGGCCAGGACCATGCCCCTCTCCCTCGGCGCCGTAACCTGATTGGCGATGAAGTTCCCCAGGGAGTAGGCGACCAGCGTCCTGCCCTTATCGGTGGGGAGCATGGTTACGGGCTGCAGCACGTGGGGATGCGTCCCTATAACCAGATCGGCTCCCTCCGCCGCCGCGAGCTCGGCAGTCTTCACCTGGGCGGCCGATGGCTTCAGCTGATACTCGTTGCCCCAGTGGAAGAGCGCCACCGTCACGTCGGGGCCGAGTTCCCTCGCGGCCCTGAGGCTCTCCTTCACGGCCTCTTCGGAGATGACGTTTATCCCTATCTCCCGCTCGTTTTTTTTCGAGAGCGGCTGGTTCGACCCGTAGGTGAAGTTCACGAAGGCCCACCTGAGGCCCCCGTACTCGACCAGCAGGGGTTGGCCGGGGGCGATGTCCCGGTCGCTGACACCGGTCCAGAGGATGCCGGCGTCGTCCAGGACTTCCAGGGTCCTCTCGACGCCCGACACCCCCCTGTCCAGGATGTGGTTGTTTGCCAGGGTCACCACGTGGACCCCCAAATCCACCAGGGCTTCCGCCAGCTCGTCCGGGGTGTTGAAGGCGGGGTAGCCCGTGAACTTGCGCTTGGCGCCCGAGAACGTGGTCTCCAGGTTCCCCACCACCATGGCTTTTCTGAGGAATGGCTTTATCCTCGCGAACTGCCTGGTAAAATCGTATCCGTCCTTGGTCTTGGCGTTCTTGATCTGCTGGCCGTGGGCCATGATGTCGCCCAGAAACAGCACCCTCACGATTTCGGACGAGGACCGGTCCGGAGCCTTCCGTATGGCCGGAAGACTTACGGAGGAGCCTTCAGCGGTCGTCGAAACCGAGACAGGGGCCTGAACCGGGGCCTTGACGCCGGCCGCGACCGACTTCCGGGCCTCCGCCTCCGGCACCGGCACCGCCCCCACCCCGCCCGTGGCCTGGACCGCCGCCCCGGGGACTCCCACGGCTTGCTCCGGGATTGCCGCGCCGCCTGCGGGAGCGACATCAGCCTCGGCGGCTCCGGCAGGGCCGATTGCCGATGCCGGATCCCTCGCCCCGCCCTCGACCGGATTTCCGGGTGCCCTGCCCGCCGCGACCGATACCACCGTATCGGTTGCCTGACGGGCCGCCGACGCGGCAGGGATTCCTCCGGGAGAAGAGGGTTCAGCCATGTCTTCATGGGAAGGGCCTACCAGGCCGTCCTTCGGTCGCTCCTTCCCTCCCGCCGCGGTATCAGGCAGCGTCAACTCATAGGTCACGACTTCCGGCACCCTGGCCCCGTAGCCCCTGAATGGTGCAGAGGCGGAGACGGGCGGCATCGCCTGGTTGCCGGAAACAGCGCCCGGAGCGGTCGAAGCCTGAGGGGCCGCCGGCGCTCGGGATGGAGCGGGGTCCGTAGCCTGAGGCGCATCAAAGGTAGCGCCAGGAGCGGGTGACGGGGTCTGAGGCGCAGGATAGGCTACAGCCGCCGACACCGATGCCGACGGGGCCAGATCTTGACCCGGCACCGATGCCGCCGACATTACCCGCATGGGATCCGGCCGCGTTGCAGGAGCGGCCCCGTCCAAGCCTGTTTCAGGCCGCAGGGCCGTTCCGGATGCCTCTGGCTCAGGGGCAACCTGGTCTCCGGGAAGGAACCCTGCGAACCCTACCGAGTCCCCCGCGACACTCCCCTCCGAAGCGGCCGCATCGCCCGCGACGCCAACGGAGGCAACTTGAAGCGCGCCTGAAGCGGCATCCCGAGAGCCGCTGAGCGTGGCGGCATCCTGGAGCCCACTGGCAACGACTGTGCGAGAACCGTCTGCCATCGCGTCATGAAGCCCCCTTGCCGCGGCATCATGCGACCTGCCGGCAACGCCTGAGGGATCCTGAGCAGCCGACACGCCGATGGCGGCGACCGCTACAGGCTCGACTCCCCTCTCTCTCGCGGAAGAGGCCGCCGAAGGGGACGTGTGGGCACCTTCCGGCGGGACTTGCGAAGTATCAAGCTCGTAGACCACGACGTCGTTCGCGGAGTGGCCCCGAAAACCTTCCAGGACGGGGCCCGTCTGGGCAGACGCGGCTCCGGTATGAACGAAGGCTATGAGTAGCGAGAAGGCTATGGTCGTTATGGCTATTCTTGGTTGCATGCCTGCCGCCGGTATCGTGGGATGGACGGAGCGGTCAAAACTTCGTCATTTATTATATCGGCTACACGATGTGTTTTCACAAGAAATCTCGGTAACCGCCGAAGAAAGCGAAAGCCCGGACGGGGAGCGTCCGGGCTTTGGAAAAGCGGCATCCGTCAATCTGAGGGACACGCAATCGTCCGGTCCCCCAACCGGCAGAGGGGAAAGCGCCCGCGCGATGCGGGAAACCGAGGGGAAAAAAAATCCGAAGACCTGACGCCTGCCCGTGCGCCCTGGTAGGTCCAATGAGGCAACCCCCATCTGGCTGCGTTCAGGCATGCCGAGCAAGCGCTCAAGCCGTATTATGGCTTCCCGCCCCAACTGCCGCGCCATAGGCCAAGCTCGGAACCTGCGGCAATCCGGACATCTACGATGGGACGCATGTCAGGCTGCGTGGCGAACATAGGCACATGCGCCAGAGCGTCAGGGCTAAAAACGTCATATCACGGTAAAAAAGCACTTGCGGGTCCGGGGGCCATCGAACTCGCAGAAGTAGATGGCCTGCCAGCTGCCAAGCACCAGGGTCCCCTTGTCGACGATCAAGGTGACACTAGAACCCACCGCCGAGGCCTTCAGGTGGGCCGGGCTGTTGCCTTCGGAGTGGCGGAATGCCGGATCCGCCGGAAATGCCTTGGAGAGCCCCAGGAGGAGATCCGTCTGAACGTCTGGATCCGCGTTCTCGTTGATGGTCACGCCGGCGGTGGTGTGCGGCACGAACACCACTAGAATCCCCTCTCTTACGCCGGAATCGGTCAGGCATTCACGAGCGAGCGAGGTGACGTTTACGAGTCCCTCCTTGGGGGTGTTGATGGAGAACGAATACAGCTTGCCCATGTCTCTCCTCCGGCTGTGACGCGACGGACTGAGGCAGGCGATCCCCGAAAGGCCGTGCCTCAGACGCGTTCGGAACTGCTTCGCCTCAGGCGGGAACGGACGCCCGAAGGCGAGTGCGGCCACCCTGAGGCGGGAGCGGCATCGCGGCGAAGCAAGACCATGGAGGACGCGCCTTCGACCGCGGCGGATACCCCAGATGCCTGAAGGCGGACCGGACGGCCAGTACAGGAATCAACTGGGCCGTTTGGCCTAAGGCAGAACGCCTGAAGGCGACGCTTCCCTCATCGCAGGGACGCCGCCAAACGGCAACGAAATCCGATGAGCCGATGGCTCCGCTTGCCGACGTCCTCCCCGCCCCGCTCCCCGGCATTCCGGTATTCTTCCCGTTCCAGGTCCCAGGGTCATCGGTCACTATGCCTTGCCGCCCTGCCCCGGTGCCGCCAACGGAGTTCCGGTGCCCCGGGACGCGCCGCCATCTGTTGCCGCTGATCGTTTCGGCGAATGTCGGCAACGACGGCGCCGTTTTTACAAATTAAAACATACATCCACTTAGCCCGCGCGTCAAGGCTCATCACGTCCGAAACTTCAGGGCAATGGTCATCGCCTGGCTATCCCGCGAAAGTCTTGCCCTATCTCCCAACCCCCGACATACGGACCGCCGGCTTTCCACTCATCGGCACTCCCGAGCCTGGCTCAAGACCCGTGCCGCCCAGAACCCCGCAAGTGCGCGCCCGGCCCTGGCAAAATATGAGTGGACGGGGCCAGTGAAAGCCTGACCGTTCTGATCCTGGCCTGTCAGAGAGGAATGGGCCGTTCAGAGAGGAAGGAGCCGGTCAGAGAGGAAGGAGCCGATCAGAGAGGAAGGAACCGGACGGGACGAGCTCGGGCCGGTTCAGATCGGAATGGATGGGGCCGGGCCAGAGCGGAAGTGGCCAGGCCAGCCTTGCGGTGGCCGGGGCGGTCAGACCCACGGCTCGCAGAGCGGAAATAAAACAAAGACTCCCGCAGGGTCCCGTATTTCCGATACCCTGCGGGAGCCTTCGGTGTGCGTGCAGACTAATCGAATCCCCAGCGCCCCAGAGCATGTTGCCCTCCGGTCCTCCCCCGCCGCCTGCGGCCTCTTCCCGGCGTGGAGGCAAACGTCCTGAAGAGGCCGCGGAGCACGGGGGCAGGCGGCGGTCGGGGTCCGTGAGCCCTGCGGTCAGCCGACCTCCACGGTGATCTTCTTCTTGAGGGCGAACTTCTTGAGCTTGTAGTTCATGAGCTGGGGAGAGATCTTGAGGCTCCTGGCCGCCTTGGCGGCATTCCCGCCGGCGGCTTCCAAAGCGGCGGCTATGCGTTCCGCCTCTGCGGCGGAATGCAGGAAGTGCGCCGGGCGCTGGGCGCCGTCCAGGGGCCCCTCCTTCTGGCCGGAGGCCCCCTCCCTGTCCTTGAAAAGGTGTCCCAGCAGGGTGGAGGTGAAGTGGACGGGCGTCAGGAGCGTCTCCTCCTGGGAGAGGGCATTCATGGCACCCTCTATCCCGCTCTTCAGCTCGCTCACGTTGCCGGGCCAGGCGTAGCGGCTGAAGGCGTCCTTCACCTCGTCGGAGACTCCTTCCGCTTGCCTGGAGAAAGCCGCGCCATAGGACTTCACGAAATGATCGGTCAAGAGCTGCGCGTCCCCCAGCCGCTCCCTGAGCGGGGGCAGGTTCAGGGTCACCACCCCGAGCTTAGCGAGCAGGGAAGTCTTCAGCTGTCCGGAGCTCACCGCCTTATCCAGAGGTACGGAGGAGGCGCTCATGAACTTGACGTCGAACTCCCTCTCGGAACCTGCTGCGGCCCCTACCCTGGGTGCCCTGCCCTCCTCCACAGCCGCGAGCAGCCGTTCTTGGATGGCTGGGGGGATGGCGCAGATCTCGTTTAGGTACACCGTCCCTCCGGAGGCAAGCTCGAGGATGCCCGGTCGGTCGGCGGCGCCCGTATAGGCGCCCGCCTCCGTTCCGAAAAGGATGCCGTCCAAGAGGCTCTCGGGCATGGAGCCGAAGTTCAGGGCCAGGAAGGGGCCGCCCTTCCTGCCGGAGGCGGAGGCCACGGTGCGGGCCAACAGATCCTTACCGCTCCCCATCTCGCCCGCGAAAAGGATCGGGGAGGGGGAGTCGGCCGCCCTATGCGCGGCGTCTGCCACTGCCAGGAGTCCCTTGTCGGCAGTGACGAACGAACCCGGAGGCGCCGCTGCCGTCTGGAGGCCGCCCTTGGCGACTTCTTCCTCGGGAACTCCGCCGCGACCGTTCCTGCGGCCCTTGGCGCCCTTGGCCCGCTTGCCGTCGGAGTCGGCATCGTCCGCTTCAGGCCCGTCCGAAGCCTCGCCGTTCCCCCCGGCCGGCGGCGAGCCGGAAGGCCAGACCCCGGCCGCGGCGGAGTAGGCGTCCATAATCCTGCCGTACTCGCCGATGAAGGTCACGCAACCCAGAAGCACCCCGTCCTTGGTGATGGGGAAGGCGTTCTGCACCGAGTTGACCAGTCTCCCCGAGGCGGTGCGGTACAGGAAAGGCTGGTTGACCGCCGGCGTCCGGGACAGGGACGCCGCCAGGGTGGGAGCGGGACGACCGTCCTGACGATGCACCTCGTCCAAGGTCTTGCCCAGGGCGTCGGATGGCGAAAGCCCGTCTATGAGGGCCTGGGTGCCGTTGTAGTAGACTATCTCGGAGTCCGCGTTAACGATCGTCACCCCGTAGAAGAAGTCGTTGAAGAGGCGGGCCAGGAGCTCTTCGCCGCTCAGGCCCAGGGCTATGTTTTCCGTGCCTAGGGAATGCATACTCTCGTCTCGCTCGGGACTGGTGGCGGTGTCCCCGCCGCGGCGGCACGCGGGCGGGGCCCGCCGTGTTTCGGGGGCCTCAATCGGACCGGCTCACGTCGGACCGGCGGGCCGCGGCTTTCCTCCGCGCATCTTCGGCGCCGCCGGGGCCGGGAAAGGCTTGCTGCGGGATAGGGGGGTTCGCGATTCGCGGCGCGGGCAGGAAGACTGGCGGGCGGGGTTGGCAAGCGAGGGCTGCTCGCGATCAAGTTCTCGCGGACGCAGGGACACCCGACGGGCTGAACGTCCTGAGTCGATCATAATGCATCCGTCCAGAAAGTTAAAGCAGTCGGTGCGCGCAATAATGGCCGCGCGGAAAAATATTCTTGCCATGCGCGGACCAACGGCCTGAAATAATTGAAAAGGCGGTGATTCGCCAGCGAAGGATTTTTACCACGAACCGGCATCACAAAGATAGCCCCGAATCGGAATCCTTTAAAATTTATGCGAAATAAAACGGTCGTCGGCAGGATAAAAACCGAACGGACGTTAACATTGCGAGACATGATGACCAGCGATAGACCGATGACAGATACGGCTCCGTTGGCGTAAGGCTCATATGATCTCCGCAAAGACACTCCGTATACGAACTCCATCAAGGCGGAATCCGGGCATGGAAACCGAATGGCAGCAGATCACTAGACGGAAAATGACAGTTATTACGACACGCCTGACAAGAATACCAACCGCATCCTGATACGGACAGAATCTTTGAAAGTCCGCGTAATGCGAAGCAACGTCTCGACATATTCGGAACCGCCGATCGTACATGGCCCGGAAAAGCTCCGCAAGCCGACCGCAACGGCGCCGACGCGGCACGAATATTACCGCTCGGCAACATGCCAACAACATGCCGGGAAAGATCTATGACTTGACTTGCGGCAAGAATCACGGAAGCGGACGGCGGCGATCCTGAGCTAAACTCTTTGCGGAGCCGATGCCGCAAGAACAGCCTTCGCCGGAATTCCATCCGTCTGAGCCGGGGGAACTCGACGCATGTGGCGCCTGAGCCACGTACACCTTGACGTCAGGGCAACGGCGCTTCCTCGGGTGCGCGGTGAATGCCGCATGAATTAATGTGCCCAGCCCGAACCAGTTCCGGAGACGCGCAGGCGCGGTTGCAATACCGGGCATATCATCTTCATGACATGCAGACCAACCGGTATGGGAAAAGACATCTGAATCACGCATCCCGATCGTAAAGAAGAGCTTTGGACCCCGAAGTTCCCTATCGATAGCTCTTCAAGGCCTGCAGCGGCTGACCGGGATCAAAAAGTTCGCCCTGCCAAGAATATTTTCATAAAGCAAACATAACATTTTTTTTCCATCAAGATCAACGTTCCAGCCAGATCCATGACGTGTCAGGACGGGTCCAGCCCCCGGCGAAATCCTGCCATATCCCCAACGCAGAAGGCATCAAAGGCTCACGCAACGAATGTTGCGCACAGTGACCAGTATACGGCGAACCGCATCTGGCACATTGAGCCGATGCCGGGCGCACGGATGCCGATGCCGGGCGCGCGGATGCCGGCGCCGGGCGCACGGATGCCCACTACTGCATCGCGACTCGCCACCGTGTCACGGCGCGGAAAGGCTTCGATCCTCTTGCCTGACCAGTCCTGCAGACCTCCCTATCGCGCCGAAAACACTCTCGGGCAAAGTCTTGTCCGGGCGCAAAAAAGCCCCCGGCGACCGGCCGCTGGGGGCACAGGAAGAGACTTCAGGATGGTGCGGGCAGGCTCGCGCGCCCGCGAGGGCGCTATTTGCGGGAGTACTTGCCCGGAGCGTCCAGGCTAAACTTCTTGAGCTTGCGGGAAACACCCGCCTGGCTTATGCCGAGGACCCCCGCCATCTCCCGGGTGCTTCTGCATCCTCGGATGGCGTCGTCGAGCAACCTTTTCTCGATCCCGTCGAGCACGGCGTTCAGGCTCGAGTTCTTGACCGTCTGGAGGGTCGGTACCCTGTCCTCATTCTCGCTCGCTATCCCGCGCGGACTCGGCTCGGAGGGTGCGCCCAGGAGCCGACCGAGAAATGGGCCGACGTTTGGCGAGCCGCTGAAGATGGCGGCCTTGTGCAAGGCGCTCTTAAGCTCCCGGACGTTGCCGGGGAAGCTGTGGCCCGCCAGGATGTCGGCGGCAGCGGCGTCCACGTAGCGCCTGAGCCCGTAGCGGACGTTATGGGCGCCCACCTCACCGCGGGCTATCTCCACTATGTCCTCTTTCCGGGACCTGAGCGGCGGCACGGTCACCGAGTGGGGCACAAGCGCCTCGTGGAGCTCCGGCGCGAGCCTTCCGCCTTCCGCGAGGGAATTGGGATCTCCCGTGGCGGAGACTACCAGTGCCGCCTCGGAGCCCACCGAGGCTCTCCCCCCCGTGCGGCGGTACTTCCGGGTCGAGACGAAATCGGCTATCCTCTTCTGCATGGCGTAGGGGAGCGCGTCCGCATCCTCCAGACAGACGGTGCCCCTGCCTGCGGCCTCGAGCAGGCCCGCCACGGTCGTGGATCCCGCCTCGGCGCCGAAGATCTCCCTTTCAAGCTCGGAGGCCTCCCTCCTGGAGCAACAGACGCGCACGAAGGGCTCCGCCGCCCTGGACGAGCTCTCGTGGATATAGCGGGCGAGCGAGCTCCTGCCGGAACCGGGCTCGCCAACGACCATCATCGACTCGGCCCCGGATCGGGATAGCCTCGCGGCGATCTCCAAGGCCCTGCGCATGGCTGGGCTTTTCCTGGCGAAGGAGCCGCCGACGGCTGGCTTGAAGTGCGGTCCGGTCACCTCCTCGCGAAACGCCGTGAAGAGGTCTCGGTCCTGGGAGGAAGCGGCCTCGACGAAATATGGCGCCTCCAGATTCCTCAGAGTGAATACCGCGAGCGACAGGGACCCGTCTGGCCCGAAGACCGGCGCACCGGAAACGAAGACGGACTTGAGCCCGCTCGGGCAACTCGCAAATCCCGCGACGGGACGCCCGCCCGCGAGCACCTCCAGGAACAGCCACTCGCCGGACACGAGGCTCCCGCCCAACCGGGACGCCGGGCACCCCTCCACATCCTCGAGCCTCACGCCCAGAATCTCCGCGGCCCGTTCGTTCGCGTAGACGATGACGCCTTCCGGGACCATGACAATCAGCCCCTCGGGGTAGACGGCTATGGCGCCATCGTGGAGGCGGTTGGACGCGCGGGACGCGGGCAGCGCACCGAAGTACGCCCCGAGGGTCTTGAGGTCCGCCGCCGTCAAGGAAAGCCCCCCGTCCTCCCCGTCAAGGGGAATGGCCACGAGGTACTGCCCCTCAAGCTCGGGGAGCTGCATGCACTCGCTTCCCGCGCCCGCCGCCAGGAGCTCGGTCAGCCGCGCGGCGCTCTCCGGCAAAAGATCTGAGACGTGCCTGCCCTCCGCAGGCGCGATGTTGTCCTTCAGCCCGAGGAGGGCCGTCATGTACCTGTTGGCCGCCGCCACTACGCCCTCCGCGTCCAGGATCAGGACTCCCACGGGAAGGCCCTCCAGGGCCGACGACAGGGTGAGGTTGAGCGAAGCGCCGTGACCGCCTTTATCGTTAGGAGGCATTGCCATATAAGGGGGTTCTCGGGTGGGTTGGAGGTTTGTGGGAACGGTGCCCGCGATCCGCGTTCTGCCTCTCGCCAAAAAATCCCCGCGCGACCGGTTGGGCGGCGAGACTGCGCGGGAAAGGACGGGAATCTGGCCTCGCTGAACGAAGCCGACAGGTGCCGCTTGGGAGGGGCTTCAAACTTGCTAAGATTTACCATAATCCTTTTTTCGCTGCAATACGTCAAAAACACAAAATTTCTGATTTTCCATACCGAAACATACTCAGGAACCGCTGTGCGCTATGCTATCTGCCGCCGCAGGCGCCGCCACGATCCGTTTCCTGCGCACCAATGATCCTATGAACCGTTTCCGGTTCACAAGCAAGAAAGGGATGATCGCGATCAAGCACCCGGTAGACCTCTCAAGCGGGGTATGACTCGCGTTCGCGGCGAAAACCGAAGCTGCCGGTATAATATTTGCTAAAATTATTCATTTTGTTTTGAGCGTTTTTTGAATCACGCTGATTACAAACATGTTCTATAGATGAAAATTTGAATCGATAAAAAAAGATGATTTTCCAAAATCAAACCCCTGAAAAAATTGAAAAAACAGTTCCGGCCGACATCTCCAGGCTCCTCCATGATACCCACGACCGGTTCAGCTGATCGTAAATCTCTGCATCATCCATCTGGAATGCTTGACATTTCGGGTTCCGTTCCTCGCGATATGTCGGGCCCTGCAAACCTGTGGGATTTTCCGGATTTCCTGCCGGTTTCACGGTCAAATCGGACATTCAGACGAAAAGTCTGGTCAACGATTCCACGTCCGAGCCGGATTTTCTGCGCAGATTCGTTTCGGGTTCGAATCGCACAAGCCGGGATCGGCATCCGGAAGCCGCGCTTCCTCGCTTAATTTTGCGGGATTCAGCCGTTTCCGGATAATCCGGAAAATCTGAACCAGATTCGAATCTGACGCAAGCGTCTCATTCTCGCGCACCGCGGTCAGCTCGACTGCGACCCCGAGACCGGACAACCGCGCGTGCCGAATCGTTTCACGCTCCTCTGATCATTCCGTTCCACGACACACGGAAACCATCTGACGGCCGCGACGCGTATGGACTCATTTAATCCCTGCGTCATAACCTGCCCATCCTTTGGCATCGACAGTGCCGCTGGCTTCCATTCCAGCGGCATTTCCGGGCCACGGCTCGCCAACCCGCTTTGACAAAATGATCAGATTCCACTTAACGTTCCTATCCATTTTAAAAATATCTGCATCAAATTTAAAAAGTCATACATATTCAATAAATATTTTCAAGGCAAACGGCTTCATCGTCATGGCAATGACCTCGTGCAAACGGGATGGCTTAGAGGCATGTTGTCTCAAATCGCCTTGCTAACCTCTGCTCCAGGCATCCGCCCCCATCCACCAGAACGGCCGAAGTTTACTGCCGCCAGTTTCGCAACCCCCGGTGCCTGATTTATGGATGTGGAATGTCGTTACTGGCTGTATTTGATTGCCTACCCTCACCTGAAGCTTCCTCACCGGCGGCGCCACGCGTCAGCCCTGAATTCCACAGCCAGACATCAAGGTGATGGCGCAAACAAATTTAAATGGGACGGCATAAACGTCTCTTCCGCCGCCCTGCCCTCTCGCCGCATCGCCCTCTCGCCGCATCGCCCTCTCGCCGCATCGCCGCCCTGCCCTCTCGCCGCATCGCCCTCTCGCCGCATCGCCCTCTCGCCGCATCGCCGCCCTGCCCACATGCCATCTCCTTCAACTGCCCTTCCATCGACTCGCTCCCTCGCCCTTAGCCGCTTCACCCCCGCCTCTCGCCGTGCCCTTGCGATACCGTTGTTCGCCCACCCCCCATCCGTCCCGCTCCTCTGCCGCCGCCCAACTCACTTGCCCGACCCAGCCTCGTCCGTCCGCTTTCCGTACCCTTCCCGTCCAGACTGCACCCTACCCCCGCCTCCCGTTCTTCCGGGAAACCTCGCGCCTGGCAACGACCCGGGCTTCCCGCCGAGCATTCGAAACCGGAAAGGGGGGCCGAAGCCCCCCTTTCCGGAGATCCGGGGCAATCCCCGGACAGTTCAGATGCAGGCCCTCCGCGGGGCCAGTCTCACTTCTTGAGGAGCCTCAGGCCGTTGGCGACCACGATGAGGCACACTCCGATGTCCGCAAAGACGGCCATCCACATCTTCGTGAAGCCCAGGAAGGTGAGCGCGATGAAGGCCAACTTCACCAGGAGCGAGAAGCTGATGTTCTCCCAGAGGTGCCAGGCGGTTTCCCTGGAAAGTTTCAGGAAGGCCGGGATCTTCCTCAGGTCGTCGTCCATGATGGCCACGTCCGAGGTCTCGATGGCGGCCCCGGTACCCGCAGCGCCCATGGAGAAGCCGATGTCGGCCTCGGCCAGAGCGGGCGCGTCGTTGATGCCGTCACCGGCCATGCCTACCTTGCCCTTTCTGGAGAGCTCGCGCACGATGGCCAACTTGTCCTGGGGCAGGAGCCCGGCGCGGTAGTCGAGCCCCCCCACCTCCTGGGCGACGGAGGCGGCGGCCGACTCGTTGTCGCCCGTGAGCATCACAGTCTCCACGCCCATGCGCGCGAGCTCGGCGATGGCCTCCCGGCTTTCGGGACGGATCTTGTCGGCCGCCGCGAAGACGCCAAGTACCCGGCCCGGCGCGAAGAGGGCCACGGCGCTCTTCCCCTGGGCCTCCAGGCGAACGAAGAGCCTCTCGAGCGCGGGCTCGCCCAGACCCATGCGGGCGACCAGCCTCCAGTTGCCCAGGAAGAGCTCGCGGCCGCCGACCGTGGCGGCGGAACCCTCGCCGGGGAGCGCCCGGAAGCCCTCGGCCTCCAGGATGCCGTTGTGATCCAGCCCGAGCCCGGCGAAGATCGCCTTGGAGACGGGATGGTCGGAGCGGTACGCCAGGCTCGCGCCCAGGGTCCTCAGCTCCGTCTGGTCGACGTCCCCCCAGGTCTCGGCATCGGTCAGGACCGGCCGGCCGGCGGTCACGGTGCCGGTCTTATCTAAGGCCAGGACCCTGAGCTTCCTGCCCTCCTCCAGGAATGTCCCGCCCTTGACCAGGAGCCCCTTGCGGGTGGCCGCCGCCAGCCCAGAGACGATGGTGACCGGGGTCGATATGACGAGCGCACAGGGGCAGGCGATGACGAGGGTGACCAGGGCCCGGTAGATCCACTCGCCCCAGGGGAGCCCCAAGGCCAGGGGCGGCACGGTGCCGATGAGCAGGGCCGCCGCGAAGACGGAGGGGGTGTAGACCTGGGCGAAGCGGTCCACGAAGCGCTGGATGGGAGCCTTCGTCGCCTGGGCCTCCTCCACGGCCTTCAGGATCCGCGCGAGGGTGGAGTTCTCGAAAGGCTCGGTGGTCTCGTAGTCGAATGATCCGGACTCGTTGACCGTGCCCGAGTAGACCGGGTCGCCGGGCCCCTTCTCGGCCGGCCGCGACTCCCCGGTTATGGCCGCCTCGTTCACGGCGGATGCTCCGGAGAGGATCCTGCCGTCCAAGGCGAGCCTTTCCCCGGGCCGTACGCGGACTACCGACCCCACCGGAACCCCGGAGGCCTCGGCCTCGCCGAAAATCCCGTCGGGCCGCCGCACGGTGCATACCTCCGGGGCTGACTCGACCAGCCCGGAGATGGCCTCCCGGGCGCGGCCCAGGCTCCGGTCCTCCAGTGCCTCGGCCAGGGTGAAGAGAACCAGGACCATCGCGGCCTCGGGGAAGTCGCCGATGACGACTGCCCCCGTGACAGCGAAGCTCATGAGCGCGTTCATGTTCAGGTCAAGCCGCCGGATGGCCCCCCAGCCCTTTTTGTAGGTCTCGAGGCCCGCCAGCAGGATGGCCGCCACCGCGAGCCCCGCCGCCACCCAGACCGAGCCCCCGAACAGGTGGGCCAGCTCGGAGCAGCCGGCGATGAGGGAGGCCGCGATGAGCCTCTTCCACGGCGTCCTGTCCGCCAAGGGCGCGGGCTCGCCGCCCTCGATGGCGACCGGTCCCATGTCGATGGACTTGAGGGCCGCCACCACCCCGTCCAAGGACTTGAGGGTGTGGCGGACCGTGAGCACCCGGCTCAGCAGGTTGAACTCCAGGGCCGTGATGCCCTCCATGCCTTTTAGCCTGTCGCGGATGAGCCTCTCCTCCACCGGGCAGTCCATGTTCGTGATGCTGAAGCGGGCCGTACCGACCCCGCGGGCGGCGCCTCCGGTGGTCAGAAGTGGCTTCTGGAGCGCTGTCGCGCATGCGTCACAGCATGCACCCGCGACTGCGGGATGCGAGTGGCCAGCGTGGTCGTGGCCGGCATGGGCAGAGTGGTCATGGTGCGAGTGGTCGTGGCCCGAGTGGTCGTGGCCCGAATGGTCATGGTGTGAGTGGTCGTGGCCCGAGTGGCTCGAATGGTCGTGTGCCGAGTGATCGTGGCCCGCATGGTCGTTGCAGGCGTGGCCGGGGTTGTCATGGGCGGCATGGCCCGAATGGGAAGCGCGTGGCGTCCTGGCGGCGACCTCGGCTGCCTCCGGCGTCATGCCGATGGACATCAGTGCCGCGACCAAACCGTCGAGGGACTTAAGAGCGTGACGGACCGTAAGCGTGTTGGCCGCAAGGTCGAAACCCAGGGCTTTCACGCCCTCCATGCCCGCGAGCCTGTCGCGGATAAGCTTCTCCTCGTGGGGGCAGTCCATGGCGGGGATGAAGTAGCGTGCCGTCTCCCAGGAGGCCTCGGCGGAGTCGTCCGTGACGGTCGCCGATCCCTGGGCATCGGGTGTCGGGGTCCCGGCGCAGTCGGGGCAGCAGGACTCTTCCGGTTGGGAAGGGCGCCCCTCAGGGTTGTCTGGCTCAGGGTTGTCTGGCTGTTGAGGGAAATCGATGACGCGGCCGACGGCCCGCTCGGGGCCATGGCCTGGGGACAGGCGGGGGAGGCTGGAGGTGTGGAAGTCGTTCTGCCCGAAGGCTGCCGTCCCGACCGGGGGGAACGGGATGGAGGCGGCCCCGAGCGAGGGTGGTGCCGGAGGGTCGTCCCCCGAATCGTCCTGGCCCTCGGAGGCGGCCTCTCCGCGCTCCGCCCTGGGGGCGGCGGCAACCCGGACGGCCGCGCCCGCGCCGGTCTCGTGATGATGGTGGTGGTGGCCCTCCTCGTGGACCGTCCCGCAGATTTCGCAGTAGTGCATTGTCCTCTCCTCATGGTGGTTTGACGGGGAACTTCCCCTGAGCATATGATAGACATTCGACCTGCTATAAGGTCAAGCCCTTTTCCGACCGTTCGGGCAAAAAAAAACGGCCCTCGAGCGGAAAATGACAAGGGAGGGCAAATGTACACCATCGGCAGGCTGGCGGCCCTGGCGGGCACCAAGCCCATCACCGTGCGCTATTATGAGAAGACGGGGCTCATGCGGCCCCCTTCGCGGCTGGACAACGGCTACCGCTCCTATTCGGAGCGGGACCTGGACGATCTGATCTTCATCCGCCACTGCCGGAGCCACGGCTTCTCCCTGGACGAGATAAAGGAACTCCTCGCCCTCAGGGACGCCCCGGAGGCCAGCTGCGGCATGGTGGACGCGATAGTGGTCAGCCACATAGAGAAGCTGGACGGGCTCCTCAAGTCGATCCGGAGCCTCAGGGACCAGCTCTCCGAGCTGCGTGGCCGCTGCCCGCCCGGCGGCAAGGTCTCGGAGTGCGGCATCATGCGGGGGCTCATGGACCGGAGCCGTTGCCCCTGCGGCGAATCCCGAGGCCACCCGCACGAAGGCCTTCCCGCCGGGGCGGCAGGGCTTGAGGGAAGCGGGCCTTCCCTGTTGCCTTCCTTTGAGGTGGACGGCGAGGCGGCACCCACCTCAAACCCGCCGCCGGGACAGTCACGGTCCCCCCGAAGCCCCGCCGCAGGCAACGGAAAACCCAAGCGTGGGCATTGAGGCCGGACGCCGGGCCGCCGTTGCCTAGGTTTTCAGCGGCCTCACCGGACATGCCCCGCGCTTCCGCCGCCAGAAGGCCTTGACGCCCCGCAGAATCCGGGCCCGTCCACGGCGGTTTCCCCGCCAGCCACGGTCAAGCTCACAGTTCCCGTTGGCGAGGGCGAGTCAGATGACGCATGGGGCAAGGCCGGGTGACAGGACGGCAGGTCAGAATCCCTGTGAAGGACGTTTAACGCCGGACCCTTTCACGTCGGTGGGCCATGATCCGCAGGAGAGAGTGAGGCGTCAGGGGGGGCTGGTCGGTAGCCGGGGGGAAATCGGCCAGGTTTCGGGACGCCCGGTTCGCAGGGCAAGGGGGCAACAGCCTATGCGTCCAGGGGAACGCGGCTCTACCTCTCCCATGAACGGATACCCGATGTATTCGCTCCGTCATCGATCACGGAAGGAAAGCCGGGAGCCCACGGGCAGGTCAGCCGCCCCATGAAGGGATAGGATGATGACCATGGCATCTTATCAGTTCAAGGGTGGCTTACCTTTGTCATCAAAGGGGTGTCAGCCGACTTCCTTGAACATGCATGTTCCCGCCGAACCCGAGGTCACCGGCCCCGTCAGCTCCAAAGCAAGTTTTTTTTTCGCACTCATTATTTTTCTGATAAGATACACCGGATAGGATACTGCATCCGCCTGGAGTATCTCAATCGCGAAAACGTGCATTCTTCACATTCGCTTGCTTTTGCCTTAGAAACCGGATTTTCAAGGAGACATCATGGCATCTCAAAATCCTCCGCTAAAGCTGCCTTTAGGCAGCATGACCTTTCGTGAAATCAGAGAGAGAAATTTCCTGTACGCTGACAAGACCGAATATATCCACACGATGGTCGGAAAATATAAAAGCTGTTTCCTGACCCGCCCCAGACGGTTCGGAAAAACCCTTTTGCTCGATACCATCCAGGAACTGTTTCGGGGCGAACGGGAGATTTTCAAGGGGCTGTGGATCGAGACGGACAGCGATTACGCTTTCGAAAAGCACCCGGTGCTGAGATTCAGCATGGGACGCTACAACGAGCTCTCAACCAAGGACGACCTTATCGACTGCATCAAGTTCGACTTGAATAACGCGGCAATCAAACAGAATGTCCGTATTTCCGCCAACAACTCAGGGTTGATGTTGGCCGAGCTTCTGGAAGGGGTTTCCGAAAAGCACGGCACCGGCGTCGTCGTCCTGATCGACGAATACGATGCCCCGGTGTCCAGGCACATCGCCAACAGGAAGCTTGCCTCCGACAACCGAGATGTCCTGCATGATTTTTACGCGGCCTTGAAAGACAGTTTATGTTCGTCCGGTTCGCCCTCGTCACCGGCATCACCCGGTTCGCGTTGACTTCACTGGACTCCGGACCGAACGACTTCAAAGACATCTCGCTGATGTCGGATTTCGCGGGGATATGCGGCTTCACCATCCCCGAATTCGACAAGCTTTTCAGAAACAGATTCGCTGAGTCCCTCAGGAGACTGAAAACCATCGGAGACATCGGGCGGGACGCCAAGCAGAAGGAACTTAGGGCGAAAATCCTGGAATGGTACGACGGCTACAGCTGGTTAGGCGACCATCGGGTGTTGAATCCATACTCGATACTAAATTTTTTCGACGAGAAAAAATTGCGGGCATATTGGCCATTTTCAGGACAGCCGTCCCACCTGTCCGCTCTCGTGAGGGAAAAGCCGTTGGATTTCATCCAGCCAGTACTGGACAGCTATCTTACCGAAGGAATCATGAAAGTCGATCTCGGCAGCCTTGAAGCCGTACCTGTCCTTTTTCACAGCGGCTATCTGACGATCGACTGTCGAACCCGCAAGGAAGTTGCCGTCCAAGGCATAACGTTCGATGACGAGGCGTTCACGTTCAGGACACCTAACCTGGAGGTAGGCCTTAATTACAGGACTTTCTGCTTCGAACAGATTTTTTGCCGGACGTGCGCCTACCTAAGCGACTTCGCAAAAATGATTACTAACGCCATACAGAACAAGGATTCTGGAGAAACGATCAGTCTGCTTCACGACCTTCTGGCCGGAATCACCTACTACCAACATGAATCATCGGAAAGCCGTTACCATTCCATTCTTCATGCCGCTTTCCTCGTTGCCGGGCTTGAGGTCCTGAGCGAGGTGACGGGCTCGGACGGCAGGTCCGACATGACCGTATTCCTCAAGGACATGGTCCGCGTGGTGATAGAGCTGAAATGCCTCAAGGCCGACAATACGAAGGACAAGGGCGACGAGGACCGCGAGACGCTGGAGCTCGCCTCCGCTCTCGACGACGCCGAAAACCAGATAAGGGTCAATGACTATGCAGGGCCCCACAGGGCGGCCGGCTGCAAGGTCATATGCCTGGCCCTGGCGATCCGCGGAAGAAACGAGGTTGCGGCGCGCTTCTTCGATCCAGAATGAGCAACCGTCGTAAGAGTCCACCGGCTTTCCGGTTCATCGCTAGTGACCGGAAAAGTCGTTTCAGGAAGCCCCGAGAGTTGGATTTCCGCTCTCGTCATGGAATTCCGCTCGCGTCATGGAATTCCGCTCTCGTCATGGAAAGTCGCTTTAGTCATGGAAAGTCGGTCATTGAGATCGTTATCTGTCCTGGATTTGAGGTGAAACAGGCCAGGCGAAGCGGGCGTGATGAGAGCCAGGCGCGAGGCGAGGCCACAGGCCAGGCCTGTCGCCGGGGGGGCCGGAACTGCCTCCAGTCGTGAACGGATACATATAATTTAGTTTTATTATATACATACAATACTGTTATATCTGATTTATTATCAAACAAGACAATATTTTATGGGTATAGTAGATATGGAAAGTACATTTAGTTATTTCTCTTTCCGGCATAATTAAGCCAAATTTAATCGATTTGCCGCGTCTCCGCTCCCCAGCCCTGACCTTCTTCGCACAACGGAAACCCTTTCCCCGCACTCATTTCCCTGAGCAGACCGGACGGGCTCCGATGCCCGCGTCACCCTGCGGAACCTAGCAACAAGGCACCCCCGCAAAACGGCGTCCGGGCATCCGGCGCAAGCGATTGATTCCCGCGGCAACTTGAATTATAATGACATTTGCTAAAAAGGCGGGATTGTGACGTGTCGACCGGCAGCCTCTGGATCCGGTCGCCTTCCGGGTCCGCCGAGCTTTGGGGGGGGCATCCGATGAACGACCCGAACGGAACGGAACGGGACATCCCGAAAATCTTTTTCAGCGAGTGGATCCAGGTCTACATCCCCAACACGACCCTGGAGGCCACCTACCCCCTGCCTTCCGAGCAGCTCGACTGCTTCGACGATTATGTATACCCCCCGAACCTACTTTTCTTCGCCAAGTCGGTCCTGGAGACCACGGCAAGGCTTCTCAACAGCTCCAGCCTGCCCGAGGTGGCGCCCTACCGCCCCGACAAGAGGAAGTTCCCGACCCTTGAGCGGCAGATCCGCGAGTGGACCAGGCCCATGGAGGTCATCCACGTGAACCGCCTGGAGAAGAAAAGCCGTATCCTGAAATACGCCAAGGCGGACAAGTGCGCAATGAGCTTCCTGTGGGTCAGGCACCCCGAGTGGCCCGACTGGCCGACCACCTGGCCCGACAGGCTTATCAAGGGCACAGCCGACGGCGAGAAGTGGCGCCGCTGGGCCAACGAGCGCCGGAACGTCAGGTTCAGGCTGGTCAGGTGACGCCCCGCCGTCAGTGCCTTCACCGCCCGGCGAACCATCCCGGACTTTCCGCCCCGCGCCCGAAAGGGCGCGGGGCTTTTTTCTTTCTGGCGGCGGCATCCGCGCTTCCCGACGCTACCGTGCCGACCGGTTGGGCTGAACTTCCCCGAGCCACCCGACGCGAACCGGAGCCGTCGGCGAAACGGTCCCGCCACGGCGGGCATACCGGAGCTGGCCCAGCGCGGGAGGGCTCCGGGCCGCCTCAGGGCAAGGCCCGGCGGTCAGGTCTTTCTTCCGCAGGGCAGGCCAGTGGATCAGATCCTCGCCAGGATGAGCTCTTCCAGCCGACCGGGATTCTCCAGGGGATGGAAATGCCCGCCCGGCACCAGCACCGTCTCCAGGGAAGCGCAATGCCCCTCCCAGCGCGAGACGAGTCCCGCGTCGACCATGTCGGTTTCGGCGTATACCGCCGTCACGGGGCAGGGCAGCGGGGTCAGCCGCCGGGGGCGATAGCCCTCCACGGCTCTCAGATCGGCGCGGTAGACCGGCGAGTGGATCTCCATCTGTTCAGGAGTGGGGATTGGCTGGCCGTTCAGGACCCCGAAACGCAGGGCGCTCTCGCGCCACATCTCGTAGTCCGGGAGTTCCGGCATGCCGGGGGGGATCGGGTGCCAGCCGGGCACCGAGAAGCTGGACGCGAAAAAGCGCAGGGGCGCCCCGCAGCCCATGGCCATGAGCCTTTCGGTCATGACGTAGCCGTTCACTACGCCCATGCTGTGCCCGAAGACGTGATACCGCCGGTCCGTAACGACCGTTCCGGGCGATCCGGACGGGGCTCCGCGCTGGCCAGCCGCCCCGGCGCCATCGAGGGCCGCGCAGGCAATTGCGGCCAGATCCTCCCGGATGGCCTCCATGTCGTCCAGGAGCGGCTCGCCGCGCCGCGCCCCGTGTCCGGGGAGATCCAGGGGGACCACCCTGGCCTTCGACGCGAGGCGGGGCAGGAGCTCAGCGTAGCGCTGGGCGCTCCCCGTGGCGTGGGCAAGGATAAAGAATACGGGGGCCCCAGCCCCTGCTTCCGAAAGCAACTTTCCTTGACCTCTTCCCTGTATTTCCGGCCCCATGTTCCGGGGCCTCAGTCCGCCCGTCCAGCGACCCCGCGCCTGCCCGTGCCGGGCCGATTCGCCGGAAAGCCCACCGCAACCCCTCGAAGTCTTCCCCGCCGTCCCGCAGGGCCGCCCCGTGGCCTTCCCCGCCGACGCCAGGAGCCGGGGGCCGCAAGCCCCGTCAAGAGCTCCGGACCTGCCCGAGGCAACCGGCTCAGCCCAGGACCGCCTCAAGGGCCCTGGCCACGGCGACCGCGCCCTTGCCGGAGAAGAGCGAGGGGGTGTCCCCCTCCAGGATCATCTCCCGGAAGCCGGCCTGGGACAGCGCCTGCAGGGGGGCGGGGGCCCACGGGACGGGCAGGTGCCCATCGGGCAAGCCCTTGGAACTCCTGACCGACAGCACCGGGGTTGAGACGGGGACGAGCGGCGTGACCCACCAGGCCCTGAGCTCGAAGAGGAGCGACTCCGGGGAGGCCTCCCGGCGCTCCGGGGCCGTGCCCTCGTAGTAGTACAGGGAGTCCAGGGCCTTGCGCAGGGCGGCGGGGCCCGGGACCGGGAAAGGCCCCCCCTCTGGCGGCGGGGCCAGCGCGTCCAGGAACACCAGCGCCCTGGGCGAGAGCCCGTGGGACTCCTTGAGGCGCCTGGCGGCCTCCCAGGCCAACGCCCCCTTGAAGCCGGCGGCCAAAAGCACGAAGCCCCCCCTGGGAAGGGCGGCCGCCAGGGTATTGGCGGAGGCTTCGGCCCAGATCCCCATCAGCTCCGCCTCCCTGGCCCCTCGGTGGCTCCGCTGGAAGTCCTCGTAAGGGTTGAGCGCCAGGACGGGCACGGAGTCCGGCAGGGCCTCCATGATGTCCCGGTAGGGCAAGACGCCCGAGGCCGCGACCGGCGCCAGGACCAGAGCCGGGCCGCGGCCCTTGCGGAGGGAGAGGAGCTCCCCGCCCTTCTCCGCCAGCATACCTTCCAGGGTCCGGGCGAGATCCCGGAAGGTGGCGGAGTTCAGCACCTCCCGGGGCGAGGGCGCGAGTCCCAGACGGTCCCTTAAGGCCCAGGAGAACTCGGCAGCGGCCAGCGAGTCGCCGCCCAGGTCCGAGAAGCGGTCGCCCAATCCAGTTTCCGTACCCGGCCAGAATTCCGCCATCTCCCTCAAAACGAAATACTCCCCCAGGGTCCCTGGGGTTCTCGCCCTGGCCGCGAAGAGCCCGTCCTGCCAGGGCCTGGGCAGCCGCGAGAAGTCAAGCCGCCCGGCATCGGTGAGCGGGAATGCCGGGATGCAGGTCACGTTCCGCGGGGCCACCGCCGGCGGAAGCACGGCCCGGAGGTGGGCTTCAAGCTTGCGCGTGAAAAGGGCGTCGTCGTCCTGGACGGGCCCGGAAAGGCCGGGAGGGCCGCCACCGGCATGGCCTAGGGCGGGCGCGACCGCAGATCCGCCCGAACCGTTGCCGCCTGGGGCGGGGCCGCCGTCCTTGCCGCTGTCCATGACTACGTCCACCCGGTCCGGGCTGCCCGGAGGGGCGCCCCCGTCATTGCCCCAGACCGGGCCGCCGTCCTTGCCGCCGACTGGGCCGCCGTCCTTGCCGGGAGGGTCCGCAGGTGAACCGGGCGAGTCGGCATCGGCGAGATCGGGCATGTCCAGGAGCTCGAACCCTGCTTCGTCTTCGCCCGGTGCCAGCGGGAGCGGCTCGGGCTCCAGCCAGACCGTCTCGCCCGCCGAGAAGGAGGGCGCGGCGGGACGGGCATGGGAGGCCGTAAACGCAGCGGCTCCCCGGCGCACGACGTAGGCCTCGGTGAAGAGGAGCCCCTTGGCGTCGGTGAATGGCATCACCCGCGCGTCGAAGACCCCTGGATAGACCTTCACGGCCTTCTCTATCTCCTGGAGCTCCGGCTCGAGTCCCAGGACGTTCACGATCTCCCCCATGCGGCCCTTGGGCAGGATATTGCCGTCCGCGTCCGCCTCGCCGCGCAGCCCGGTGCGGAAAAGCATCCTCGGCTCGGGGGATGCGGGGGCCCTGGGGTCCGGCATGAAGCTGCCGGCGCTTTCCTCGGGGCGGTTCAGGTAGCCCCGGGCCACGAAAGGACCGGAAAGAGCTATCTCCCCGCACATCCCCAGAGGCCTCAGCGCCCCCGAGCGGGAGACGATCGAGGCGTCCATGCCCGGGGACGGCCAGCCCAGCGGATGCACGGTCTCCTGACGCTCCATGCGGCGCCTGAGCCCCGCGGCGAAGGTCTCCCGCGGGCCCCAGTCGCCCCAGAACGCGTAGGGCTGGGGCCGGTAGAAGCTCACCCTGCCGCCGACGGCCACGCAGGCCCTGAGCGACTTGGGCGCCTCGCCGCTCTGGATGCCCCGGCTCAGGAGCGCCGGCACGAAGGCCACCGTGACCCCCTCGCGGCCGGCGTAGTCCAGGAACGCCGCGCCGGAATCCCGGGCCCAGGCGGGCGGGAGGCAGAGCTCGGCCCCGGAGAGGAGGGCCGCGCAGACGACCGGGAGCGCCTCCGGCGCGGAGCATCCGGTGAGAAGCGCGCACTTGTCCCTGGAAGCGAGCTTCCAGGCGTCCCTGAGCTGCCGGGCCCTGGCCGCCAGCGCCTGATGGTCCAGGACGGCGCCGAGGGACGGTCCGGATTCCCCGGAGTAGAGCACGGCAGCCGTGCCGGCGGCCAGCGGGGCCCGGGAGGGCCTCAGGCCGGGAAGCGGGCTCAGGCGCCCGCCCTCGCGGAAGACCAGCCGCGGCGCCTGGTGCTCCTCGGCCAAGGGGTTCGCGGCCTGGGAGAGCATCAGGAGATCCGGGTCGGCGTCCCGGAGCGCCCCCTTGAGCCGCAGGCGCTGCCACTGGGGGTCCAGGGGCGCGCAGGCGGCCCCGCTCATGACGAGGCTCAACGCGGCGCACACGAAGTCCGCGCCCATCGGCATGAGGATGGCGCCCATGAGCCCCGGGCCCATGCCGCCCGAGAACTCCGCTATCTCGCGGGCGCGGGCCAGGAGCCCCCGCCCGTCCAGCCTCCCGTCGGGGCTGGAGAGCGCCATGGCCCCGCCCGTCTCCTCCAGGCGCCGCCTGATCTGGAAGCCCAGGCTCTCCTTGGGCAGCGCGGGCAGCTCCGCCCCCCGGGAGAGCTTGCGGATCCTGGCATCGTCCCCTGCCGCCAGCAGCGTGAGCTCGCCTATCTTGCGGCCCGGGCCCTCGGCCGCCTGGGCGAGCACGCTCAGAAACCCCGCCCTCACGGCATAAGCCAGATCGGCGCCCAGAAGCGCACGGTCCACCGCCACCCTGCCGGTGATCCCGGGGGCCTTCGCGGGGCGCCACGTCCCCACCGGGGGCGCGGTCTCCACGTGAAGCGTGAGGGACGGCCCCGGATAGACCGCGCCCTCCCAGGCTCGGGTCCTGAAGCCGTCCGCCGCCGGGGGCGCCCCGCGCTGGTCGAAGACCAGCGCGCTCGAGAAATACGACTGCGCCGGGCCCTCCATGGCCAGGGTCTTCATGACCTTGCCCCAGCCGGGGAAGGCCCCGTTCAGCGCCGCGCCCCCCAGGACCGAGAGCCGCTCCGCGCAGCTCTTGACGGCATAGGAGACGGTGGCGCCGTTGGGGAATTCCATGGCGAGCGGCATCATCACCGGCACGCCCGCCGCCGGCCCCCGGCCCGCCTGCCCGCGCGGAGCCGCGCGGGCGCGGTCCTCCCCGGCGGCCCCCGCGGCGGAACCGTCGACCCCGTCCGGCTCCAGGCGCGGCGGCCCGTTGCCCGGGCCCCGCGCGCCGTCTATAAGGCCCGTGCCCGCCCGGGGCTCGTCGAAATACAGGGCCAGGTACATGAGCCACGCGGCCGCCACGAAGCACTTGACGCTCACGGAATGGCGCGAGGCGGCCTTCAGCACCGCCTGCTCGAGCTTCGCGTCCAGCCCCAGGTCCACCTCCAGGAGCGGGCTCTCCGAGCCGCCAGCCGCCTGCCCGTCAGGGACCTTGAGGGGGAAGGGCCTGCCTTTCCAGTCGGAAAGCCACTTGCGCAAGCTCGCCCAGTCGCCGGAAAAGCCGAAGCCCTCCGGGTCCGGGGCGGATCGGGATGGTCCCAGGCCGGCTAACCCCCGGAATGCCGGGTGGAGGGACTCCTGGGAGCCGACCTCCGGCCCTGCCGAGCGGGGGGCCGGGGGATCGTCCCAGCACCGGAACTCCGCCCGTCCGCCGGCGGCCCTGACCGCCACGGCCCTCAAGAGATCCGCCGCCTCGGGCGGGGAGAGCAGGGGAAGCGCGTAGACAAGGGTGAGGCGGTAGACGCCCTCATCGAGGCGGAAGCACATGAGCCGCAGCAGCGGCCCCCGGTGGAGCGAGGGCGCCCCGGGCCCGCCCCACAGCGAGAGAGCCACCTGCATGGCCGCCTCGCCGGCGGCCTCGGAAGCGCCCTTCCCCAGCGGTTTCAGATCGCTCGCCGAGAAGGCCCGGGGGATCTCCTTGAGCGCCGCCCTCATCGGCCCCGGCGCGGGCGTGAACACGCTCCGGAGCCTCGGCTGGGCCTTCACGATGCCCGCGAATGCCTCCTCCAGGGCGTCCGGGGCCAAAGGGGCCTCCAGGGTCCAGGACCTTATGCCAACGAGCCCCAAATGCCCGGCCTGGACACAGGCCTGGGCGACCAGGGCCTGACGGAAGGGGGAAAGCCGCTCGAGGCTCTCCACCTTTGCCGGGTCGACGAACTCGGACAGCGCCGAAAGAGCCCGCGCCTTGGCCCGTTCCAGGACGGCCTCCTCGTCGACCGCCCGCAGTGCCGGTGCGGCCGGCGCGGACATCGAGGTCGCTTCGACAGATGCGGATGGCGAGGACTCCGCGTCCGACCATGACATCGAGGAAGCGTCCGCCGGCGCGGACGGCGAGGACCCCGCGTCCGATGCTGACGTCGAGGTAGCGTCCGCCGGCGGGGACGGCGAGGGCTCCGCGTCCGGCGCGGAAACCCGTTCCGCGCCTTTTTTGAAGGCGGAGGCGAAGGCAAGGGGACGCGCCTTCACGAACCGCGGACCAGCTGCGCCGGGCGCATCCTCGGCATCCGCCGTAACGTCCCCCGCCGTATCGACCGAAGCCGCAACCATCGCCTGGGCGGCAAGATAAGGCACCGGACCCGGCGCTTGAGGGGCGCCTTTGGATACCGGGGAAATTTTCCGCGTTTCCGCTTCAGGATCGCCTTCTGCCGCAGACTCCTTGGCTTCAGGCGCTGGCGGCTCGGCCTTCTCGAATTTATCGATCGGCTCGGCCTTCGTGAGTGTTTCTGGCGATGCGGCCCGCGCGAGCGTCTCCGCCTTAGCGGGCGTCTCAGAATTATCTGGCGACTCCGCCCCAGACGACGCCTCGGGCATCGCCTCTGGGGCGTCCGGAACATCTTCCGCAGGGGCGCCAGGAACCTCTTCATCAGGGGCGTCCGGAACAACTTCCGCGGAGACGTCCGAAACCTCTTCAGCGGAGACGTCCGGACGGACGGCCGCTTTGCGGACTATCCTGCCGACCGTCCCGACGCTCATGGCCACCGCATCGAACACGTCGAAGACGCTCAGAGAAACGCTGTCCGGCAGATCCTCCGCATTCTCCGGCGGAGGTTCACCCGGCGCGACCTTTTCCGGCGCCGCAAGCCTCGATGGCTGTTCCGGCTGATCCGACAGATCCGGATTCCCGCCGTCAGTCGTCTGGCCGGAGCCGAGACCGGCGAACGTGCCGCGGCCCTCTCCGCCCTCGCGGCTTTCCTCCGGCGTGGAGGCCGCGACCTCGAATACTGACACGTCGAACGCCTCGTCCAGCGGGGTGATTACTACGTCGGGAGGGAGATCCTGGGATTCGTCCGCCGGCACTACGCGGGAGATGTCCAGCTCGTAATCCCCATCCTCGGTCTCGGTCTCGGCTTCGGCTACAGAGACGATCCCCGTCAGATCCGCAGTACGGGCGCCCCAGCCGTCCGTTTTCGTGGCGGCGGCGGCCCTGGCCGCCTCCCCGGATGCCGACGCGGCGGCCCTGACGGCCTCCCCAGTTGCCGACGCGGCGGCCCTCGCAGCCTCCCCGGAAGCCGCCGCGGCGGCCTTGACGGCTTCCCCGGTTGCCGCCGCGGCGGCCCTGATGGCTTCTCCGGATGTCAACGCGGCGGCCTTGCCCGCATCTCCGGAGGCGAGCGAGGCGGCCTTCACGGCATCTCCGGAGGCGAGCGAGGCGGCCTTGACGGCATCTCCGGAGGCGAGCGAGGCGGCCTTGACGCCGGGCTCCGCGTTTCGCGGGACGCCCGGATCCGCGATCCGCGGATCCTCCTCCGCCGATTTCAACGGGACGCCGTAAACGGCCTCGGGCGGTCGTCCATCTTCCGCGTCCCGCGGCGCCGGGGACGCCGCCGCGGCAGACGCCGCCTTGCCGCCTTCAGCATCGGCGGCGCCGACTTCGTCTTCGTCCACTGCCTCCACGGCTATCTCGCCCAGATCCTCGTAGGCGCCGTCCAGCCGATCGGGGAGGTCGACCGGCGATTCCGCCGGCGCGAGCCCCCCGAAGGAGGCGTTCACCCGGCGGGCCATCTCGGCGGCCAGGGCCTCCGGCGTCGGGAAGGCGCGCAAGTCGGCGGTCTCGGCGGGAAAGCCCCGGGCCCTGAGGTTCTTGGCCATGAGGAAGGCCAGATCCCCGTCCAGGCCGGCGGCGGCGAAGCTCCGGCCCTGGCCCGGATCGCCGTCCATGAGCGATCTCCAGGCGGAGGAGACCGCCTCGGAGGCGGCGAGGTACAGCGGATCGCCCTCAAGCGCCCTGTCGCCGGCGGGCGGCGGGTCCGGGGCGGGGAGCCTGTCCAGGGCGGGCAGGCCGTTTTCCAGCGGCAACCTGTCCACCAGCGCGAGCCTGGTAGGGATCAGCCATGCGGGAAGGGACCTGGAGAAGGTGCGCCTCAGCCGCTCCAGCCGCCGCGCCCTCCCTTCCGCGTCCTCCTCCCTGAAGCCCGCCATGAGCCACAGGGTCACCTCGGGCGGCCCGTCCCCGGCCCAGAGCCCGGCCCGCATGGCCTTCAGGATCGACTGCGGGAAGATCCTGCGCTCGAGCGCCTCGGGCGAGAATGCCCGGCCCCGCACGGCGGGACGCGCTCCGGTCTCAGGCCCCAGGACGTTCAGGCATCCCTCCTCGTCCCAGAAGCCCGCGTCCGGGGTCTTCAGGACCTCCGGGGCGCCGCGGCGGAACGGGTGCTGGAAGAAGAGCGTCCCCGCGGCGCGCTCGCCTGCGGGGCGGCCCACCGCCTCGCCGGAAAGCCTGATGCCCCCGACGGCCCCGGGCGCCAGCAACCCGCCCTTGCCGTCCAATATCAGCGCCTCCACGCCCGGCGCGGGCCTGCCGCCGGGGGCCGAGGCCTCCTCCGAGCAGACGCGCCACAGCGCGGGGAAACCGACCGCCCCATAGGCGTAGACGACCCTGAGGCCATCCCTGCCGGGATAGAGGGTGCCCGCAGACGGTCCGGAAAGCGCCAGCGTCTTGAGCGATCCCAGATCGCGCCGGCCCAGGAGCTGCTTCGCGGCGGGCGCCGGAAGCCAGGCGAAGCTCACCGCCCTGTCGCGGATGAATGCCCCCAGCTCCTCAGGCGCCCAGGGATCCCGGCCGGCGTGCTCCCTGAGCTTCAGGCCCGTCACCGTCCCGCCCGAACGGAGCGCCGGCACGATGTCCGCGAACAGCCTCTCCGCGGGCGAGCCGGTCACGGCCAGCGCGCGCGAGCCCGGCCCCAGCCCGAAGGCCTCGCGGGAGATCCGCATGCGCTCCAGGCATCCCTCGGCGCTCAGGGCGATGCCGCCGCTCTCCAGCTCCTCCCGCGTCCAGGGCCTGCCCGGCGTCGGCCGCGCGCAATAGAGGATTGCCGCCAGGCGCGAGAGCCCGCCCTCGGCCCGGCCCCAGCCGTCGACGGCATCGTCTGTGCGCCCCTCCGAGGCGCCAGGGACCTCCGTAGCACCGCCCGCAACATCGCCCGCCGCAACCCGTTCGCCGCCTGCGGCAACGTTCGCGGGGACCTCCAACGCGGGCCTGCCCGGACCCAGGGCGCCCAGGAGCACGGCCTCGAAGTCCCAGACCGGCGCCCGGCCCTGGGGGCTCAAACCCCTCTCAGAGGCCGAGGCCTTGCTCATCTCCTCGGCGCGCGCCATCAGAGCCCCGGAGGACAGGATCGCGTCCGCCTGCGAATCGGCCACGATGAAAGCGAGCCGCTCGTCGGGCAGGAACGGGTCCAGCGGGACGGCGGCGCAGCCGGCCTTCAGGGCGGCGAGCGCCGCCGCCGCCAGCATCGGCCCGTAAGGGAAAAGTAGCGCCGCGCGGTAGCCCGCGCCGCTCGAAGTGCCGCCGCCCGTCTCCCTCGCGAGCGCCGCCTTTTCGGCCAGGAAGCGCGCCCCCTCCAGGACGGCCCTGTCCAGATCCGCGCGCGTCCAGGCCATGCCCCCGTCTTCCAGGGCCGTGACGGAAGGATCGGCCGCAATCGCCAGATCTCCGGGGTCGGGCGGATCGTGCGGGACGGCTCCCCCGGTGCCGTCGGCATCGGCGCCATCGGCATCGGGTTCTTCGGCATCGGGTTCGGCCGGTCCGTCCGCGCCGAACCCGGTCGCCGCCCGGTCCGGGGCGCGGGCCCGCTCGCCGCCCGCCGCGACGCTGACGCCCCCGCCCGCCGCGCCGGCCCCGCCGCGTCCCGAGGCGTACTCCAGGGCGCGGTCCTTAAGCGCGCGGGACAGGAGCCCCACGTCCGAGAGCCGCGCGCGGGGCGCCGCGGCCAGCGCCGCGAGAGCGCCCGTGAAGCCGTCCCGGAAGTCCAGGATCATGGAGCGCCTGAAACGCTTGGGCGAGGCGTGGATCGTGGCCCGGGCCCGCCTCTCGCCCCACTCCAGGTGGAAGACCAGTTCCGCGAGGTCTCGCTTCGGCCGGGGCAGGAGCATCTCGCGGATCTGGAGCGAGCCCTGGGTGAAACGGGCCTCCTCCTCGGCGAAGAAGACCAGGTCTCCCATGTCCAGGCCTCCGGCCCCGGCGCGGGCCTCCCGGAGCGGCGCGAAGGAGTGGGGGGCGGAGTCCGCGTGGAAGCGGTCCAGCGCCCCCGCGCACTCCAGGAATGTCTTCTGGCCCGAGAGCTCGCAACGCGCGGGGGCGAGCGCCAGGAGGCACCCCATGGTGTTCTGGAGGGCGCCGGCCAGCATGTCGCGGACAGGCGCGAGGCGGGCGTATATCTGGACCTTCCCGCCGTTGAAGAGCGAGAGGGCGGCCGCGAAGGCGCACTCCGCCAGGGTCGGGAACGGTATCCGCGAATCGCGGGAAAGGGTCCTCAGCCTCCTGTAGACCTGGGCATCCAGCTCGAAGGGGACGGGGGCCTCCAGCTCCCGGTCCTCGTCGCCCGCCGCTGGCACGAACAGCGACGACACGGTCCTCGCGCCCTTGAGCGCGGTCCCCCAGTACTCCCTGTCCAGGCCGCGTTCCCTGCCCTCCAGCAGGGAAAGGAACTCGCTGAAGGGCCGCGGGGCGCCCAGCGGGGGACGCGGCGAGAGGAGCTCGCCCGCCAGGGCGCTTATCGTGAACTGATCGAAGAGCTCGTCCAGGTACGACAGGAGCACCAGGGCGCGGCCGGGCTCCGCCTGGAAGACGTCCACGCGGAACAGGGGGTCCCGGGCCGTGTCCGGGCGCGGCACGGCCCTCCGGAACTCGCGCACGCGCTCGTCCCGGTCCGCCGCGGAAAAGCCTATGAGGGAGGTGTAGGTGAGCGGGAGCTGGCGGGTGGGGAGCGCCGCCAGCCGAGAGCGGGCGACCCCCTCATGGACGAGCGCCGTGCGCAGGATCTCGTGGCGGGCGCACAGAAGCTCCAGCCGGTTGCCCAGCGCGAAGGGGTCGGCCTCGACCGGTATCTCCAGAAGCCGCTGGGCG
>JAISFS010000149.1 GCA_031263485.1 Deltaproteobacteria bacterium | reverse complement strand
ATGACGCGGCGGATTGCCTTTCTTCGATTTTCGCTGGAATTCCTTATGATTATCATAGCGGACTCGAATCATTCTATAAATCACATATGAATACCGCCCTGGCGTTCGTGCGCGGTTTTGTCTTCGCGGAAAAGCATTCAGGGGACGGGCGTCCGGATTTCATCCTCGAGACACGCCGTCAAGTCCTGGCAATTGAAGTCAAATATTCGAAATCGGATGATCCCAGCGTCAACGCCACTCTTGACAGTCCGGACAGGCAGTCGGAAGTTACGGTTGACGGCGACAAATCCGATAGCTCAAACGAATCAGGGGCGACTGGCGTTCGAGACAAAGGCAGGGATAGTTACGGCAACGGCCCGCTCGAGGCTGGGAACCTGAAATCGAGCGATGAAAGGACCCTTGCGCTTCTGAATAACGGGATATCAGCCGCATTCGATCAGATAATCCATAATGCCTATACCTTGGAATTCCTGGATGGAACAAAAGACGTTTGGGGGGTTGCCGTATCGATTGCCGGCAGGACCGGCGTCAAGATACAATTCAAGGAGATCCAGCGAAAGCAATCCGCTAGTTGAGGCGCGTCTTCCATGTTATGACGCCAATGTCGCTTTCAACTGATACCTGTCCGCCGCCGATCATCATAATCATGCCATTGCTGTAACTCCTGTCCGTTGGAAAACGTCTGTATCATGTTGTAGATTGCGATATATTCCTAAACTGCCCACAATATATTGAGGCGGAAAGTGTTCCTTGAATTTTGCCATAATTTGTCCAACCACTTGGGGGCGCCTCAGTCGATGCCGCAAAGGCGGCTCTTCGATCCCTCCAGCGCCTTTCCGTATGCGTCCGTGACCTCGAAGATGCTGGCCGAATCCTTCTCGACAGCAGCTACCGTCTTGGTCATCTCTCCATACGCCCGCATAGCCTCGAACGTGTCCCAGATCGTCTTGTGGAAAATCATGGATAACGGCTTGCCGACTGATATGAGTGAAATCAGGCGATCCGGGGGCCGGTTGCCCTCAAACGCTACTAACATTCCGAGTCTCAGCGTATCGGCTCCGGAAAGCGTCTCTCCGCGCATGATAGACAATCCGGATTGCGATTCCAACTCATAGTCGATCTTGCCCTGGACGGTTTCACTCAGAAAAAAGCCGTCGGCAGCAAGATCTATAGGAGTGTCAGTCGCATGTGTTGCCGTTATTGAGCGCAGTTGGACTATCGCCTCCTTTACGTCATCGGGAACGATTCCGTAGCAGTCGGCGTTCACGACTTGCCTGATTATCCCTATGGATTTATGGATCAATGCGGTCATTTTGCCTGCGTCATTTGAGAAAACTATGGGATTGCCGCCCGTATCCTGAAGACTCCATGTCAATATTACTCCGGTGGAAATCAATGAGAAAAATATGACACCTTCACAATCTTAATTTGTCCAGGAATCAATTTGATGTAAACCAAAATTTAAATTTAGATCAAAAGATTATTCTTGATTGTCGTAGCCGTATTATATATGGATTAATCACCGAAACACCTTGATTGTAGTGAAAATCAAGGCATTGTAAAATTTTCCACATTTGCCCACCGGAGTAATAACATTGCATTGAGGCGGACAGCCGTACGCGTTCATGATGACATGTCAAGGATGTTGAAAATGATGCCGCAAGCGGAACGTGCCGACCGATTGGCGGGTCTAGGTCAGTAGCTGTCGGAACGAAATCGTCATACGTTATACCAAGGCACCTTTTCCGTCATCAGTATCACTTGGATGAGCCGTACGGATACTGTTTGCTTCTTGTCCATATCGGACGGCGTAAAAGGTCGAACGGTTGCGCTTGAGGTCCAGATGGTCTCGGTATCCGCCAAACGAGTAAGACAAGGTGTTCCTTCAAACATGTCACGCTATCATCAGGACAAATCGATTCCATTGCCAACTCATGTCGATATCAGAACAACATGATGGCTCATCGGGAATGCCATGGATAAAGTCTGGCATCACAATTACCGGAAGAATTGCGATATGCCATTCCATATTTATCAATCAACTATCCATTTTATCCATTTATTTCTTGAATCATTTATGAAAATTGTTTTCGTAATTTTTGCCATATAATTGGCTTTATATTTTGAGGCTCCTATTCATGATTTTCGTGAATATCGTGAATTTCACGAAACCACGGAATGAATTCTGTGGTTCGCAAGAATCGCTTTCCTCTGTCCCTGCTTCGTTCCAACGGACATCTCCACTATGGAGGTTCATCTGTGGATCGAACCGTGCCCTTATCGGATCCTGATCGTATCAGAGGAGAGCGTCGATGTTGGCGCGATTATGGCCATCAGCAAATCCTATCGGGGTTGGACGACTCTTGCCGACCCTGTCTGCTGTTTTCGCGAATTAGCCAGCTTCCGAATCCGTTAGCCCAGATTGACAGCAGGTGCTGAAAAGCATGAATGTTAACATATGTTGCAGGAGAGGCAGTCGCCCTCGGTATCCTCCGCAGAGAGCCGGACTGGCTCGATCAGTAATCAAGCAGAATCCCGTCAGACTGCCGACTCACAGGCGACCGCAGTCTTGGAGACCTGGAGACCTGGACGTTCCGCACCGAAGCAGCAATGAAGCGTCCGAACCATGTCCGAATCCGCCGCGTTTGCGTTGCCGCAATGTTCGATTAACCGTTCGGCTGTTTGCCAGCAACTCGAAACGTCTCGTCTCAGTACCGCAGGATAATCTGGACTGGAAGTTTCCCATACAAAGACAACAATTTATAATGAAACTTTTTTGGGTATCACGGTCTTGGACAACCATCAAATTGTGATGCCTCAAAAGGTTTCGGGCGTCGTGATGTTGATAATCAAGATGAACATGTAAGTGGACTTATGCTTGATAAGACCCTGGTACCATAATAGAAATTCTGGAACAGCTATGTCCTTCTGGCTTAAGTTGTTGATATAGATTTCGAAACTTGACAGTCCGAAAGCGAGGCCGTCCGAAAGCGAGACTTTCCTGAGACTGTGGCGTCCGAATATGAGGCCGTCCGTAGGTGAAATTTTGCGCAGGCGAAGCCCCGGAGTCCGGAGTGGGAATCCGCGCGAAGCCGGTGGAGAGTCAGGCGGAGCATGGGCGGGGGACAGGGTGTCCGGTCACGTAAGCCGTTTCGGACGGACTCCCGAGGAGCCTGTTGCATAAATGGTTTTGATGAAGGGCAAGACAGCGAATGTGGCAGACAAGAGGTTGCCCGCCCACAACCGATTGATTCATGGCTATGCCGTCGCGATTTATCCAACAGGCTCCTTGGGCAACGGCCAGTGCCGGGGACAAAGCGTGCTGGGCCCCGGGCTTTCCTTTGCACTCAACCCCTGCCCTTCTTGGGTTTCTCTGGGAGGGAGCGGCGGTAGCCCGAAAACCCGTCGAGCATCTCCAGAAGGCCGCTGCGGTCGCGGGAGTCCACCAACGCCTTCATACGGTTCAAGACCCCCATGAGCCTCTCAAGATCGCGGGACAGGTTGGGAGCGTTGTCCATGACGACCGCGGCCCACTTCTCCGGCGGGGAGGCCCCGACCCTGGTGGTGTCGCGGAAGCCCGTCCCCGCGAACTCCAGCGCCCTGTCCCCGCCGCCCTCCATGGCGGCCCCGGCCAAGGCGGATGCAGCGAGGTACGGGAGGTGGCTCACGAGGGAATATATGCTGTCGTGTTCCTCGGGGCTCAGGATCCGGATCCGGCAGCCCAAAAGCTCGTGGAGGCTCCTGAGCCTCCCCAGAAGCTCTCGCTGGGCCGGGCCGAATCGCGGGTCGGGGGTCAGGATGTAAAGGCATCCGGGGATGAGCGACGCCTCCGACTGCGCGAAGCCAGCGACCTCCTTGCCGGCTATCGGATGCCCCCCGCAGAAGTTGACCCCGGCCTTCAGGGCCGCCTCGTTCGCGGCACGTTTTGTGCTCCCGGCGTCCGTCACGGCATAGGGGACATGGAGCCTCCCCATCTCCTCCAGCATCAGGGCGTTCAGGTGCACGGGGAGGCAGAGGTAGGCCAGGTCCAGGTCCAGGGCCATGAACTCCTGCGGATCCGAGACCACCCTCCTGAAGCGCCGTATCCGCCTGGCTTCATCCAGGGTAGCGGGGTCGCTGTCGAACACGCTTATCTCCAGCCCGTCGAACGGCGAGAAGGCCTTGGCGAGGCTCCCCCCGATGAGGCCCAGGCCGGCTATACCCATGCGCCGGAACGGCAGCCTGGGGGGCAGTTTGAACTTGGGCATCGGGGGCCTTTCGGGGGAGCCGGCTGCGGACTGGCCGCGATCGCGGGGCTTTGCCGGCCAGGGGCCGACAGATGCCAGGCCGAAAGCAGGCGCGGGGCGGGCCTTTAGGCGGGCCTTCAGACACGGAAGGCCCGCGGCGGCAATGCCGGGAATGACGCGGACATGTCATCGGCGTGAGGTCGGAATCAGGCAGGTCGGGTGCGGTCCTGTGCGGTCCGTTGCGTACGCGGAAGGACGGCCTGAATGGAGTTGGGGCTGGGGGCTCTGGCCCTTTCCGAAATTCGTATTATAGCACAGCGGACGCAACGGCAATCCGAGAGAGTGATGCGTTGCCGGGGGATCCGGCCCCATCAACGGACCGGTTTCCGGCGAAACGGCCATCCGGAGATCGATCCGTAGATCGGCGGACCTTTCGCAGATGAACCGGCCCAAGCAGGCCAGACGCATGGGCTCGTGGAGCGGCTTTCGGCAAGGGCGGCCTCACGGTTTCGGCACGGTATCCGGAATGGGCAGTCGCGCGGCCTTCGGCGCCGTTTCCGGAACGGGCAGTCGCGCGGCCTTCGGGCCGTTTTCGGAACGGGCAGTCGCGCGGCCTTCGGTGCCGTTTCCGAAACGGGCAGTCGCACTGCCTTCGGCGCCGTTTCCTGAATTGGCAGTTGTGCGGCTTCGGTACGGGGTTGTCGCACTGCTTTAGGTTGCCTGCGGCAACGCGGGTACCCTTGCGACCACAACCGGTCGGGCAGTCCGAAGCGGCGTTGCGGTGTGCCGCAAAGGGCAGGCGATGTGATATTATCGGGAACGCGGACACTTGCGGACGGACGGCTCCGGCGGTTCCGGGCTGGTGCCTGGCCTTGGGGGCTTCAATGACCTCAGATATCCCGTGCCTCCGATGCCGGGGTGCCTCTCGCGCCTTCGGTTCCGCGAGGCATTCCGGTTCTTCCGGTTCCCGAGAATTCCTCGTCCGTCTTGCCTGCCCGGCCCCTGCCGCCTTCAGGCGGCGGACGCCCGCGCCCCGGTGAAGCCCATGACGCCAAGCCCCTTTACGCGCAACCCCCGTCCCGTCCTGGCCGCAGCTGCGGCGCTGATTCTGGGCGCGGTTTTCCCTGCGGCCGTCCAAGCCGACCCGACGGGCGAGCTCTTCGACATGGTGGACAAGTACACCAGGCTCAGGGGAGAGCTGTCCTCCGCAGCCGACTCCACCTGGGTGCCTTTCCGGGACTCGCCCAAGGAGAGGGCCCAGGCGGAGATAAACGGGTTTCTGGATCGGGTGCTGAACGTGCTTCTGGAGGACGACGTGACGGAGGTGAAGCGAGCGATCTCGCGGCTGGAGCGCGAGAACGCCGAACTCCAGGACAAGGTGGCGCGGCTGGAGATAGACCGCGCCTCCGCCCCGGACAAGGCGCGCTTCTACGAGGTGTGGAAGAGTTCCCAGTCCGGCATAGACCGGCGTATCGAGGCGGCGAGACGGGAAATAGCCGGGAACAGGGCCGACATGGCCGACAAGCGCGGGAGCATCCGCCGCAAGCTCGCCCGGGAAGGCATCGAGCTGTCCGAGGACGAGCTCAGGAACCTTCTCATGACCGTCTCTGGGGACGACCAGCTGGATTCCATCGTGGCGCTGAAGAACATCTACACGATCTCTAACCGGCTCCGCGAGCTGATGCGCACGACCGAAAGCCTGGCCGTGAGCCGCAAGTACTACGCGGTGTTCCTCATCGCAACCCAGGCCCACGAACTCCAGCTGGTCCGTTTCCGCCAGAAGATCGCGCGGGAGTATCTGCCTCGGCTGGAGGCCATCCGCGCCGAGAACCAGGCGCTCATGGCGAGGACCCGCGATCTGGCAGCGTCCGACCCCCAGTACCGTTCCAACCTGACCGCCCAGGAGATGACGGAGCGCGTGGCGGTACGCTACCGAGAGCTCCTGAGCGGCCAGGACGGCATCCTGGAGGACCGCCTGGCGGCGCTCAGGAAGGTCATCGCCTACGTGGAGAACACCTACGAGACCGTGTCGCTAGCGAGCGGGCTGGCCGCCTCCATGGAGGACTCGCTCACGAGCCTCCAGGCGCTTCTTGAGATGCCTATCGTGCCGCCGGTCGCCTTCGAGAGCAGCCTGGAGGACAAGTTCCAGGAGCTTTCGGAGCGCATCAACGCTGGGCCCTCCGCGTAGGCATGGAACCCCGGGGCGGGAGTGCCGGAGGTCATCCGGCAGGCTCGGGCCACCGGCGGGGGATTCGCGCGGCGTCCGGTCCGGCGCGGTCATGCCCGAACGCGGCGTCCCGCCGGCGACTTTCCCGCACGCGGCCTGCTCGCGCACGAGCTTTCCGTGCTCGGCCCTTCCGCGCACGAGTTTTCCGTACTCGGCCTTCCCGCGCACGAGTTTTCCGTTCTCGGCCTTCGCGCGCCCGAGTTTTCCAGGTCGGGTCATTTTGGCGCATGACCTTCCCATGCCGCGACGTTTTTCGTGTGCGCCAATCCCCCAAGGGCTCCTCACTCAGCGAGGTTTTTACAAGCGTGAGGCCGGGCGCCGTCTGCCGGTGCGGCTTCCCGGCTGTATTCCTCGGTTTTCCTTGAGAATCCCGTCCTGTGCCGTTTGCTCCGGAATTGTCAGGGCCTGGGCACATACTCGGACGGTTCGGCGCGTCGGCTTTCCTCGGTGTCCGGGGCCCAAGCGGAAAAGGGCACCTTCGGCAGATGGCATGTTTCGTCCGGGGCATCGCGATGCCGCGTCGGTTTTTTGCGAATATGGCTTTTCAGGTCAGATCAGCTTGCCCGTTCCGCGGAATCATGCCTAGCGTTTCGCGGATGACTCGATTGCCGGGCTTTTCGGGAGGAGGTCGGAGCAGTGACGTCGTACGATGACAGGGAAAGGGATAAGGAAAAGCCGAGGGAGAGCGAGAGGGAGAAAGGGAAGGCGGCATCCTTCTGGAACGCCCGCGCCGCCGACTTCCCCAGATGGAGCGACCGGGACAACGCCTACGAGCTGGGGATCCTGGAGACCATGCGCCGCCTGGGAGCCGACTTCAGCGGCAGGACCGTGCTGGACGTCGGCGCCGGGAGCGGCCAGTACACGCTGGAGCTGGCGCGGGAGGCGGGCAGGGTCACCGCCGTGGACCTGTCGGAGGAGATGCTGAGGCTCTCCCGGCTGGACGCCGGGAGGCTCGGCATCGATAACGTGGAATGGGTCCTCTCCGACTGGGACGGCTTCGCGGCGGAGGGGCGGTTCGACGTCGTGTTCTGCATGATGTGCCCTGCGGTCCGGGACGATGCCGCCCGCGAGAAGCTCTTTGGCCTCGCCCGCGAGGCGGTGGCGTTCGGGGGCTTTGCAAGGTACTTCCCGCCGCCTGCCCTGGAAGCCGTCCTGGGCCGTCGCGGCCTGGCCCCGAAAGGGATAAGCGCCGGACCGGAGATGCTGGAGTTCCTGGACAGGACCGGCAGGCGCTATGCGCGCGAGCTGAAGGAGGGCGTCTGGCGGATCCCCTACACCCGCGAGAAGTACCTGCGGATGCTGGCCGCCTTTCTGGATGATTACGGCGTCGTCCCCGAGCCCGGCGAGGCCGAGCGGGAGGTCGACCTGCTGGATCCGCAGGGCGCTGGCGTGTTCACGGCCGAGTTGCCATACGCCGTCCAAGTGATAGTCTGCCCTGCGGGATGAGTCCCATACTGCGGCGGCGGGGCGCGGAGACGGATCGTCCGGGGTGAAGGAATTTTGCTTCCGGAAGGGCTGACCCGATTCCGTAACCCATTGTCGGCCTGACGTGGAATACCGCTCCGGGCGCGGCAAGACGGACAGGGAAAGGCCTCCGCGCCGGAAGCGGCGGATAAGGCGGATAAGGCGGATGCGTCGAAAGCTGCGTCCCGTATGGGTAGCAGATACCCGGGGCGCACTGTCAGCAGCTGTCCCGGACGGTTACGGCTTGACCGGCGGTCCGCGGTGGAACCTTCGGCAGGGACGGAGGTCGGCCAGGTTGATGACGGGCGAAACCGCGGACGGGCCCCGGGGGCCGTCTCACCGGCAGGATGGCTGTGAGGGACCGAGCCGGGATAAGGGCTTCGCGGTCAGACGACAGGAGTCAGGCGTCTGGCGCCGTGCGGCTCGATTCCACTCGCATGACGGTGACAAGCGGTGTCCGGCGTCCAGGCGACCGATGCTACGCCCGGAGAAACGCGGGGACTCGGTCGGGTTCCGGCAGGGCGTCGTCGTTGGCGGCGCGCCGTTCGGCTCGACAGGGATGGCAGGTTATCGTGGTGCTCCAAGGACTGGGGGAGGAAGGCTGAGGTTCATGAACCGCCGTCCGTGCGGTGCCTGGGACGTCAGGGACAGTCTGTCGGCGGGGGCTACGGCCGTCGTGGCGGTGACGCGGCTTCGCCTTTGCCCGATGGAAGCTTCGGGGACTGCCCCGGTAGGTCGCCTGCCCGCCAGAAACGTTGCGCAGGACCGATATGCGAGACCGATGCTTCCGTGACCAGGGCCTCGGACCATGTCCGTAGGGGAGCGAGTGAATTTCCGTCAGGTTCCGGTGCATCCGGTTGTTGGGATGGTGTCTCCGGCATATCCCTGATTGGGCTATTCGTGGAAACGTGATCGTCGGCCCGGTGACCGCGTCTGGGTGAAAAGCCTTGTCTTGCATAGCAACAGATTTTGTGGTAGATTCAGGAATGGAAAATATTTTCATTGAAGAAAAATGGCTAGAGAGGGGCTTGGGAATCCTGAAACCTTAAGGACGATTTCGGAGGATGCATGACTGAACAATTGATAAGAAGCTTCAACACCGTAGGTGTCTGCGATCCAAAATTCCACTATATGCTACCGGTCATCCCGCGTCTCCCGGACATAACCGACATGATAGAGGGTAGATTTTATTTCGTCATCCACTCGCCGCGACAGTCCGGCAAAACGACGCTTTTGAAGTCATTGGCATCCAAGATCAATTCCGAAGACAGATATTACGCGATATTCTGCGATTTGAGTCCCTTGGGCGATACCCTTGACGTGGGGATAGCCATGGACCAGGCCGTTACCCGAATCAACATAGGACTTCAATCTGCCGGAGTAAAGGAGCTCAAACGGCTGGCTTACGCCTTCAACTCCGAGCCCTACATGGTCGATGCCGTTGGCAAGGTGCAGTCCATTCTCAGTGATCTGAGCGAGGCTTTGGACAGGGAACTGATCGTCTTCTTCGATGAGGCCGACTGTCTCCAGGAAGCTCCCCTGCTGATGTTTCTGAGCCAGATCAAAGCCGGTTTTAACGATCGTTCCGGTTCCCAGGGTTCCAAGTTCCCGAGATCGATGGCCCTCATCGGCATGAGGGACATAAAGGACTACCTGACCATGGTCTGGAAGCCGTCGGATCCCAAGGGACCGGAAGGCAGCCCCTTTAACGTGAAAAAGGAGTCGCTGACCCTGCCTGACTTCACCCGTGATGAAATCATGGCCCTCTACAGGCAGCGCACCGAGGAGACGGGGCAAATCTTCGAGGAGGAGGCGATCGACAGCGCCTGGCGCTGGAGCGAAGGCCAACCCTGGCTGGTCAACGCCCTGGCCTACGAAGCCACGGTCAGGCAACTTGAAAACGACCGCTCCGCGACCGTTACGGGAGATTGCATCGATCGTGCCGCACGGGCCATGTTGTTGCGGGACGAGGCTCATTTCGGATCCCTCAAGAACCGTCTCAGGGAACCGAGGGTCAGGATGGTGATGGAGGCCGTCCTGTTCGCCCCGACCTTCCTTGCGGACGATTTTCCGGACGAGGACCTCAGTTATGCCGTTGACCTTGGGCTCCTGAAATCTGACTCTGCCGATGGAGGGTCCTTGAGGCCGGCAAACCCGATCTATCGGGAGCTGACCATCCGGACCATGACCGACTGGCTCCGGAAGAAGATGCCCCAAGACTTGCCCGGCAAGTGGATGGACGGGATCAGTCTCGACATGGACGGCCTTCTCAAGGCATTTCAGACCCTCTGGCGCGAAAACAGCGTATCTCTGGCAGAAGCCTACAGGCTTGATTTCCAAGTGCAGGAAAGCGTGGCCCTCGCTCTGGAAAAATTTTCTCCCATCGATGTACAATCCGTCGACAATTCGATTATTGAAAACATAAGGATTAGAAAGGCCGCCAAGTACAATGAGATTTTCGCCCAGCTCGTGCTGATTTCCTATCTTGACAGGGCCTCGAACGGCGGGGCAGACGTATTCAGGGAGTACCCCCCGGGTAACGGCAGGGTCGACATATGCGTAATTTACCAAGGAAAAAAATATCTCATCGGAATCAAAATCAAGGGTGTTCAGAATATGGACGAGAGCCTGCGACAGCTGCATGGCTATATGGACAGAGCTGAATCCTCCGTGGGCTGGCTTGTCGTCTTCGATCCGGATTTCAAAAAACCGTGGAAGGACAAGATATTATGGGATTCAAAGCCTTACGGAAGCAAGACCATACGCACGGTTGGCTGTTGACGGCAACGCAGGAACCTTCGGTTCCTCTGGATCCGTTTTGGAAACCACCATTTCTTCCGATTAGACTTATAGCGCTCCCGATGAAAACTTCAGCGGAAACGTAGAGCTTTCATAATCCTGAAGCCGATTGTCGCTGTCCAAAATGAATTCCAGGACAAAATAACATGATATGCGGAACCGCAAGCAGCTGATGCTGCCGGTTTTGGCATGAGCGTGACCATTTCCTTGACTTCAAGGATGCCGTCGGGAAGGCTGAACGCAACCGGAATGGGGACCGCCCTGGCCACTGTGTCTCGGACACCGCCGCCCCATCCGGCGGTTGATCGCGAAAAGGATTCTCTCCGGCCGGGAGAGCTTCTCGCCGGACGGGCGGTTCGACGTAGTCTTCTGCATGATGTTTCCTGCCGCCCGGGACGATGATTCCCCCGACGATGCCGCCAGCGAGAAGCTCTTTGGTTTCTCCCGCAAGGTGGAGGCGTTCGTGGGTATTGCCGGTCACTTCCCGGCGCCTGCCCTGGAAGCCGTTCTGGCAGCTGCTGTTTGGCCATGAAAGGGATAAGCACCGGACAGGAGATCCTGGAGTTCCTGGACAGGACTGGCAGGCGCTATGCCCGCGAGCTGAAGGAGGCGTCTGGCGGATCCCTTACACCCCTGAGAAGTACCTGCGGATGTTGGCAGCCTTTCCGGATGATTGCGGCATCGACCACGAGCCCGAGCCCGCCGAGGCCGTGCGGGCGGCGACTGCGGATTCGACGGCCCGCATTTGCGCCCGGCGCACTCGCCCGTGCGACTGGAGTTGCCCCGGACGGGAGCGACTCGACCGGCCGAGTCGTTCGGGAACCTTCGTCAGCGATGGCGGTCGATAGGACGGATGCAGGCGACACGGCGGGCGGGAGTCGGGCAGGTCTCCCTGACAGGATGGCTGCGGGAGGGTGGGCGATGCGGGATTGGGGCTTCCATGGCCTCGGACAACGGACGTAGGGGAAAGCGTCAGGATCCTCCTGATTCCGGGGCGTCCGGTTGCCTCGCTGAGGCGTCCTGAGGCATGTCCCTGATAGTACCGTCGATGAATTCTTGCCGCTTGAAGCGGATAATTGCGTCCGATGACCCGTATACGCTTACCGCGCAGACATATACGTTTTCGGCGTTGAAAAAATACGAGAGCGCGTATCGCTTTTCGGCGGCCTGTTTGAAAGCCATGGAGACGCCGTTGTTCAGGATCTCCCGCTTTTCTTCCTCTGAGATCCCTTTTTCCGCCTTCTTGAACTTGAGCTCGACTATGGTCACGTCGCCGCCGGGCGGGGCATACACCAGATCGATCCTTCCGCCTCCCTTGTTTTCCTCCATTCTCGCCCTCGGCCCCTTGATGTTAAGCATGGTGTACATCATCACCTGTGGGGCCAGTTCGGCATGGAGGTGCAAATGGGATACGATTTCTGCAAGGCATGACGAGAAAATACCGGAACAATCGTTGTCATCGCGGGATTCGAACGCTTCAATGAACCTGCCGTATTTGGCGTTGATGGTTTCCGACGGGTTTTCCAGCATGCCGCGCTTTTCGATGAATTCCTTGACGATGGCATAACTGATTTCCGCGTTAGGAACCTTGAGGATGTATTGAGGAATATCGGCGGAATCATCGATGGCGTCGATTGTCAGGTATCCGGCCTGGAAGAGGGCTGCCTCGTCCTTGAGGTTGTGGACGTCCGACAGCGGGAGAGTGTCACCGATCCTGAAACTTTTGGAGAATATCTTGAAATACGTGTCGTTTTTTAGCGTGAGTAGGCTGGTGAAAAGCGGAGCTCCTGACTTGTACCAATAGTAGCCGAAATCCATTTCATCGAAAAAGCTTGCCACTGAGAACGGGTTGAGGACCCTGTGTTTGCCGTCCCAGCTGTAGCCGTCGTACCATTCCAAAAGTTTATCTATGACGGCTTTGCCGGTTATGTCATGTTTAAAATGATTTTTCTTTTTCATTTTTTTCAATGTCGCGGAAATGAATGCGCCGTAATGGCGCTTGATCTCCTTCTTCGTGAACCCGCATATGGTAGAATACTTGGCTTTGAGCGTAATGTCCTTTATGTTGTTCAAACCGGAAAACAGGGAGAGTTGCTCGAACTTGCTGATCCCGGTTACAAGGGTGAAACGAAGCATCTTATGGCAACCCTTGATTGATCTGTAGAAAGAGTGGAGTAGTTTCCTGATCTCGATGATTGCAGCCTCGTCGTCGAGATTGTCGAGCAGGGGTACATCGTACTCGTCAATCAGAAGAACGACGTTTGTCGGATTATCTTCTTCCAGTTCGAATCCGGCAGCCTTGCTTTCGGCAGCATGCCGTTCCGACAGGCTTTCGATAATCAGTGCGATGTCGGAAACTTGAGTCGCTTTGCCCGTCGGCAATGCATTTTTACTGATGATTTTGTTCAGATCCTTTATCAGTCTTTTCTTTATCGCTGAGGGCTTCACCGGATACCTGTTGAAGCTGAGCAAGATTACCGGAAGCGGATCCCAATCGTGCCAGAGATCCTTTTTGACAATTTCTAGATTCTCAAAAAGCTCTTTTTTTCCCTTGAATATGTCCTGGATCGTGTCGAGCAGAAGGGTTTTCCCGAAACGCCTCGGCCTGGAGAGGAAATACGTCCCCCCCTTCAGCCTGATAAGGTCGCAGATGATCGCGGTTTTGTCCACGAATGGGGCACTTTCAGCGATGAACTTCTGAAAATCCTGAAAGCCGACCAGCAGTTCGGGCAATTTCTTTCCGGTAACGTTTGCCATCGGTCCCTACCTTCACCTCCTAACGCTATTGTCAACTAAAATGCATGGCAGGTCAAGGCGCTCACCCTGTCCGACGCGACTGGCTTGTTGCACCTTCGAGGCGAGGCATGGAGGAGCTCGAGCTACATTACGCCGCAGGCATGCCGTCTTTTCGTTCAGCCTGGGGGGGGTGGCGGCAACGGAGCAGGACTTCACCGGTTCGACGGACCTGGGAGCTGCGCCTCACCGGCCATCCATGCGCGGGGACGCTGGAGCGGTGGGTTTGGGACGGAAAGGTGAGAAGCCTCCTGGCCTGCCGCAGGCGGCGATGCTGTCCGGCATGCGCGTTGCTCTCAGGCTTCCCGGCCTCCGCTGAAGACGCTTCGTTGCGTTTCCTGTGATACGCGGGACGGTCGGCGGCTATGGCGCGTGCCCGTCGGGGATATCGGACGGAACCGCCGCGGTGTCAAAGCGTTTCCGCCGGACTCAGGCGAACCGGGCGTTCCCTGGCGCGAGGCCCCTGCAACGGTCGGCATCGTCAAAGGCGATGTAACCGATGCCGAAAACGCCACGGAGCCTTAAAACGGCATGATAAGTCCAACAATTCGGACTTTGTTACGGAAAAGAGTAGAAATCTTTGGAATCATTGGGATATTTTCAAATGTTTCTGCTCCATCATTATAATTGACTTTCAATGTGGATTTTATACTAAAGATGGCTTAAATAAAGAAGAATCCGATAATTTTCTTGATCAAAGTGATTTGGCAGATTTGCATTGATATTTTTAGCATAAAGTCATCATAAAACAGTATTTTAGTATATATAGGCACATAAAACATTATTTTATATTTTGATTGATTGCTTGACAACCCCGAATATGTGAGATATATTTTTCAAGTTATGAAAAGGCTTTTCAAAAGCTATTTATAAAGAAAGTGAGCGAGGGAGGCTTCAATGACGGCGATACCCAAAAAGATGAAGACGGCGGTCATGACCGGCATCGGCTAGATCGGCTGGGAGGAGCGCCCCGTGCCGGAGCCCGGCAGGGGCGAGGTCCTGGTCAAGGTCGAGCGGGTGGGGGTCTGCGGCAGCGATCTCCACTACTTCACCGAAGGCCGTATCGGGCCGTACGTCGTGGAGTACCCCTTCGTGTTGGGCCACGAGGCGGGCGGGAAGGTCGTGAAACTGGGCGAGGGCGTCGAGGGTCTCGAACCGGGCGACACCGTGGCCCTGGAGCCCGGCATCGCCTGCGGCCGCTGCTCCTTTTGCCTCTCGGGGCGCTACCACCTGTGTCCGGACGTGCGGTTCTTCGCCACCCCGCCGATCGACGGGGTCTTCTCGGAGTACGTGGCTCACCCCGCGGCGCTCTCCTTCAAGGTGCCGCCGCACATGGACAGCTTGGACGCGGCGCTCATCGAGCCTCTTGCCGTGGGCTTCCACGCGGCCGGGCAGGGCGGGGCGGTGCTGGGCCAGAAGGCCGTGGTCTTCGGGACCGGCTGCATCGGGCTCATGTCGCTTCTGGCCCTGAAGGCAAGGGGCCTTGCCGGCATCGCCGTCTCCGACGTGATGCCCAAGCGGCTCCAGAAGGCCCTCAGTCTGGGCGCCGCTCACGCGGTGAACAGCAGGGAGGAGGACTTCGCCGAGGCCACGGCGAGGATCACCTCCGGAGAGGGCTGGGATCTGGCCATCGAGACATCCGGGGCCGAGGCTGCGGCACGGCTGGCCATCGAGACCGCCAAGAAGGGCGCCACGATCGTCCTGGTCGGCTACGCGCCGTCCGGCGAGATGACCCTCCCCCTGAGCCTGGCCTTGGACAAGGAGCTCACCTTCAAGACGGTGTTCAGGTACCACCACATTTATCCCATGGCCATCGAGGCCGTGGCCGCCGGCCGGATCAGGCCACGGGACGTGGCCACTCACGAGTTCGAGTTCGATGATCTCCAGAACGCGCTTGACCAGTCAGTCTCCAACAAGGCCGAGGTGGTGAAGTCCGTTATCAGGATATCCTGAAGCCCTGCCGGGAGGCGGGGCGTGACGCTCTGCCCGGCATTCGGCCGGGATTCGCCCCGCCATGCCTTCAGCCGGGCGGGCGCACCCGCTCTGGCCATTGACCGGGCCCCCCCCGTCTTGGCTGTTAGCCGGGCGGGGACCCTCTCCCTTGCCATGCCGGGACGGAGTGCGCCGCGCTCCGCGACGGTGAGCGCGTTAAGCCTGTCCCTTGCCCCGGGCCCTTGCCGCTGAAGCGGCGTCGGGCCTCCCGGGTTGAACCGAACCGGCCCCTGCGAGGGGGCCGCGATCAAGGAGCTGCAAGTGAAACCCCCTCACACCCCGACGCTCGCGGCATGTGCCGCGGCGGCGATTCTCATGCTGTCCGCCTGCCCCGGAGGCGAGCAGCCGTCCCAGCCCGCGACCCCTGCCGCGCCTGCCGCCGCGCCGGCGGTGCCCCCTGCCGCGCCCGAGGCCGGCGGCGCCGAACCGTCGGCCCCCGCCGCCGCTGTGGGTTCCGCCGCGCAGGGTGCCCCTTCGGCGGGCGATCCGGCCGCCTCGGGTCCTGCGGACGGCGCCAGGACCGTGCGCCCCATGAAGGTGGGCATGACCGTCCAGGATCTCTCGAACCAGCTTTGGGCCGGCGCCTGCGACGCGCTCGAGAAGCTCGTCGAGGGCAACGGGGGCGACTTCACGTACCTGGACTGCAAGAGCAACGTCTCCGCCCAGGTGGGCCAGATCGAGAACTTCGTGGCCAGCGGCGTCGACATCATAGTCATCCAGCCCGCCGAGGCCAACGCGGTGGAGGCCCCCCTGGCCGCCGCCCGGGCCAAGGGCATCAAGGTCTACTGCTGGGACGAGGACATCGAGAACGCGGACATCAACTGGCTCATCGACAACTACGAGCTGGGCCGCATGATCGGCAAGGGCGCCGCCGACTGGATCAACCAGAAGTACGGCGGCAAGGCCGAGGTGGCCATCCTTGACTACCCGCAGCTTGAGATCCTGCTCCGCCGCGGGAACGGCATCGCGGACGCCATAGCCGAGTTCGCGCCCGAGTCGCGCGTGGTCGCCAGAGACTCGGCCATCAACCCCACCGAAGGCATGAGCAAGACCGAGACCTTCCTCCAGGGACACCCGGACATCCGCGTCATCGCCGCCATCGGCGGGGGCGGGGCCGTGGGGGCCAACGAGGCCGTCAAGGGTTCCGGCAAGCCGGTGGCAGAGTTCGGGATCTTCGCGGCGGACGCCACCCCCGAGGAGCTGGAGGCCATGAAGAACGGAGAGGCCGTGCGCTTCAGCATCCTCATCACCGGCACGCCCAAGGAGATAGGGGCGGAGCTCTACAGGTGGATCTCGAAGCTTTACGACGGCGATCCTGTCGAGCGCAGGGTCTACCGCGAGCTCATCCCGGTCACGCCCGCGAATTTCGAACAGTACTACGGCAAGTAGCCCTCAGTCATCCCAGCGGCGAGCGGCGGGGCCCGTCTGGCCCCGCCTCCGCCCCCATGCCCGCCAAGCCCTCCCGTCCGCAAGCCCGCCCGAACCGACTTCGGAAGGGGGGAGGGGTTAGCAACATCGGTAAGACCAATGACCAAGACCGAACACCCGCCGGGCGCAGGCCCGGAACCCGCCGGGTCGCTACCGGACGTATCCGACGCGGGAACCGCGTCGGTGCCTTCCGCGGCCGACAACGGCACGGCGCTATCGCCGCCGGCTCCGCCCGGTACCGGGCAGCCTGCCGGGACTTCCGAAGCATCCGGGATTGCCGGCCATTCCGAGACTTCCGGGACTACCGATACATCCGGCGTTTCCGGTATATCTTCGATAGCGGCCGGGGAAGAGGCCTCCGAAGACCTGATCCTCTCCTTGGACAGGATCGTGAAGACCTATCCCGGAGTGCGGGCCCTGGACGGCGTCTCCCTGGGCGTCAGGCGCGGGGAGATCCACGGGCTGGTGGGAGAGAACGGGGCGGGCAAGTCCACGCTCATCAAGACCGTCTCGGGCGCCATCTCCCCCGACACCGGCACGATAACGGTGGACGGCAGGGATTTCAGGAGCCTCACGCCGAAGACGTCGGAGGAGCTGGGGATCTCCGTCATATACCAGGAGTTCAACCTGGCCCCGAACCTCTCGGCCGCCGAGAACATCTTCCTGGGGCGGCCCGTCCGGCGCTGGATCACCGTGGACAGGAAGGCCATGGCCGCCCGGGCAGCGGAGCTCTTCGCGTGGCTGGGGGTGGACATCGACCCCGACGCGGAGGTGTCGGGCCTCACGGTGGGCTACCAGCAGATAGTGGAGATAGCCAAGGCCGTGAGCCGGAAGGCCAGGCTCCTCATCATGGACGAGCCGTCCGCGCCGCTCACCAGCGCCGAGACCTCCCGCATGCTCAAGATGGCCCGGACACTGAGGGACCGGGGATGCACCATAATCTACATCTCGCACCGCCTGGACGAGATCTTCAGCCTCTGCGACCGGGTGACCGTGCTCAGGGACGGGGGCAAGATTGCCACGCTCCCCGTAGCCGAGACCGACGTGCCGGGGCTGGTCTCGCTCATGGTGGGCCGCGAGATGAAGGAGACCTTCCCCCCGCGCGAGCGGAAGGTGGGCGAGGAGGTGATCCTGGAGGCCAGGGACCTTCACGGGAACGGCGTGAAGGGCGTGAGCTTCAAGGCGCACAAGGGGGAGATCCTGGGCTTCGGGGGGCTCGTGGGATCGGGCCGCACCGAGACGGCCCAGCTCCTCTTCGGGGCCAGGCGTCCGGACTCGGGGGAGATCCTCCTGAACGGCAGGAAGGCGGAATTCGCGGGCGCCGGGGACGCCGTGGAAGCGGGCGTGGCCCTGGTGCCCGAGGACCGGAAGCGCGAGGGGCTCCTGCTGGAGACAGCTGTGGAGGAGAACATCTCGCTCGCGGTGCTCCCCCGGATCTCCCGGGGCCCGGTGGTTTCCAGGTCGAAGGAGAGGGCGCTCGCGAAAAGGTTCGTGGAGAGCCTGAAGATCAAGCTCCCCTCGGCCTCGGTCGCGGCCGGGAGCCTTTCGGGCGGCAACCAGCAGAAGGTGGTCCTCTCCAAATGGCTGGCCTCCGAGCCGGGGGTGATCATCCTCGACGAGCCCACTCGCGGGGTGGACGTGGGGGCGAAGTACGAGATCTACAAGCTTATCGGGTCGTTCGTGGACGAGGGCAGGGCAGTCATCCTCATCTCCTCCGAGATGGAGGAGCTGATAGGCCTTTCCGACCGGATCCTCGTGATGAGCGAGGGCCGGCAGACGGGGATCCTCGAGAGATCCGAGTTCAGCCAGGAGCGCGTGATGGAGCTCGCATCCAACGTTTCCGGCCGGGCTTCAGAGGCCGCGGGAAAGATCGCGGCGGGGGGAGGCATGTCATGAGCGCCGCAGGATTCAGGATCGACGCCGGACTCGTCAGGGGCCTGGGCCGCCGCCTGGGCATCTACCTCATCCTCCTGGCCCTGGTGGTCTTCTTCTCCGTCAAGAGCCCGCATTTCCTCACCTCGGCCAACGTCTTCAACCTGGCGCGGCAGGTCTCCATGCTCGGCATCGCCGCGGTCGGCATGACGGTGGTGCTCCTCCTGGGCGGCATAGACCTCTCCATCGGATCCCAGGTGACGCTGGTGAACATCGTCTGCGCCTGGCTCATGGTGAAGGGCGGCTGGAATCCGGGCGCGGCCGTTGCGGCGTCCCTGGGCATGTCGACCGCTATAGGCTTCATCAACGGATGGTCCGTCGCGAACCTGCGCATGCCGGCCATTATCGTGACGCTGGGCACCATGACCATGCTGGAGGGTATCGCCTACATCGTCTGCGGCGGCATCCCCATCTTCGGGTTCCCCAGGTCCTTCTCCTTCCTGGGCCAAGGCTACCTGGGCCCCGTGCCGGTCCCGGTCATCATCATGGCGGCCGTTCTCCTGGCCGGGTCGTTTCTCCTGAACCGGACCTACTTCGGGCGCTACTTCTACGCCGTGGGCGGCAACGAGGAGGCCTCCAAGCTATCCGGCATAAACGTCAAGTAACCGTTCACGGGTTACCCATTTATTCCCCCGCCAAACGTCGCCCATGCCGCGGTCCCGACGCGCCGGGAATCCGGGACGCCCGCCGGCGGGACCCCGCTCCGAGGCCAGACCCGC
>JAISFS010000176.1 GCA_031263485.1 Deltaproteobacteria bacterium | reverse complement strand
TCGTCTTTGGCCATCAACTTTGAGCTAGATTTTCTAACTGCCGTACTCATAGCTATAAAATAACAAATCTTACCTTTTAAGGCAAGGTCAATTATCCTTATTTAGCTACTGTTCCTTCGAAATGAACCTCAGAGAGACCAGGGTTAGCACTCCTTGGGAATTCTGGAGCGTTAGGCGACTGCGGGTGGGCATTACCTCTCATCGTGACAGTTGGCCAAGCCGTTATCCCGTGAACGGTTACTTAAGTTGTTGACATTGCCTTGCTATCTCCGGAAACCTCCGGACCCTCCCATACTTTAGGGCGCCTAACGTGACGAGGGCGTCAACAGAGAACGTTTCCCAGCCCCAGACCAGGGTCTCGATGCTCTCCGCGTCTAGGGGCAACCCGCGGAAGGCCGGGGGGCTCTCGGGGGCGAAAGTCATGACGAACGGAAGAGCCTCTCGTGAAGGGAATCCGACAGTCAGCACATCCGATCGGCATCATCGCCCCTGCCGGAGTCACGGAGCCAGCGCTCCAAGGAGCCCCAGCGCATCGCCTCCTCTCCGGCGTCCAATCCCTTGCCGTCCCTGTTGAACCATGTCGCGAGTTCCTCCGGGCTATGGAACTCGTAATCCAATATGAGGAACGGCGCGGGTGCCAGGGACTAGAGCGGCCAGGCAGGCCTTCGTCCCGGACCCTGCCGCCGTCCCAAGCCCATTCGGGAACCCCGGCGGGCGAAGCTGGGGATTGGGGGGAGGGTTCGTCCTCCGCGGGTCCTCGGGCAAGTTCCGGGGCGCGTCCGTAAAGGACATCGGCCACCTCCGTGCGACGCCAACGCGCCCTGTCGTCTGGCGTGAGGAGGCCCCGAAGGATCCTTTTCACGATCGGGGGGGGCCCCGCAGACACGGCGAGACCGCTGGTCGTGAGTTCACGCATTACCATGGCGGGCGGTAGCCCTGCCAAGGGGTGACGTCCGGTCGCGGCCTCGAGTAGCACCGCGCCAAGGTTCCAGAAGTCACCCGCAACACCCGCGATATCTGTTAACGCCTCGGGGGCGGTGTAAAGCGCCGTGAAGGCGGCCCGTGTGAACTTCATCGAGACGCCGACAGCAAGCGCCGAGGAGATCCCGAAATCGCACAGGGCTGGCGTCAAGGGATCGAGAGATCTCAGGAGGATGTTCCCGGGCCTCACGTCCCTATGCGCTATCCCCGGGAGTGAGGAGATCCAGCGTCCGGGAGACCGAGTCCGCGAGCGCCAGGACGTCCCTCTCATTAAGCGGGTCCCTGGCCATGATTCCCGCGAGATCGGCCAGCGCCAGGTACTCCTGGATCTCGTAGGGGCGACCGGTCTCCCCGTCGGTCCCCCGGACGAAAGTCATGACAACGCCCTCCCCCAGATCGTCAGCCACCTCGTCGAGACGGGCGGCGACCTCCGCGCCCATCCCGCCTCCCGCCCGCTCCATCTTCAGTACCCTTTCGCCCTCAGGCGCCTCCTCCACGTTAGAGATCCGCCTAGGCGCCAGAAGGCGGTAGCGAACGGACCACGCGCATGCCCAGGAACTCCCTGAAGGTCAAGGATACCGGAGACAAGCCGTCCCCGGGCACGGACGCCAGGTCGGGGTGGTCGCGGACGGTCAAGGCTCCGCAGGAACCATCCGCAGCCTGCGGGAGCTCCCGGACGGTCTCGGTGCCACCGATGACCGCCGCAACCTGCGGGAGGTCCCTAACGGTCTCGGCGCCGCGGGGCTCGGCGGCGTCCACGGAAGCCGTCGAGCGGGGCCGCAGGCGCACTTGCCGTCCCGTCCGACACCGGAAGGAGTTTCCGACATTCGATGCCCCTTCGCTTGAGTAGGCGGTGTTAGGTGATGATAGCACACGTCCGGCCTGGCGGCCTGGGTATCGAGGAAGCGCGGAACGGCACGTGTCGCCACCGCCCTGCCACGCGAACCGTGTCCGGAACTGCAGGGGGGCCATAACCGGTCGAAGTTTCTGATAATATCCTGTCGAGCCGATGGTCTTTACGAGCGGATGCGAACACTGGCGCGGGGTTCCGGGCAATCCGGCCTCGGCATGTGGGAGTATCGCCCTGTCCCGAGGTACCTGCCGGCCCGGGGCATGACGATGCGAGGAAGCCAGAGGCGGACTCTGGTCGGCGAACTGGGAGTTTCTGGAGCGTCTTCGCTTTCGGCGGTTCTCCCCCCGAAATGCTGGGGACGCCCCGCATGATCCAAAGACTTGCCCGCGAACAGTCCTCTGGTCCGCCGATGCTCCAAATCCCGGGGAGACCGAGGCTGACGTTTCTGAGGCCAGGCGGGCGCGTCTGAACGTCACGAGACCGCCATGACAAGATCCCGCAGGGAGCCATACTGATGTCGCCCGATCGCCGTTTCGGGGCGCAAGGCTCTTCGACCGCTCCCTTGGCGGACCTTCAAGCGGCGGGAGGAGCCGTGAAACCTGAGGTTAAGAGCCACGGAACATGACAAAAAGACTTGACAAATCATCCGGACGTGTTATAATGTATTTTTATATCCGCTTCCGATTCACGGACAGCGGTCGCCCCCGGGATTCCGGGGCCAGGAATCTGATAGCTAGCCATGCCAGGAAGACGCGCAGACACGTTAAGCGCCATCGTGAGGACCCCCGAGGCCCCCATGCGCAACATAGCGCCTTCCCCCATCCCCTCCGCCAGGGCCGCCTCCCGCGCCACCCTCGGCGGATTTTTTTATTTTTACGGCTTTAGTGGCTTTTACGCCTTTGGCAGGGGTTCCGCATGACGGCGCGATTCTGAACTGACAGGATTTCAAGGGCCGCCAGCGGAGCTCAAATCCGTTCGGCGGCCCTTTTTTTTGCTTTCAGAGCGCCTTCCACTTTACATTTCAGCCTTTACACCTCTCCAGGGCCTCCTGCCTGACCTTTCGACCTTTATGCCTCTCCTGGGGGGGGGGCCACATCCTCCGGACCATCCGCTTTCGCGGCATCCGGCCAATTCCGGCCCGTCGGCATCCGACCCTTCCGGTCCGCCGGCATTCAGCCCTGCCGGCCTGCCGGCCTGCCGACATCCGGCACCTATCTGCCCGCCAGTATCCGGCACCTACCTGCCCGTCTGCCTCACGAGGCCGGATCCCGAAATCCGCACCTGACTCCGGCGCCATGCGCCAAGAACCCCTCCCGCATGCCCCGGCGTCATGCCCGGGGGCGGGATGCCAACAAGGAGGGACAACCCATGTCCGCCACCGCCGAACCGGCGGCCGCCCCCGCGCCGCCCAAGAAACTTCCCCCGTACAAGCTCTCCAGCCGCATCACCCACCCCGAGGACACCCGTTTCCGCATAGGCGCCTACGAGATAGGCGGACCTGAGTTCGTGGTCATGGCCGGTCCCTGCTCCGTGGAGCACGACCCGCAGATGCTGGGCACCGCCTGGGACGTCAAGGTCTCGGGAGCGCACATCCTCCGTGGCGGGGCCTTCAAGCCCAGGAGCTCCCCCTACAGCTTCCAGGGGCTGGCCGAGGAAGGCCTCAAGATGCTCTCCAAGGCCCGCGAGCTCACGGGCCTGGCCATCGTGACCGAGGTCATGGACTCCACGGACATCGACCTCGTGGAGTCCTACGCGGACATCCTCCAGGTGGGCGCCCGCAACTCCCAGAACTTCTCGCTCCTGAAGCGGCTCTCCAAGGCGAAGAAGCCGGTGCTCCTGAAGCGTGGCCTCATGAACACCGTGGACGAGCTGCTGTGCTCCGCCGAGTACCTCCTGGCCGGCGGCAACGACCGCGTGATCCTCTGCGAGCGGGGCATCCGCACCTTCGAGACCGCCACCCGCAACACGCTGGACATCTCGGCCGTCCCGGCCATCAAGGAGAGGAGTCACCTGCCGGTCATCATCGATCCCAGCCATGCCAGCGGCAGGGCCCACTACGTGGCCCCGCTCGCCCGGGCGGCGCTGGCCGTGGGCGCGGACGGGCTCATGATCGAAGTCCACTGCTCCCCCGAGACCGCCCTCTGCGACGGCGAGGAATCGCTGACCCCCCAGGTCTTCCGTGAGCTCATGGCGGATCTCCAGCGCCTCGCCCCCCACTTCGGCCGCACAATCTCGACCCTCCAGCCGGACGCCCTGAGCGCCGGCGCGAAAGAATGAAGGCGAACCAACCATGACCACCGAAGAAGCAAGGAAAAAAGCCGCCGAGGTCCTGGCGCCGCTGCGCGCCCAGATAGACGGCCTGGACGATCAGATTCTGGAGCTCATCCAGAAGCGGGCGCTCACGGCAATCGAGCTCGGGAAACTCAAGAAGAAAATCTCACTGCCCATCATGGACCTCTCCCGCGAAAAGCAGGTGCTCGCCAGGTTCACCGGCAAGGTGAAGCCCGGCGAGGGGCTCACCCTGGACGCGGTGGTGGCCGTGTACACGGAGATCATCAAGGCCTGCCGCGCCGCCCAGGCCCCCACCAAGGTGGCCTTCCTGGGGCCGGCCGGCACCTTCAGCCATGCGGCCGCCCTCCAGCAGTTCGGCAGGCTCGCCTTCTTCGTGCCCTGCGACGACCTCTCCGAGGTATTCCGCGCCGCAGGCTCGGGCGAGGCGGAGTTCGCGCTCGTGCCCTTCGAGAACACCACCGAGGGCATCGTAGGCCAGACGCTGGACCTCATGACCCAGACCGAACTGCGCGTCCAGGCCATGCTGAACCTCAAGGTGAACCTGACGCTCATGAGCGCCCACGGGGACCTGGCCCGCATCAAGGCCGTGAGCTCGCACCCCCATGCCCTTGCCCAGTGCCGCAACTGGCTGGCCCTCAACATGCCGGGCGTGGAGCTCAAGCCCTCCGTCTCCACCGCCGCCGGGGCCACGATAGCGCTCGCCGACGACGCGGTGGCGGTGATAGGACACCCCGCCCTCGCCTCCTTCTACAACCTCACGGTGATGAGCGGGGACATTCAGGACCTCCAGCACAACCAGACCTGTTTCTTCATCCTGAGCCGCGACGACTCCGCGCCCTCG
>JAISFS010000071.1 GCA_031263485.1 Deltaproteobacteria bacterium | reverse complement strand
GCCTCTACAGCTTCTCGGCCACGCGCTCCGGGAGGAGCCCGGTGGGCCTGACCACGAGGATCAGGATGAGCACCACGAAGGTGAGCGCGTCCTTCCAGGCGCCGGAGACGTAGGCGGAGCCCAGCGACTCCACCATCCCCAGGAGGAGCCCGCCTATCATGGCCCCCTGGATGTTCCCGATGCCGCCGATGATGGCGGCGGTGAAGGCCTTGAGGCCGTAGAGCTGTCCCATGCTGAAGCTTATCTGGCCGTACAGGAGCCCGGCCATGAGTCCCGCGAGGCCTCCCAGCGCTGGCCCGATCACGAAGACCAGGGCGATGACCCGGGAGACGTCTATGCCCATGAGCTTGGCCGCGCCCTGGTCGATCGCGGCCGCCCTGATGGCGAGCCCCATGCGCGTGCGGTTGACGAACAGCCACAGGAGGAGCATCAGGACCACCGCCGCCGCGAAGACCAGGAGCCGGATAAGCGGCACGGGCTGGCCGAAGACGTCGACGGACACGCTGGGCAGGAGCCTGGCCGGATAGGCCCGGTACTGGGAGCCCCACCCGAGCATGATGGCGTTCTGGAGGAAGATGCTCGCGCCCAGGGCGGAGACCACCGCAGCCAGCCTGTCGGAGTGCCTGAGCGGACGGTAGGCGACCCGCTCCAGGAGGTGTCCCGCCGCGGCGGCCAGAAGCGACACGGCCAGGATGGAGACGGCGAGCCCCAGGGCGGGGCCTATCGCGTCCGTGAGCCCCAGCGTCACCAGAAGGAGGAAGCCCAGGTAGGCCCCCAGGGTGAAGAGCTCGCCGTGGGCGAAGTTGATGAGCTTCATGACCCCGTAGACCATGGTGTAGCCCAGGGCGATGAGCGCGTAGATGCCCCCCGTGGTAAGGCCGTTGCAGAACTGCTGGATGAAGACGTTCAAGTGTCGTGCCCCGCCGGGCGGTGATTTCCGGACCGCGATCCAACCGTCAGACCCGGCCGGGCCGCGATCCAACCGTCAGACCGGGCCGGGCCGCGATCCAACCGTCAGTCCGGGCCGGGTCGCGATCCAACCGTCAGACCAGGCCGGGCGCGATCCAACCGTCAGAACCGACCGGGCCGCGGCCCGATGCCGCAACCGGAGATCGGGGCCCCTGGCGCGGCGCATCACCGCAGGAGGGCCCCGGGTTTCGGGCGAGGGCCTCTGAAGGCCCCGCCGCTGCTACTTGAGGACGAAGTGGCCCTGGGAGTCGGTCTGGTAGAGGCTGTAGACGTCCCCGATGCGGTCGCCCTTCGCGTTGAAGGCGATGGGGCCGGTCAACCCCTCGTAGCCCTTGAGCCCTTCGTGGAGGTAGCCGGCTATCGACTCGCCGTCGGAGACGCCGGAGCCCTTCACGGCCTCGGCGATGACCCCGAACGCGTCCCCGGCCAGGATCGACCAGACGGAGGAGGGCAACGAGTCGTGGCGAGCCTTGTAGGCTTCCAGGAGCTTCCGGGCCTTGTCGCCCTTGATGTCGTTGGGGCCTGGGGGCGAGACGAAGTAGTAGCCTGCCGCGGCCTCGGGGCCGGCGACTTCCACCAGCGCCACGTTGTTGGTGGCGTCGCCGCCTATCATCGGGACGTCCCAGTTCATCTCCTTCTTCTGGCGCAGTATGAGACCGGCTTCGGGGTAGTAGCCCGTGAAGACCAGCACGTCGGGGTCGGCGGCGCGGATCTTGGTCAGGGTCGCGGTATAGTCCCTGTCGCCGGGGGTTATCGCGTCGTAGAAGACCTCGCTTACGCCCTCGCCGCGGAAGATGGCCCGGGCCTCGTCGGCCAGGCCCTTGGCGTAGGAGGTGTTGTCGTGTACCACCGCCGCGCGGGTGAAGCCCAGCCCCTTCACGCTGGCCGCCAGGAACCTGCCCTGCTCGTCGTCACGGGGGCAGGTGCGGAAGAAGAGCTTCAGGCCCTTCTCGGACAGGGGGATGGAAGTGGAGCCCGTGGCCACCTGGACCACTTTCGCCTCGTCGTAGATGTCCTGGACCGATGCGGTCACGGAGGAGCCGTATGTGCCCACGACAGCCGTCACGCCCTGGGCGATGAGCCTCTGGGCGGCCAGGGTCGCAGTCTTCGGGCTGCCGCCGTCGTCCTCGACCACGATCTCCACCGGGCGGCCGTTGATGCCGCCCTGGGCGTTCAGCTCCTCGGCCAGGATCTCCACGACGTTCATCATGTCTTGGCCTTCGGAGGCCCACTGGCCGGTGATGGGGCCCATGAGGCCTATCTTGACCGGGTCCCCCTGGGCGGACGCCGTCCCGGCGCCGGTGAAAAGCGCGAGGCCTAGCGCGGCCAGCGCCGCGAGGGAAAGGTATAGGGTGTTGCGCATGTTGCCTCCCGATGGGTTCGCCTGATTGAAGTTCGCGCCGGGCGGTCGGCCCAGGGCACGGCCGAGACCGCCGGAGGACCGGAACCGGGCGCGGCAAGAGGTTGCCGGAGGAGTCAGCTCGGGGCGCGACCGGAAGCCGCCGGAGGAAGGCTCGGGGCTCGCCAGGGGGCCGCCGGAGGACCGGCTCCGGGCGCGGTCAGATGACGCCAGGGAAACGGCTTCGGGAACGAATCGAGGCCGCCGGGAGACCGATATCGGGCGTGGGCAAAGATCGCCCTTGCGAACGGCCCTCGCAGCTCGAGTCCGCCATGGGCCGACTCAGGGCACGACCAAGGCCGCCCCTGGCGGGGGCCGGCTGCCGGCTACACGCTCTTGTAGAACGCCGAATACGCCCTGTAGGTCATCCAGACGTCCGCCTTGGAGCTGATCTCGAAGGGCGAATGCATGGAAAGGACGGGCGCCCCGGAGTCCACGACGCCCATGCCGAAGTCGGCCAGATCCTGGGCGACGGTGCCGCCGCCCCCCTCCTCCTGCTTGCCGATGAGCGAGCTCTGCCAGATGACGCCGGCGTTGTCGTAGACGGCGCGGATCTTGGCCATGTACTCGGCCCCGGCTTCCGAGGCGCCGTACTTGCCGGCCCCTCCGGTGTAGCGGGTCACGCATGGCCCGAAGGTCATGCGAGCGGAATTGAGATCGTCCGCGATCTCCTTGAAGGTGGGGTCGGTCGCGCACTCCACGTCGGCCGATAAGCAGGACGAGGCCGCGAGCGCCTCCAGGATCGCGCGGTAACGCGGCTCGACACCCGAGGATTCGAAGGCGGCCGCGGCCAGCCTTTCGATGAAGCGGGTGGGCGCGGCGGTGGCGCCTCGGGATCCGATCTCCTCGCGGTCGACCAGGAGAAGCAGGAGGGGCCTGGCGGGCGACTCGCACTCGACGAAGGCCCGGGTCATCGCGAAGACCGAGAGCAGGTCGTCCTGGCCGTAGCCGCCGATGAAGGAGCCGTCGAGGCCCACGGGCACCGCGGGGCCGGCCGGCACGATCTCTATCTCCGAACTCACGAGATCGTCCTCCTTCACGCCCCAACGGTCCTCCAGGAGCTTGAAGACGGCCTTCTTGAGCCGGTTCTTGTCCTCGTGGCCGCCGGCGGGGAGGGAGGCGGCGAGCACGTTGAGCCTCTCCGCCGGGAAGGCCTCCGAGAGCTTCTTGTCGCGCTGGATCTTGCGGTCCATGTGCGGCAGGATATCAGTGATGGTGAGCACCGGCCCCTCCGGGTCCTCCCCGAAGCGGAAGTCCACCGTCCTTCCGTCCTTAAGGGCGGTGAAGCCCCAGATGGCGACCGGGCGCGCCAGCCACTGGAACTTCTTGAGCCCCCCGTAGAGGTTGCTCTTGAGGAGCGCCAGGGGCCCGTCCTCGTAGACGCAGCGCGGCTTCAGGTCCAGACGCGGGCTGTCGCCGTGGGCCACGATGATGTTGAAGCCGCCCTCGGGGCCGGACTTGCCGGGCACGTAGGCCCCCAGGAGCTTGCCCAGGTGCCTCAGGTAGCCCCCGCGGTCCGCCCTGCCGCCCCGGGCCAGATCCGTGAAGCCCTCGCTCTCGAGCCTGCCCAGCACGAGCTCGAATACCTTGCGCTCGGTCTTGCCCTCGGTGAGGAAGCGCATGTAGTCGCGGGAATATCTCTCGATCTGCTCGCGCTCCTCGGGGCCCGTGCGGTCCCAGATGTTCAGGGGCCCCTCTTCGGAGGCGCCCTTGCCTTCCCCCTTGGGCTTCCCGTCGCCGTTCTTCGTGTGCGCGCTCGTCCGGCTAACCGGGCAGGTCCTGTCTCGGCTCATCGACGTCTCCAGTGTGGGTGCTTATTGCGTTCGGCCGACAGACGGCCTGCGAACTGCCGACGGCCTGCATCCGACTTTCTCGCAGGCCCGCAGACGGCCTGCATCCGACTCTCTCGCAGGCCCGCAGACGGCTCGCAGACGACCTGAGTTCGGCAGACGGGACGCCAAAGACCGTAACCGCCCTGCCGGGGCCGTTCCCCCTCAAGGCCGGACGGCCCCCCTTACGGGGCAGTCCGCCCCGTCCGGAGGGCCGTACTCGGGGACGCGACTCGGATACTGGCGCCTGAAAGGGCCATTTTATGATCGGAATCCAGAAAATTCAAGCGGTTGAGAGGCCGAGGGGCCCGGAGGCCGCGCAACCGCGCCGCGCTCCCGCGGAGCCTTGCGACCCCGCCGCCATCAGCGCAGATCGGCCTGGTACCAGAGCCCCTCCGCGAAGCGCTCGGCGTAGTAGGTCCAGCTGGGGAGGGACAGCCCGAAGGCCTCCTCGACCTTCCGGGTGGACAGGACGGAATTCAGGGGCCTTGCGGCCGGCCGGGAGGCGTCCGGGACGTCCCGCGGGGTTATCGCCCCGGGCTTGAGCTTCAGCTCCAGCCCCAGTTCCGAGGCGCGGGAGACTATGTACCGGCTGAACTCCAGCCAAGTGGCCTCCCCCGCGGATACCAGGTGGTAGAGGCCCCAGGCCCCGGCCCCGCCCGCGAGGATGCCCCTCAGGGCGACGAGGGTGGCGGCGGCGATGAGCTCGGTCGAGGTGGGCGCCCCCCGCTGGGTGCAGTCCATCTCGAGCGACTCGCGCGTCCTGGCCAGGTTGTAGACCGTCCGGGGGAAGCAGGCGCCCGTCTGGGAGAACACCCAGGACGTCCGGAAGATGAGGTGCCGCGGGCAGGCGGCGGCCACGAGACGGTCGCCCGCGAGCTTGGTGCGGCCGTAGGCGTTGAGCGGGGCGGCGGGATCGCCCTCCACGTAGGGCCCGGCCTTTTTCCCGTCGTATACGTAGTCGGTGGAGTAATGCACGATGGCGGCCCCGTGCCTTTCCGCGAGGGACGCGAGAAGCCGCGGGGCCTCGGCGTTCACCCGCCAGGCCATGTCCTCCTCGGACTCCGCCCTGTCCACGTTCGTGTAGGCCGCGGCGTTCACCACGGCCCTGAGCCCCGGGAGCCCCACCCGGGCGAGCTTCCCTTCCAGATCCGGGTCGGCCAGATCCATGTTCGCGAGCGTCCAGCGGGAAAGCGGCCCCAGGATTCCCAGGGACGCGGAAAGCTCGCGTCCCAGCTGGCCGTCCGCGCCTACCAGGAGTATCAAGTAGCCTCCGTCCCGCCGCGCCGCATGGCGGCGCCGCGCACTCCCCGGCCGCGCCAGGTTCGCGGTCCCCTACCGTGTCCGAACCGCGGCCAGCTGTCGTTGCCCGAACCGCAGTCCCCGGCCGCGCCACAGGCGCCGTCCAGCGGCCGCGAGAGCCGCGCGACCGCCCCCGGCCGAATCCCCGGCGACACGCGTCGCCAAGCGATCACCTAAGCGATCTTCCTGGCCGGCAGCGCACGGCCCAGGTCCCCGAAGTCCCTCAGGACCTTGGCCGCGCATTCCAGCCCGTCGCTTATCGCGCGCACGACCAGCGACGGGCCTCGGGCCGCGTCCCCGGCGGCGTAGATCCCGCCCTCCAGCGCCCCGCCGAGCGGGGCGGCCAGGCCCTCGGGCCTCAGGGCCGTCTCCTCGGGGCCCGTGAAGCCCAGCGCGAGGAGCACCAGGTCGGCCCTGACCGCGAACTCCGAGCCCGGCTTGGGGACCGGGCGCATGGCCCTGCCGGTTCCCGTCCACGCGACCTCGCGGCATCTCACGCCGCCCACCCGCGAGAGGTCCGCCTCGGAAGGCGTGAACTCCACGGAATCCACGCCCCAGCGGCGGCGGCACCCCTCCTCGTGGCTGGAGGAGGTCCTCAGGATCCGCGGCCACTGCGGCCAGGGGTTGTCGGCGCCGCGCACGGCGGGCGGCTCGGGCATGATTTCGAACTGGGAGACTTCCGAGGCCCCCTGCCTGTTGGCGGTGCCCACGCAGTCGCTCCCGGTGTCGCCCCCGCCGATGACCAGCACCCGCTTGCCCGCGGCCGAGAATCCCGGGGGGAGCGAGGCCGTCTCGCCCGAATTGACGCGGTTCTGGGCGGAAAGGTAGTCGGTCGCGAACAGGACGCCCGCCAGATCGCGGCCCGGCACGGCCAGATCGCGCTTCTTCCTGGCGCCTATCGCTATCACCATGGCATCGAAGCGGTCCTCGATGAGCCTCCGGGAAAGGTCCGCCCCGGCCTCGACGTTCAGGCGGAACCTCACGCCCTCGGCCTCCATGAGCCGGATCCTCCGGTCGATGACCCGCTTGTCGAGCTTGAAGTCGGGGATGCCGTAGCGCAGGAACCCCCCCGGCCTGCGGTCCCGCTCGTAGACGGTGACCCAGGCCCCGGCGCGGTTCAGGCGGAAGGCGGCGGCCAGGCCCGCCGGCCCCGATCCCGCCACCGCGACCTTCAGGCCCGTGCGCCTCAGGGGTGGAAGCGGCCTGATCCATCCCCGCTCGAAGCCCCGCTCGGTCACCTCGTACTCGGCCTGCCTCGCCGGCACCGCCACGCCGTTCAGGCCCTGGACGCAGGACCCCTCGCAGAGGGCGGGGCACACCCTGGCCGTGAACTCCGGAAAGGGGCTGGTCTCCAGGAGCTTGTAAAGAGCGGACTCCCAGCGCCCGTGGAGGGCCTCGACGTTTATCTCCGGGACGACGTTGTGGAGGGGGCACCCCATGGCGTGGCAGAAGGGGATGCCGCAGTCCTGGCACCGCTTGAGCTCCTCGGAGAGGTGTCCCGCCGAGGGCCTGAGCTCCACCGGGCGGTAGTCCTTGATTCTTTCGGCTATGGGTCTGTATTCGCTCATCGTGAGTGACCTTGGTGTCTCTTCAGGCGCCGCCGCCCGCTCCAGCGGCCGGCGGCGGGACGGGTACCTCCCTCAGGGCCTCCCCCGCCCGAGCCCGGACGGCCTCCCGAAAAAGGCTGTCCGGCCCGCAATTAGGGAAGGGGCCGTCGCCGGGTCAACGGCTTGGGAAACAGGCGCCCGAAACGGACATCTTATGCTTAAAGCCCTGAAAATTCAAGCTCTTGAGAGCCCCGGAGCCCGTGCCCCGACGCGACGTTTCGGGGCCGCGACGCGTGAGTCCGGCCGCTATCCCCCTCCGGGTCCGCCGATGCGGCAGGGGCGGGAGCCGGAAACGCGGGGCAGCTCCGCCGGCGATCGCTTTCGCCACGGCTCCATCGGACATGGGCGGTCTTCCGGCACGAGACGGGCAGCCGCCGGAACGTCGCGGTTTGATATGCCCGCTTTTCACGCGTAAAATTTGATTTGGCCGCACTTGACATCTCCGCCGCCGGCTTGGCCGAACCGAAGCCTGCCAGGTGGCAAGTCCCGGAATGGCCGAGTTAGCCCCTTCTGAATGGGCACTGCGGAGGCAATTGGAAAAGGATACCGTTTTCATGGATAATCATAGGGCGTTACATGGGCTGCTGGAGAAGATAGACGGAAACCGGACATCGCTTCGGGAGCGGGTAAAACCGCAACCCGTCCACCAGAAGAAGGTGGACGACTACTGCCGGATACTGAACACGTTCACCTCGAATGCCATCGAGGGGAACAGTTTCACGCTGCTCGAGACGAAACTGTGGCTCGACGACGGAATCACGGTCGAAGGGAAGACCCGCAACGAACTGTTCGAGGTGGACGGGCATGGCAAGGCGTTCGACTACATGCTGGATACGGCGCGCGGGACGACGCTCGACGGCATAGGCGACCGCCTGCTTGAAATCACTTCCAGGCTTCATAAATATTTTTTTGAGCTCATAAGCCCGAAAGATGCCGGCGTATACCGGACATGCGGCATCATGATCGTGGGGTCCGACAGGACGTTCCCTGAACCGGAAACGGTCGGGGAGCACATGGGCCGTTTCCGCGAGGCGTTCCTGGAATACAAGGACAGGAGCCATCCCGTAGTCCTGGCCGCCTTCGCCCATCTCCGGCTCGTGCTGATCCACCCCTTCGTGGACGGGAACGGCAGGATTTCGAGGTTGCTGATGAATCTCGTACTGGTTAACCAAGGCTACCAGATCATCAATTTCGACATCGGCACAAGAAAAAGATACTATGAAGCCCTCAAAAAGATCGACGCGCGGGAGACGGATTGCGACGAATTTTTCCGTCTGATAGCCGAACTGGAGCTGGACGCGCAGGAAAAACACATGGACGCGATCGGCTTCAGGCCTGGCGAGTCCGAAGAGACAGCACAGGAAAAAGGCAAGCCCGTCCGGAAACCAGGAAGCCGTCCGGACAGGCCGTGACGGGATCCCGCCTCGGGCTCGTCGCATCTGACGGCGGGGGCATGTCAAAGCCAGAATGCCAGCGAAGGCCGTTTCGCTTACGTCGGCAAGGGCATGGCGAATATCCCGCCCCCGCCGGCGACGAACGCTTTTGCATCGGCCAGTCGGCTCTCTGGCTCCCCGGCGCCTTATCGAACGCGCGACTTATCGAACGCGCGACTCGCGAACCCTCGGATTCCGCCGCGCACGGCAACCCCGGACAGGGTCGCGACGTCCCGGTACCGCAGCCTTGCCGGTCCGGAATGACGTCCGTCCCGTCACCTCGCCGCGCGGAGGACGGCGGGCGCCGGGGCGGCGGACGGAGCGGCGGCGGCCAAGGCGGAGGCCGCCGCGTTGGCCGGATCGTCCTCCGGGAAGATGAACTTCCGCCGCTCCAGGACGATGCCCTTGCGGTACTCCAGGGGAAAGACCTTCACGAAGCGGTCGCGGTCCCGGGGCCAGGCCTCGAGTATCCCGCGGGCGACGTCGCTGTCCGTGTAGAGCAGGTGCCTGCGCATGAGCGCCAGAAGCTCCTGCTCGTCCTCGGTGTCCAGGAGATCGAGATCGACCATCTCGTGGTTCACGTGGACGTCGAAGTAGCCGTCGGCGTCCAGCGCGAAGGCGAGCCCCCCGCTCATGCCCGCCCCGAAGTTGACTCCGACGGGGCCCAGGACCGCGACGCGGCCGCCGGTCATGTACTCGCAGCCGTGGTCGCCGATGCCTTCCACCACGGCGAGCGCGCCGCTGTTGCGCACGGCGAAGCGCTCGCCCGCGAGCCCCCTCATGTAGAGCTCCCCCGATACAGCGCCGTAGAGGGTCACGTTCCCGGCGATGGTGTTTTCGGAGGGCACGAAGTCGGGGTGGGTCTCGTCCGGGGGCCTCACGACGAGGCGCGCCCCGGAAAGGCCCTTGCCGACGTAGTCGTTGGCCTCGCCGCGGAGCTCCAGGGTGACCCCGCGCGCCGCGAAGGCCCCGAAGCTCTGGCCCGCGGTGCCCTTGAGCATTATGCGCACCGAGTCGGGCGGGAGCCCCTCGTGGCCGTAGCGCCGCGCGATGCGCGAGCTGATCTTGGCGCCGACCGTGCGATCGGTGTTCCTGATCGGGCTTTCCACCGAGACACGCTCGCCCGTCTCGATCGCGGGCATGACGAGCGGCATGAGCCTGTCGTCCAGGGTGTCGCGGGCCCGGCTGTCGCGGTAGCCGGAGAAGCGGATCTCGTCCCCTTCCGGCCTGTACAGGACTTCCGAGAAGTCCAGCCCGCGGCCCCTGGCGGCGGGGGCGTCCCGCCTGGGCTCCAGGCGGTCGCATCGGCCGGTCATCTCGGCGAGCGTCCTGAACCCCATGGACGCCATGATCCCGCGGAGCTCGCGGGCGACGAAGCGGAAGTAGTTCTTGACGTGCTCCGGCGTGCCCCGGAAGCGGGCGCGGAGCCTGGGGTCCTGGGTGGCCACCCCCACGGGGCAGCCGTTGGTGTGGCACTTGCGCATCATGAGGCAGCCCATGGACACGAGCACCGCCGTCGCGAACCCGAACTCGTCCGCCCCCAGGAGGGACGCCACCGCGACGTCGCGGCCGGTCTTCATCTGGCCGTCCGCCTGAAGGCGCACACGGGCGCGCAGACGGTTCCTGACCAGGGTCTGCTGGGTCTCGGCCAGGCCCACCTCCCACGGGGAACCCGCGTGCCTGATACTGGAGAGGGGCGAGGCGCCCGTGCCGCCGTCGAAGCCTGAGATGAGGATCGACTCCGCCAGGCCCTTGGCCACGCCCGCGGCGATGGTGCCCACCCCCACCTCGCTCACCAGCTTCACGCAGACGGTGGCCTCGTCCGCCGCCTGGTGGAGGTCGTAGATGAGCTGGGCGATGTCCTCGATGCTGTAGATGTCGTGGTGCGGCGGCGGCGAGATGAGCGTCACCCCGGGCGTGGAGTGGCGCACCCGCGCTATCTCCGTGTCCACCTTGTGGCCGGGCAGCTGGCCGCCCTCGCCGGGTTTGGCGCCCTGGGCAATCTTTATCTGGAGCTCCTTGGCGCGGTTCAGGTACTCCAGGGTCACCCCGAAGCGGCCCGAGGCCACCTGCTTCACGGCCGAGACCGTGCTCAGGCCGTCCGCCCTGGGCGCGTAGCGCGCCGGGTCCTCGCCGCCCTCGCCCGAGTTGCTGCGGGCGCCCAGCGAGTTCATGGCGATGGCCATGGTCTCGTGGGCTTCCTTGGAAAGCGACCCGAAGGACATGGCCCCGGTCGCGAAGCGCCTCACTATCTCCTCTTCGGGTTCCACCTCGTCCAGGGCCACCGGCGGCTCGCCGGGCCTGAAGTCCAGGAGCCCCCTCAGGGTGAAGGCCCGCTCGCCCTGGTCGTTTATGAGTGCCGCGTACCTGAGATAGGTCTCGTAGCTCCCGCTCCTGACCGCCTCCTGCAGGAGCGTCACGCTCTCGGCGGTCCACAGGTGCCGGACCCCCTGGTAGCGGAGGCGGTATGCCCCGCCTTCGGCCAAGGGCCGCACGGGTCGCCCGGAGCGCACGGCGGGGCCGGAGGGCGCCCCCGCGCCAGGAACTGGGTTCGCCGTGCCCGAAACATGGCTCGCCGCGTCCGGAACATGGCTCGCCGCGCCTGTGGCGGGATTTCCCGCAAAACTGACGGGATTCCCGCCGCCCGGGGCGCGGGCGGCGGAATCGGGCGAATCGCCCGGGCCCGCCAGCTCGACCGGATCGCCCGCGCCGTCTGAAGTCCCGGCGTTTCCCGCCGCCGGTCCCATCGCTTGTGGCCCGGCGTTTCCATCCTCCCAGCCCCTCCAGGCCGGTCCGTCCTTCCCGACCGAACCTTCCGGGCCCGCGGAAGGGAAGAGATCCCCTCCCGAGGCGGGGGGGCCGACGGCGGCGTCAGCCTGGCCGGAGACCACGTAAGGGTGGTGGTCCCACGCGCCCTGGAGCCGGTCCACGATGGCCCGCTCGAAGTCCGCCGCCTCAAGGCCGCCCACGCGGCTGGGGATGCCGGGGAAGAAGCTCTCCATGATCCCGGGCCCCAGGCCCACGGCCTCGAAGATCTGGGCCCCGCGGTAGCCGCGCAGCGTGGAGATGCCCATCTTGCTCATGATCTTCAGGAGCCCCTTGCGGAGGGCCTTCACGTAGTTCTCGACGGCGGCGGCCGCGCCCATGGGGGCGGCGAGCGCCTCGCGGCCGGCCAGCTCCGCCACGGTCTCGTAGGCGAGGTAGGGGTTAACGGCGGAGGCGCCCAGCGAGAGGAGCATCGCCATGTGGCTCACCTCCCAGGCGTCCCCGCACTCGCAGACCACGCCGGTGGAGACGCGCCTCCCGTCCGCGATGAGCTTCTGGTTCACCGCCGCCACGGCCAGGAGCGACGGGACCGGCAGGAGCACGGGGACCTCGGAGGGATCCGCGTCCGGGTCCGCGCCGGGCACGGGTCTCCCAGCCGCGCGGTCGGAGACGATGATGATCCTGGCCCCCGCGGCCGCGGCGTCCGAGGCCCGGCGGGCTATGTCGGAGAGGGCCGCGAGGAGCGCGGCGCCGGGGTCGTCGCCCGGGGCGGGGGGCCGGAAGGCCGCGGCCAGCACCTCGGCGTGGAAGTCGTCGTGGCGGAGGTCCTTCTCGAGCCGGGCCAGGTCGCTGTTGGACAGAAACGGGTGCGCGAGCTTCACGAGCCGCGCCTGGCGCGGCTCCTCGGCCAGGATATTGGGGTCGTAGCCCATGAAGGTCATGAGGCTCATCACCAGCTCTTCCCTGATCGGATCGATGGGGGGGTTCGTCACCTGGGCGAACTGCTGGCGGAAGAAGCTGAAGAGGGACCCCGGCCTGTCGTCCAGGACGGCCAGCGGCACGTCCGCGCCCATGCTGCCCACCGGCTCCTGGCCGGAGGAGGCCATGGGGCCCAGGATCACCTCGGTGTCGTCCCGGGTCATGCCGAAGATGTGCTGTCGGAACCTCAGATCCTCCAGGCTCAGCCTGAAGTCCGCCGAGACGGAGAAGAAGCCGGGGATGTCCAGGCGGTTGCGCTCCACCCAGCGGCGGTAGGGCTTGGCCCGGGCCAGCACGGACTTGATCTCGGTGTTCTTGAGAAGCCTCCCCGAGCCCGCCTCGGCCAGGATCATCTGCCCCGGGCGCAGGGAGCCGTTCTCCACCACGCTCCTGGGGTCCACCGGGAGGGAGCCCGCCTCGGAGGAGAAGATGAGGACCCCCTCGTCCGTGAGGGTGTAGCGGGCGGGCCGCAGCCCGTTGCGGTCGAGCGCCGCGGCCACCTTGCGTCCGTCCGTGACGCACACGGCGGCCGGGCCGTCCCAGGGCTCCATCAGGCCCGCGTGGTACTCGAAGAAGCCCCTGAGCGAGGAGCTCATGGGGTACTTCTTGCCCCAGGCCTGGGGCAGGAGCATGGCGAGCGAGTGCTCGAGGGATCTGCCCCCGCGCATGAGGAATTCCAGCGTGTTGTCCAGGCTCGCGGAATCCGACGCGTCCGGCTCGATGAGGGGGAAGAGCTTCTTCACGTCGTCCCCGAACAGGGGCGAGGCCAGCTGGGGCTCGCGGGCGGTGAGCCAGGCGCGGTTGCCCCGGATGGTGTTTATCTCGCCGTTGTGGGCGAGCGCCCGGAAGGGCTGGGCCAGCCTCCAGGACGGGAAGGTGTTGGTGCTGTAGCGCTGGTGGATCACTGTGAGCGGGCTCGCGCACAGGGGATCCGCGAGCTCCGGGTAGAAGCCCTCCAGCTGGGCCGCGTACATCATGCCCTTGTAGACCACGGTGGAGGACGACAGGCTGGGCACGTAGAAGTCGTCGTGCCCGATGCCCGCGTCCCGGGCGGCCTTCTCGACGCACTTGCGGAGCACGTAGAGCCCGCGCTCCAGCTCGCCGGGGTCCCTGTAGCCCTTGCCCGGCGCGTGGAAGAAGCCCTGCCATACCTCCGGGCGGCGTTCGCGGGCGTAGCGCCCGACCTTCGAGGGGTCGGTGGGGACGTGCCGCCAGGCGGCGGTCCGGAACCCCAGAAGCCCCGCCTGGTTGTCGACTATCTCGCGGCAGCGCTCGCGCGCGGCCGGATCCAGCGGCATGAAGAACATGCCCGCGCCGTAGCTCCCCTCCTGGGGAAGCGCCGATCCCAGCTCGCGCCGGTAGAGCGCGTCCGGGATGCGCAGTATGATGCCCGCGCCGTCCCCCGAATCGGCATCGGCCCCCGCGGCGCCGCGGTGGGTAAGGTTGGCCAGGAGCCTCAGGGACGAGGACACGACCTCGTGGTCGGATCCCCCGTCCAGGCGGCAGACGCATCCGACCCCGCAGGAGCCGTGCTCGTATGCCGGGTCGTATAAGCCGGTTTTCTGCATTTTTATGCCCGAGAATGATTTCGATGACGCGTTTGATGCGGTCGAGCGGACGAGCGTCCGGCGGTGCCGAGGCGCCGGAAGCTTTCGATGCGTTTCGAAGCTTCCGTTGCGTTCGGGCGCTGCTGGGCGTTCGATTGGTGGCGGGCGCTTGAGGCCGGGGGGGGGAGGCGGCCGGGAGGCCCGGAACCTTCGTCGCGGGCGGCCGCGAGACACGGCTGTGCCGTTTCCGCCGCTGGCCGCGGATTTGGTCCGGAGTGTGACTATAGCACAATGGCGAGGCGCCCGGTCAACAGAAACGCGGGAAGCGGGCGTCCCGGCCAGCCCCTGCCCTTACGCGGGACCGTCAGGCTTTGCGGCGCCGCGCGACCGCAACGCCAGGGGTTGGCATAAGCTTCCGGCTACGGCGAGACCGCCGCGAGGGACCCCCGAAGACGCCTGTCCCCGCCTAAAGGCCGCAAAGCCCGGCGCCGGCGCGTGCCGACCCGGGCTTTGCGGAGATCGATGTGGACCTGGGGCCCGCCTCGCAATGTGGCGGGTGCAAAGGATGAAGGGCCAGAAGCCGTGGTCTGGGCAAGAGCTCCTGCCGAGGAAAATCGCCGGGACCGCGGGCCGGAGGAAAATCGCCGGGATCGCGGGCCGAAGGCAAATCGGCGGGACCGCAGGCCGATGGCAAAGCGCCGGGACCTCAGGCCTAAGACGAGAGCCCGGCGCCAGGTTCACGCGGCGCGGACGGGGCTCCGTCCGGGCCGCCCGCGCAGCGGGGCTACTGCCAGAGGAGTTCCCAGTACTTCGGGAGCGGCCAGCGGTTGTCGTCCACGAGGAGCTCTACGGCGTCCACATGGGAGCGGATCCTGAGCATGAGCGGGAGGAGCGCGTCGCGGACGGCCTTGGCGGCGGCCAGCGGCTCGTGGATCCCCTCCACCTTCGCTTCCTGGGAGTCCAGTTCGCCCAGGTCGGCGTAGAGCGCCCCCGAGAGCCGGGCCAGCTCGGAGGCGAGCCCGGAGGCGGCGTCCGCGGCCCCGGCCACGCCTGAGTTCTTCAGGGACACGACCAGATCCGAGGCCTTCTTGAGCGAGTCGAAGGCGACGGGCAGGATGGCCGAACGGCCCAGGGAGCGCACGAGCCGGCACTCGACCAGGCAGACCTTGATGTAGTTCTCGAGCAGGATGTCCTGGCGGGCCGTGAGCTCGCGCTCGGTCAGCACCCCGTGGCGCAGGTAGACGTCCTTCACCTCGGGGTCGGTGAAGTGCGCGAGGGCCTCGACGGAGTCCTTGAGGTTCCAGAGCCCGCGCCTTTCGGCCTCGATCTCCCAGGCGGGGTCGTAGTTGTTGTCGTTGAAGACCACGGGCAGGTGCTTCTCGAAGAACTTCGGGAGCACCTCCCGCGCGGCCTGCGAGGGATCCTTGCCGCCGGACGCGGCGCGCTCCAGCTCGGCGCTGATGTCGTCCAGCGCGCAGGCGACGGCCGCGTTCAGGGCGATGTTGGCCGGGGCGATGGACTGGGAGCTCCCCACGGCGCGGAACTCGAACTTGTTGCCCGTGAACGCGAAGGGGCTCGTGCGGTTGCGGTCGGTGATGTCGCGGGCGAGCGGGGCCATCGCCGAGACGCCCGGGGCCATCGAGCCAGAGCGCCAGGCGTCGGCACCGTCCCGGCCCTCGCAGTATGCCTTCACGACGTCCGTGAGCTGCTCGCCCAGGAATACCGAGAGGATGGCCGGGGGGGCCTCGTTCGCGCCCAGGCGGAAGTCGTTGCCCGCCCCCGTGACGCCGATGCGCAGCGGGATGCTGTAGATGTGGACGGCGCGGAGGACCGCCGCCAGGAAGACCATGAAGCGGCCGTTGGCCCAGGGCTCGGGTCCGGGTTCGACCAGGTTGTTGCCCAGATCGTCCGAAAGGGACCAGTTGTTGTGCTTGCCCGAACCGTTCACGCCCGCGAAGGGCTTCTCGTGCAGCAGGCACGCGAGCCCGAACTCGGCCGCCGTGTCGCGGAGGATCTTCAGGACGAGCATGTTGTGATCGACCGCGATGTTCACCTGCTCGTAGAGGGGGGCCAGCTCGAACTGGGCCGGGGCCACCTCGTTGTGCCGGGTGCGGGCCGGGATGCCCAGGGCCCAGAGCCGGTTCTCGGCCTCGTGCATGAAGGCCAGGCACCTGGGCTTGATGGCCCCGAAGTAGTGGTCCTCCAGCTCCTGGCCCTTGGCGGCGGGGGCCCCGAAGACGGTGCGGCCGGCCATGATGAGATCGGGGCGCAGGCTGTAGAGCCTGCGGTCGACCAGGAAGTACTCCTGCTCCGGGCCCACCATGGCGCGGACGCGCGTCGGGGCCGTGTCCCCGAAGAAGCGGAGCACCCGGATGGCCTGGCGGGAGACCGCCTCCTGGCTCCGGAGGAGCGGGGTCTTCGCGTCCAGGGCCTCGCCGGTGTGGGAAAGGAAGATGCTGGGCACGTACAGGGTGCGGCCGGCCCCGGACTTCAGGAGGAACGCCGGGCTCGTGGGATCCCAGGCCGTGTAGCCCCTGGCCTCGAAGGTGCTGCGGATGCCCCCGGAGGGGAAGGAGGAGGCGTCGGGCTCGCCCTTGATGAGGAGCTTGCCGGAGAACTCGTTGATGATGTCCCCCTGCGGGGTGGGGGTCAGGAACGCGTCGTGTTTCTCGGCGGTGAGGCCCGTGAGCGGCTGGAACCAGTGGGTGAAGTGCGTGGCCCCGCGCTCGATGGCCCAGTCCTTCATGGCGCTGGCTATCACGTCGGCGTCCGCCGGGCTTATAGGGACGTCGCTCTCGGTGGTGGCCAGAAGCCGCTCGTAGACGCTCTTGGGGAGGCGCTGCCGCATGACGTTCAGGCTGAAGATGTCTCTCCCGAAAAGCTCGGCCGGGGGCAGGTTCTCGCCCTCGGGAAGGGTCCCGTTGGTCTGGGCGATGAAGGCCTTCACGGAGACGCGGGGGATGCTCTTGGTCATGTCTGCTCCTTGTTTGGATGCCTGGGATTACGCTTCCGCCCGCGCGGATGGGGGGGAAGGGAGGCGGCCCTCGCGAGGACGGCCGGGCGAAAGGGCGAGGCGCCCGCCGCGGCAGAGGGCAGGAAAATCGGGAAGGGCCTCGGGAGTGGCGACAGGGGCCGGAGAGGCCTGAAGGGGCCGGAGAGGCCTGAAGGGGCCGGAGTGCCTGGAAGAGCTGAAAGGTCCGGAAGTCCTTTCGGCGGGGACGCCCGGACAGCCGGAAAATTCGAATGGGCCTCAGGAGCGACCTGGCCGGGGGCCGGGAACACGGGGATTTCCCGGAACGGCCGGAAGATCCGGAGCGCAAAGCTCAGCCAGTCCCGGCGCCGCAACGCGTTGGCTACGGGCCATGACCTATGCGGGGCGCCCGCGCCGGACACCTCCGGGGACCTGATGCGTGTGAATGGTTCGCCATAAACGTTAGCAACAATTGTGCACAATACGGGCTATTTCATGTCGAGGACAAAACAAACGTAAAATCAGACATTTACGGCCCCAATTCGCCGCATCGCCCGAGAGCCGCCCCGGATTTTTTGACAAAAACGTTGAAAACAGAAGGCATTTTCAACGCCGAAGGGGTTTTCGGACATGGAAGCCTGCAGGGCCTTCGGATAGGGGCGGCAGGAAGGCGGCTCCCCGCACCCAGTGCGTCCCGCAAGGCCTTGGCCGAAGGGCGACCCGACCTCCGAGCGGGAGAGGGGCCTTCAGGGATGGCGGCGGAAAAAAAGATAGGCCCCTCCCGTGCGGCGCCTGGAGCATCGGGGGGGCCGAAAGGCCCGCCTTGACCGGGGCGGGCTGAAGGCATGCTGGGCCAAGACCCTCTTTTAGACCAGATGGGGCCGGATGGCAAGGGGAGATCAGCCGGAATAAGGTAGGAGTCCGGCACCGCCGGCCGACCGGTCGCCATCGTCCGGTCGGCTGGCGTACAGCACGGACTCATCGGGACCCCGACCCTCATGCCCGTTTCCGCCCTCCGCCTGAGAACCCGATCCGTGCCTGCCTGCCGCCTTGGCCGCCGATGCCGCACGGAGCTTTCGGAAGCCTTGGCCGCCAGGGTCCTCAGGAATCCTAAGCCGCCAGCCCCCGCCGGTTGAGGATCTAGTCTCGCCTCATCTGGCAAGCGGGATGGCGGAGGCCGCCCGGCTCCCCGGTCCGAGTCGACGGCCCGGCTCCCGCGCCCGGAAACCGGACTCCATGCCGATGTAAACGACTCAAGTGGAGCGGCGTCTTGTAAGCCACTGATATCATTAATATAAATCCCAGATCAGCTTTCGCATTCCGCTTCAGGCCGTTGGCATCGGATTCCATGCGTCTGAAGGCGGCCGCCGACCGCGCGTTTCGGGCAACTGAGTCAGGGCGGACTCGGTTTCAACGGCTCGACCGGGTGCCCCGGCGTCCTGCGTGGCCGCCCGGTTACGCTAAGAACGGAGACTTTTCGACCGAAAACATAAAAAATCTGCGGATCCGACCGTCCGTGCCCTTTTTTAGGAAGTTATGATTGATTTTCGGCAAGGCCCGCGTTATTAAGGTGTAGTTTCGCCATCCCCCCTGACCCGCGCCCATCCCGAACGCGGCAGGAGCCGCCGGGACGGCCCGCCGTGCCGGAACTTCGTCCGGGCGGCGGCAGCCCAGACACCCGCGACACCCAGGCTTCCGAAAAACCTCCGGAGGGGAAGCCCCGCAACAAGGACAGGTTTACATGGAAATCGCTTTGCTGGAGAAATTCAAGGCACTCCTCCTGGAGCAGCGCGAGGAGATAATGAGCCATGCCGCCAACACCGTAAACGATCTGCTCGTCCAGGCCGAGAGCTTCCCGGACCCTGCGGACAGGGCCACCCTGGAGACCGACCGGAGCTTCACGCTGAGGCTCCGCGAGAGGGAGCGCCATCTCCTGAACAAGATAGACGCGGCCTTGGAGCGCATCACCGCCGGGACGTTCGGCATCTGCGAGCAGTGCGGGGACGATATCTCAGAGGCGCGCCTGGAGGCCAGGCCGGTCTCCACCCTCTGCATCCGCTGCAAGACCGCCCAGGAGGAACGGGAGAGCGCCCGCCGGGGCTAGCCCGAGGGGCCCCCCCGGCGTCCTCCGGCCGGAGGGAGGCTCGCCTCCGCTTCCAGGCAGGCGGCCTGGCGCCATCCTTCAGTCCGAATGCCCGCCGCCAATATGACGCCCCGACGCAGATCCCGCGGCTTCTCCGGGCCAGGACACCGGGCCGGAGGCCATCCCCGGACGGGGCCCAGACGGCGGCTCGGCCACTGTCCCCCGACGGAACCCGGGCGGGGCAGGAGGCGCCTGCGGCAACACCCCCCGAAAGCCGGCGGATCCCCCGGGCAAGGCCTTTTTGCGGCAAGCCGCTAGCCTGCCCAGGCGGGCAGTCCCTCCCGCCTCCGGGCTGTCCCGCGCGCCTCCGACATCTCCACGATGCCCGTAGGCCGAGGCCGGAGACCGATAGCCAAAGCCCTGCCCCTTGCCCCCCGCAGGCGGCATGGCCCCGAACCGGCGGTAGCGGCCCCGAACCGGCGGTAGCGGGTCCGGGGCGGCCGGAAGGTTTCCGGGGGCGCACCGGCCTGACGCGAGGCCCTGCTGATTTGAGGCCTGCAAGGTCCAGGGGAGGGTCGGCGAGGGCCGATGGCCTGGATGGCTTGAGGGCCTGAGGGCCTGTTCGAAATTGACACCGGGGGCCTTTTGCCTTATACTCAAAAGATCGGCGCGGCCATTACCGGCCCCCGCCCGGTTCGCCGGACGCCGCCGAACCGGGCCCCGCGCAGGGGCTGTTTTTATCCCCGGAGGCGCACCCCGCCAGTTCCCTCAAGAGGCAGCAGACCATGAAGCGAACTTTCCAGCCCCACAACATCAGCAAGAAGAGGACCCACGGGTTCAGGGCCCGCATGAAGACCGCCGGCGGCCAGGCCGTCATCCGCCGCCGCAGGGCCAAGGGCCGCAAAAGACTCTCCGTTTGACCGCTCGCCCGACCGGGCGGGGCTTCGCCCTGCCCAAGGAGTCGAGGCTCCTCAAACGGCGGGAGTACCTGAGGCTCAAGGGCGCCAGGGGCGCCTCCAAGGCGGGCCTGGGCGACTTCACGGTCGTATGCGCCCCGAACGGCCTCGGACGCAACCGCCTGGGCATCACTGCCACCCGGAAGTCCGGGAACGCCGTCGCCCGCAACCGCCTTAAGCGAGAGGCAAGGGAGTTCTTTCGGCTCCGGTCCCCTTTCTGGCCCCAGGGCCTGGACGTCCTTTTTCTGGCCCGCCCCGGGCCGCGCAAGGGGCCTCCCCTGAGCGAGCTCCACCTGGGCGAGGCCGAGGCCGGGCTCGTAAAGGCCCTGCGCAGGTCACTCGCGTCCGCGGCCCCCGGACGGCCCCGCCGCTCGCCCGCCGGCCCCCGGGGCGACATGGCCCGGCACGATCGGAAGGTCCCCCGGGACGGCGATACCGGAGCCCGCGGCGGAGGCGGACCACCGGGACAGCCCCCGGAGCGCGCGTGACTTTCCCGGGAGCATCAAGGCCGGCATGGCCGCGGGAACCTTCGGGGCCCCCTGCGGCGACACCTCGATACGGACACGCATGTTTCCTCCCGCCCTCCGGCCGCCGGAGCGCCACCGGCGGAAGATCCAAGCTCGCGAAAAGGCCGCAGGCCTCGCCCGGAGCCTCCCATGGAGCCTTCCGCGGGCCTCCGCCGCCTTTTTTTTTGCCCGGAGGGCGGGCGCGGACGCGCCCGGGTTCCGCCGTTGCCCGCAACATACCTCGCGTCCCGCAGCCCCGGAAGCCCTTTCGGCGGACGCGGCCATGAAGCCGTCGCTCGCCGCACGGGCCATGATGCTCCCGATCCGTTTCTACCGAGCCTTCATCTCGCCGCTCACTCCTCCCCAGTGCCGCTTCACCCCCACCTGTTCCACGTACGCCCTGGAGGCCTTCCGGATCCACGGCATCATCAGGGGGGCGGCGCTCTCGGCCTGGAGGATCCTGCGCTGCCAACCCCTCTGCAAGGGCGGCCACGATCCGGTACCGCCCCCCTCCCCCGCCCGCCTGGCTTCCGCCCTCCGCAAGGCGGCCGTGGCGCGGGGCAAAACCATCCGCCAGGCTTCCCCGCGACCCACGCCTCACCGGGCCCCGCCGCCCCACCACAGACATGGCCGGGACCGACCGAGTGACCGGTCGCCGAGGTGCCCTTGAAGACTCCTGGGCAATCCGGCGTGACGTCTGCCTCCAGGACATCGAGCGGCTGGCGATCGCCCGGCCCCGACCGGCTTCAGGGCTACCAGGCAGGCGATTGCCCGCCAGGACAGGCTTCAGGGCCGCCCCGGAGGCGATCGACCCCAGGACAGGCTTCTGGGCCGCCCGGAAGGCGACCGGCCGACCCCGAGGCCCCAACCCTGTCCCGCTTCCACGCGATGCCCCTAACGCTTAGGGGGCCCGGGGCCGCCCTAAGGGATGCCGCTTCACTCGCCGATCCAGGTCCAGACTCAAGGAAATTTTCATGGAAAAGCGCGTCGTAGTCACCATGCTCGTGATGATGGGGTTCTTCATGCTGGTGAGCTATCTCTACCCCCTCATCTTCCCGCCCGCGCCCGCGCCCCAGGCACAGGCCCCGGCGGCTGAGGCCGGCTCCGCCGGCCCGGGCGTGCTGGGCATCCCCGTCGGCCCCGGCGCCGACGCGTCGGGGACCGGCGAGGAAGGCCAGACGGCGGGGGCGGCGTCCGGAGCTGCCGTCAGCCCGGCAGGCGCAGATCCGGCGGGAGCGGTCGCAGGAGCGGCCCAAGGCTCCGCCCGGGAAGGCGACGGCCCTTCGGCGGAAACGCCGGATGCCCCTCCGACCCCTGAACCCCTGCGGCGCGCGAAGGTGGAGACCCCCGAGTTCGTGGCTGTCTTTACCGAGGAAGGCGGCAGGCTCTTAAGCTTCAAGCTCAAGAAGTACAAGTCCTGGGAAGCCGCCGGCGAGGAGACCGCGTCGTACCAGGAGCTCGTGAACCTCCCCCCCCGCTCCGACGCGTCGGGGTTTCCCATGAGCCTCGTGTACGCCTCCCCGGACGGAGCGACCGAGGAACTCCGCGGCGCGAGGTTCACCGCCGACCGGATCGAGGTCACGGTGGCCGAGGGGGGCACGGCCCGGCTCGTATTCTCCCCCCGGGAGCGGACCTCGGGGCTCTCCGTCGAGCGCGTCTACGAGTTCACCGCCGGGTCCTACGTGATTAAGCAGGAGGTGAGGCTGACGAACGGCGGCGCGTCCCCCGTTTCCGGGCGGATCGGCACCACGCTCCGCTCCTGGCCCTTCGCCGAGCGCCAGAACCGCTACAACGTGATGGCGGGGTTCATCAACCGCAGGCTCGTGACCGAGACCGTCGACGACGCCGCCGAGGAGCTCTCCGACATCCGCGTCGTCACCTCTGCCGACTTTCTGGGCTATATGGACCAGTACTTCCTGACCGCGCTGGTCTTGGGGGATCCGACGGGAGGCGCCCCCGCGGCGGGCGAGGTCAGCCCCTGGCGCGTCTCCGCCTCCGAGCTTCCGGGCCGGGGGCTCGCCGCCACCGCCACGCTCCCGCTGGAGCTGGCGCCCGGGGCGGAAACGACCATGCGTTTCGACTTCTTCTACGGCCCCAAGGAGACGGAACTGTTGCGGCGCGAGGGCCACAGCCTCTCGCGGAGCGTGGATCTGGGCTGGTTCTCGTTTCTCGCGCACCCGCTCGGCTTCCTGCTCCGCTTCTTCTACGGCTTCACCGGCAACTACGGGGTCGCCATCATCATCGTCACGGTCCTCATCAAGGTCGCCCTGTGGCCGCTCACCGCCAAAAGCTACAAATCGATGAAGAAGATGCAGCAGCTCTCGGGCCCCGTGCAGAAGCTCCGCGAGAAGTACAAGGGCGAACCCGAGACGATGAACAAGGAGATGATGGCGCTCTATCGCGCCCACGGCGCCAACCCCTTGGGCGGATGCCTGCCCATGCTCCTCCAGATCCCCTTCTTCTTCGCCTTCTACCGGGTCCTGGACTACGCGCTCGAGCTCCGCGGCGCTCCCTTCATGCTCTGGATCCGCGACCTCTCAGCCCCGGACAGGCTCTTCGACTTCGGGGTGTCGATCCCGTTCCTGGCCCCGCCCGCAGGCATCCCGGTGCTCACGCTGCTCATGGGCGCCTCGATGATCTGGCAGCAACGCATGACGCCCACCATGGGGGATCCCATGCAGGCGAAGATGATGATGCTCCTGCCGCTGTTCTTCACCGTCTTCCTCCTGAACATGCCCTCCGGACTGGTCCTCTACTGGCTGGTCAACAACGTCCTCTCCATCTTCCAGCAGAAGCTCATCAACCGGAACGGCGGCGCGCCGGCGCCCGCGAAGGGGACGCCACCCAGGAAAGCCAAGCCGGGGAAGCCTGCGGCCGCCAGGAAGTGATGCCCCTCGCGGCGAGGTACGGACGCCGCAAGGAGTTTGCGCCATAGGCCCCCGGGATGTCTTCTGCCGCCCCTTCACCCTCCGGGGACGCGCAACCTGAGAGCTTGGGCACTCTTCGCCTGGGGTGATCCGCCTCCCGCCAGCCTTCCGCCCGGCCCCGGTTCACCCACGCCCTTTCGGCACCGTCTCCCGCCTGCGTCCCGGATACCCTCCTCACACACGGGCGCACCCAAGCTGATGCGTTTCGGCCCGAAGGCTCTCCCGCCACCGCCCTTCCGCATGGACGGCGGCGCATTGACTCCTTGTGCCGCTCTTATGCTCGGCCCCGGCAGGCTGCCCGGTTCGGCCCCGGCAGGCTACCGGGATTGCCCCGCAACCTGTCTGGTTTGCATGCCTCCTGCGCATCGCCCCAAAAATGCCTTCTTGCATGTCCTCCCTTAACATGGCTCCGCGCGAGGCCCCTCCCGTCCTCGGGACACCGGGCCGCCTTCAGGGACTCCGCCTCGCCAGAGGCCTCGGCCCGGACCGCAAGGAAACTCCATGTCAAAGCGCGTCATTGTCACGGTACTCGCTGCGGCGGGGTTCTTCATGCTGTGGGATCGCCTCCTCATGCCCGGCCCCCAGGCACTGGCCCAGGCCCCGGCGGCATCGACCGGCGGGGCGGCATTGACCCCCGCTACGACCGAAGACGCGGCCGCGAAAGGCCGGACGCCGGACAAAGCCGCGCCGGAAGCTATCGGCTCCGGGCTCTCCCAGGAGGCGCCCGGTCCCCCTGGGGACCTTGAGCCCCTGCGGAGCGTCACGGTGGAGACCCCGGAGTACGTGGCCGTCTTCACCGAGGATGGCGGGAGGCTCTCAAGCTTCAGGCTCAGGAAGTACAGATCATGGGAAGCCGCCGGCAAGGACAGCGGACCCATGCAGGAGCTCGTGAAAGTCCCGGAACGGGACGGTCCCGAATCGCTCCCCATGAGCCTCGTCTACAGCCCCCTCGGCGGCGAGGACGAGGAGCTGGACCGCGCGAGGTTCACTGCCGACAGCACGTTCATCGCGGTGGGCGAGGGAGGCACGGCCCGGCTAGTCTTCACGTCCGAGGAACTGAACTCGGGGCTCTCCATCACCCGCGCGTACGAGTTCGCGGCGGGATCGTACGCGGTGTGCCAGGAGGTGAGGATCGAAAACGCCGGCGGGAAAGCCATCGCGGGGATTTTCGGCACGACGCTCCGCGCCTGGCCCTTCGGCGGTCGCCGGGCCCGTCACAACGTGATGGCGGCCGTCATCGACGGCAAGCTCGTGACCGGGACCCCGAACCACGCCGCGGACGTGCTCTCGGGCATGAACCCCGTCGCCTCCGCGGACTTTTTGGGATACATGGACCAGTATTTCCTGACCGCGCTGGTCTTGGGGGACCCGGCCGGAAACGCCCCCGCGGACGACGAGTCCAGCCCCTGGCGCCTTGCGGCGCGGCGGCTCCCCGGACGGGGCCTCGCCGTCACTGCGGCGCAACCGCTGGAACTGGCGCCGGGCGCGGAAACGTCCATGCGCTTCGACTTCTTCTACGGCCCCAAGGACACCGGGCTCCTGAGGCGCGAGGGCCACAGCCTCTTCCGAAGCGTGGACTTCGGAGCGCTCTCTTTCCTGGTGCGCCCGCTCCTGTTCCTTCTCCGGTCGGTCCACGGCATCGTCGGCAACTACGGGATAGCCATCGTCGTCGCGACGCTTCTCATAAGGATGGGCATCTGGCCGCTCGCGGCCCGCAGCTTCAAGTCCATGAGGACGATCCGCGATCTCGCGGAGCCCGCGAGGCAGATCTGCAAGATGCCGGGAGCCGATTCCGCGACGAGGAAAAGGGAGCTCACGGAGCTCTACAGCGCCTACGGCGTGGAACCCATGTCGGGATGCCTGCCGCTCGTACTCCAGATCCCCTTCTTCGTCGTCTTCTACAAGGTGTTGGACCGTGCGCTCGAATTCCGCGGCTCGCCCTTCACGCTCTGGATCCGCGATCTCTCCGCCCCGGACAGGCTCTTCGATTTCGGGATATGGGTCCCCATCCTGGACCCGCCGACGGGCATCCCGGCGCTCACGCTCCTCACGGGAGCCGCGATGGTCTGGCAGCAGCGCATGACTCCCTTCGCGGGGGACCCCAAGTCATCGTTCGCGGTCTTGTTGCCGCTCATCCTCGTCATATTCCTCTTAAACAGCCCCTCCGGGCTCGTCCTCTACTGCCTGGTAAGCACCGTCCTCTCCATCCTCCAGCAGAAGCTCGCCGATCGCGCGGGCGGCTCCCCCGTGCCCGCCGGAAACCTGCCGAGCTGAAACCCCGCCAGTCGCGGAGTCCGTCACTCGGAAGCCCATGCGTCGCCGGCCCGTAAAACGCGTACGCGAAACACGCGCATGCCTGACATCGGCGCGACGCCTGCCGCGATACCCTGCCTGAACCTGAATCCTCAGCGCCCGCGAACGGCCGACGGAACCAGAATCGCGCAAGGGGGGAACAGGCCCGGCAGAAGGCGCGGGACCCCCGGAACGCGCGCCCCGAGAAACGCCTGACCCCTGAAAGGTCCGCCGCACGGCAGCCCGATGCCGGCCGCACGGCGGCCCCCTCGTCGACGGCACGGCTTCCCCGATGCCGGCCGCACGGCGGCCCCACGCGCCGACAGCACGGATCCTGCGGAAGCCAGCGAGATCTTGCAGGAATCCGGCGACCGCACTCCACGCTCCCGGTCGGCCGCGCCGCCCCCAACCTGCCCAGGAACAGCCCCGGAACAGGGCCTTGGCCCGTCCTGACTTCGGGCGCGAACCTCAGGGGAAAAACATGGCCGCCGACCGCCTCCCGAAGCTCGCCCCGGGCCTTGGTTGCCAATGACGACCATTACGGTCGGGGGCTTCCCGAGGTCTTGCCATTACCTGTCCCTTAATTTATATTGGGGTATAGGCTGACAAACCTTCCACATGTTGGTTGCAATCAACCTTTCCGGCCTGACCGGCCGCCGACCCAAGGTCCCTCGGGTCGGCGGGATCTCCCTGCCGGCTTTCCTGCTCGCCGACCAAGTCGTCCAGCTGCCCGGAATTTGCCGCCGGTCATTCTGGGCACATGGTCGCGGAGACTCCCTGGCCAGCGCCCCGGACTCCCCCTTGACTCAGGTCCCGAAACCTCAAGGGGCTCAGGGCCAGAAACCCCAAGGGGCTCAGGGCCAGAAACCTTCGCCCTGAAAGGCTTACCGACTGAAGGCAGTACCCGGAATCTCCCAGGAATCCCGGTCCAGTAAGCCCCGACGCCTCCGTTGCCCGCACCTGACCTCCCCTTAAGCCGTCAGGCCCTGCCGCCTCCCCGTTATCCCCGCCTCCAAGCGCCCGGTTCCCGCACCGTTCCGGAAATCCCCGGCTCCAGTCCAGGGTTCCTTTCCGGCAAACCGGAACCATGACGCCCGCCGCCGACGGCCCCTGCGGGGCCCCGCGACTCCAGCCGCCGCCCCTCCGGGCGTGAAAGGCCTCCCATGAGCGACAGTTTCGTGCATCTCCACGTGCATTCCGCCTACAGCCTTTTGGACGGGGCGATCAAGATCCCCGATCTGGTCAGGACCGCCAAGTCCATGGATATGCCTGCCGTGGCGCTCACGGACCACGGGCAGATGTTCGGGGCATGGGACTTCTTCAAGGAGGCCATGAAAAAGGAGATCAAGCCCATCGTCGGCGTCGAGGCCTACCTGACGCCTCTGGGGAGGCACACGCGGGACAAGAACGAGAAGCGCTACCACCTGGTGCTCCTGGCCATGCACTACGAGGGCTACCTGAACCTCTCGCGGATGATCTCGCTCGCCAACATCGAGGGCTTCTACTACAAGCCGAGGGTGGACTACGAGCTGCTCGCGAAGTACGGGGAGGGCGTCATAGCCCTGTCCGCGTGCCTCCAGGGGGAGATACCCTACAACATTGCCCATCGCGACTACACGGCGGCCAGGGAGGCCGTGGAACGCTACTCGCGGCTCTTCCCGGACAGGTTCTACCTGGAGATCCAGGAAAACCAGATCCCCGAGCAGCGGACCGTGAACGAGGCGCTCATCGAGTTCGCGAAGGAGTACGGCCTGCCGCTCGTCGCGACCAACGACTGCCACTACCTCGAAAGGGAGCACTACGAGGCCCAGGACGTGCTCCTGTGCATCCAGACGAAGAAGAAGGTCTACGAGGCCGACCGGATGCGCATGCCGTTCAACACCTACTACTTCCGCTCGCCGGAGGAGATGCGCTCGCTTTTCTCCTACTGCCCGGAAGCCTGCGACAACACGCTCGCGATAGCCGAGCGCTGCGACATCAGGTTCCCGAACTACCCGACGATGACGGACCGCCACTACCCCAACCTGAAGCTCCCGGAAGGCTCGACCCCGGACGGAAGGCTCTCGGAGCTCGCCAGGGGGGGGCTAGACGCCTTCTTCGCGAAAAACGAGGCCCGGGGCAAGGGGCTTTCCGACGAGAAGAAGGCCGAATACCTGGCCCGCCTGGAGATGGAGCTGGGCGTCATCTCGAACATGGGCTTCTCCGGCTATTTCCTGATCGTCGCCGACTTCACCTCCTGGGCCCGCTCCAGGGGCATCCCGGTGGGGCCGGGGCGCGGGTCCGCCGCGGGCTCGCTCGTGAGCTTCGCCACGGGCATCACGAGCGTGGATCCCATCCGCTTCGACCTGCTCTTCGAGAGGTTCCTGAACCCCGGCCGCAAGAGCCTCCCGGACATCGACACCGACTTCTGCACCGACGGCCGCGCCGAGGTCCTGGACTACGTGACCCGCGCCTACGGCGGCACGGACTACGTGGCCCAGATAGCGACCCTGGGGCAGATGAAGCCGAGGATGGTCATCCGCGACGTCGCCCGGGCCCTGGACGTCCCGCTCGCGGAGGCGGACAGGCTCGCGAAGCTCATCCCGGACGACCTGAAGATCACCCTGGACGCGGCGCTCGATCAGGAGCCGCAGCTCGCGGACGCGGTCCGCGACAACCCGGCGATAGCGACCCTCTTCGATCGCGCGCGGGTCCTGGAGAAGCTCTTCCGCCACGCGTCGCTCCACGCCTCCGGGGTCGTCATCGGCGACAGGCCGCTCATGGATCTCCTGCCGCTGTTCATCCTGCAGAAGCAGGGCAAGATCTCCGTCGCCACCCAGTTCGAGAAGTCCGGGGTGGAGGACATGGGGCTCATCAAGTTCGACTTCCTGGGCCTCCAGACCCTCACGCTAATCAAGCACTGCCTGAGGCTCCTGGACGAGAAGGGCATGCACGTCGACCTGGACGATCTCGACACCTCCGATCCCAAGACCTACGATCTCTTCCGGAAAGGGAACCTGAACGGCGTCTTCCAGATGGAGAAGACCGGCTTCAGGCAGTACGTCGTGAACATGCGGCCCAAGTGCATCGAGGACATCACGGGCCTTCTCGCCATGTACCGGCCCGGGCCGCTCAAGGGCGGGCAGGCCGACACCTACATCAAGGTGAAGCGCGGGGACGCCCAGCCCCACTATTTCCATCCTGCCATCAAGCCCGTCCTGGAGGAGACCGGGGGCGTGGTCCTGTACCAGGAGCAGGTGATGCGCATCTCCCAGATCCTGGCGGGGTTCACGCTGGCCCAGGCGGACGATCTCCGGAGCGCCATGAGCAAGAAGAACCAGGCGAAGATGGACGAGCTCAAGGTCCTCTTCGTCGACGGGTGCCTGGAGCGCGGCATGGAGCGGCCCCAGGCCGAGGAGATGTTCGGGACCCTCCAGAGCTTCGCCGAGTACGGCTTCAACAAGTCGCATTCCGCGGCGTACGCAATCGTCTGCTTCTGGACCGCGTGGCTCAAGGCGCACCACCCCGTGGAGTTCATGGCCGCGCTCATGACCAGCGAACAGCAGGACCACGACAAGCTCTCCGATCTCATCTCGGAGTGCCGCGCCACCGGCATCGACGTCCTGCCCCCGGACGTGAACGCCTCCGGCGAGAAGTTCACCGTCAAGGACGGGAAGATCCTCTTCGGATTGGGGGCCATCAAGGGCGTTGGCCAGGGCGCCGTCGAGACGATAGAGGAGGGCCGCAAGAAAGGCCCCTACAAGGATCTCTTCGACTTCTGCGAGCGCTGCACGAGCTCGAAGGTGAACCGCCGGATCATAGAGGGGCTCATCAGGAGCGGCGCGCTTGACTCGACGGGAGGGGAGCACCGGGCGATGATGCTCGCGTCTCTGGACACCGCCATGCGGGACGCGGCACGCAAGGCCCGCACCGAGGACCCGCGCGTCGTGGTGAACTCGCTCTTCGGCGCGGCCGACAAGCCCAAGGGCCCGACCTGGACCCCGGCGGCCCCGTTCCCCGAGGCGGAAAGGCTCAAGAACGAGAAGGACTTTCTGGGCTTCTACGTGACCGGGCATCCCCACCAGCGCTTCGAGCAGGCCCTGAAGGCGCTGGGGGTGAAACGCGTGACCGACGTCCTGAAGTCCGCCGCGAGGGGAGCGGTCAAGGTCTGCGGCAACCTGACCGAGGTCAAGCGCAGGCAGGACAAGAAAGGCAAGGACTTCGCCTTCGCGTCCTTGGAGGACGCCACCTCGAAGATCGAGCTCCTCGTCTGGTCGGAGGCCTATCAGCGCCTGCGGCATGTCCTGGACGAGAAAAGGCTGGTGGTGGCGGAGGGCTACTCCGAGCCCCAGACCGACAGCCGCTTCGGCGCCGCCAAGATAGAGGTTACCGACGTCTGGCCGCTCGAGGACGAGCTGGACCGCCACGTCAAATCCGTCATCGTCTCGCTCCCGCTCACCAGCACCGCGGCGATGGCCGAGTACCTGGCCGGCCAGGACGCCCCCTCGGCTCCGGACTTTCCCCGCTTCTTCCTGAAGATCCACGACGGAGAAGGCGAGGCCATCTACCAGATCGACCGCCCGCCCAGGCTCACGCTGCCGCTCCTGGACGGGGCCATACGCCTGCTCGGCCCGGGTACCGTGAGCTTCTCCGACTCTCCCAAACCCTTCCAGAGCGGCGGCGCGCCGTCCGCCGAGCCGGACACCCGCAAGAACGAATGGTGGCGTCACGCCAAGCGCAACAAGTGAGGCCCTGAGGCCGTGCGGCCGTCGACACCTTACGGTGATGACGGACCCTCCAACGCCCGACCGCATCGAGTCTCGCGCTTTTTCCAGACACCCAGTCCCGGATGCTTGCCTTACGCCCAGCCCGGCGAGTTTGCCATGCGAGCCCAACCCCGCGCTAGAAGTACATGCCACGCCGGTTCCCGACCCCGGCTCACTCTGGATCTCGCGACCGTCCAAACGTCATGGCTGCTCTCCGGCCGCTTGACCCGAGAGGGTCCTAAACGCAAGGCCGCAGCACGAAGACGTGAATACGGAACCGGGCGGCAGAAGGCATGGGGCAGGGGGAGAGAAGCAACTGTCAGCCCAGGGCCTTCCTCGCCTTGATAATCGCTCCGCCCTTGTCCCTGGAAGCGGTCTGGGGTTCTTCGAAGCCCGCCTCGGAAAGCATCCCGGCCCACTGGGCCGTAGTCGTCTCCTTGAGCTCCAGCACATCGAGCCAATAGCGGCTGACCTTCGGGCCCGGCCCGCCGGGGTCCAGGGAGTTCACCACGGCGAAGATCCCGCCCGGTTTGAGGACTCTTCCGACCTCCCTGAAATTGGCAGGCCAGTCGGGCCAGAAGTAGACCGTCTCGAACGCCGTCGCCAGATCGAAGCTCGCGTCCGGCCAGGGGATGGCCTGGACGTTCCCGAGCCTTATCTCGCATCGGCCATCGGCTACGGCCCGCCGGTTCACGCGCCTCGCCTCCCTGACGCTGACTTCGGAAAAGTCCAGTCCGCATGCCGATCCCCGGGGGGCGCGCTCGAGCATCCTGGCCAGGTTCCGTCCGCCGCCGCAACCCAAATCCAGGATCGAGGCGTCCGACCCGATCTCGATTTGGCTCAGGCCCCAGCGGGAGAGCGGAGTATGGCCCAGGTTCATGGCGCGGAGGAACAGCCCGCTCCCGAAGCCTTCGGGCTTCCTGGCCTTCCTGAAGAGCCGGCTCAACGGTCTCCATGTCATGGTTTCCCTCCCATAGTGTCCGGCCCCCTGGCATAAACGGAACTAGGCACCCAACTGCTTGCAGTCCAACGGCTGACGGTCCAATGTTCGGTTCAACTGCAACGGGTCCGTGTGACCGCACTCGTGTCCGAACCGACAGATAGCTTCACCGCTCTCGAAACATGAGCCTTGCCGCGAAGTTAGGGACTCTTCAGTTAAGGATCATTTTAACACGTCGAAAGAACCGGAGCAACGAACCATCGAGCGATCGTCAAAGAACAATGTTGACGTTCACATCGCATGTTGAAAATCTCCATCTGACCCTGCTTGGCCCTACGTCATGAAAAGCGTTACTCGGCTCCTGTCCCGAAATCGGCATGCTTACGGAGAATGTTGAGAGCGATACCTGCATTGAGGTACCTCAACAGATCCTGAAGAGTATAGGCATGGCTTCCATGCCGATTAAACATTTATCTGGAGACGGAAGACACTATATAAACGGCAATTGCGCAAAAATTTAAATGATAAGTTTTGTCAATATGGTATAAAAATATTAGATAACATTTTAAAGCTAAAGGTTATCCTGATTATCATGATGGACAATTTTTGAAATCTACATATCCCAACAAGGCTAGTTCCGTGTTGGAAACCGGTGTGACTAGTGTTTACGGGTTCAAGCGATAGCTTGACTCTGTCACGAAAATTATTTCATATCTTATCTGGATCCGGACAAAATATTGTGTTTGCTGGTATGCCGCGGCCCACCGCTTCATGTCGCTTCAGATTTATAAACCAGCGCATTGACTGCATCGCGGGGGTTCCATCCTTCAGATCGGCTTTCGGTCCAAGGAAATCACAGTCGCATGATATCCATTTAAGCATCCATCAATTTGTGCCACCGATGTCAGCGCTTCTAACGTCGCGGCTCGGATTCTGAAGGCCGAGGTTTGACGGGGTTCGGCTTGGGAATCTCCCCAAGACCGTCCAGCGCCATATTTGCCGACGCCGTTCCGTTTTCGATTATTGCCTGAAGCTTTCCGTAAATGCCCGTTTCAGGAAACCTTCTTCCGTGCTTGTCCGCGATTTCTGACGCTGCCTCGGCAACGGCCGCCGTCGTTTCGCGAGCCAACCCTGTAAATCGGGAGATTTCCATTCCCAGATCCGAGGCCAATGCCGCAAAGGACGAAGAACCTATCGCCTCATGCGTATGAATGTCCCCGTAACGCATTGCCATGCTCGTATCGATCCCGAGATCCGTGTATGCCAGAGTCGAGAGCAAATCGTAAAACGGCGCCAGGCGCATACCCGTCCCTTGAAGATCAAGTTCGGGAACCCGTTCGTAAAGCAGGGAAAAATTCTTAGCATGGGCATCGCAGTTGCCGATAATGAAGTTAAATACCGCTAGTTTCGCGAAATCATCGGCAGATCGATTTTTCCCGATACATCCTTCAATGAGTCCGGCGCAGGCGGAGAACCCGGGGCCTCCGAATTCCTCGTACTTGTTGACGCTCGAAATTCCCGTCGCCTGGCAGAAATCCTCCTGGTGAAGCCGGTAAACGGTACTCCCCAGGACAGTCCTGTCATATCTTTCGACTACGAGGACATCGGAACCCCCGATATTTACGATGTCCGATTTCGCGACCGGCAAATCGACCGCACGGGCGAGTTCCATGCAGAACGCCTCGTTGTACTGGAGATCGGCAAACCCGCCTGCAGGCGACTTGATGATATGCGTCGTCGAGGCGAAAGAGGCGTCCGCAGGGACCAGAATCCGCTCCCCCTCCAGCACGGCCGCCAGCTTGTTCTGGGCCCCGGCCAATGAAATCTTTGCTCCCGTAACCGCTGTCAGGTTCGCGCGGCGCTCCGGAGGAAGAGAGAGCTGGCGGGTCAACTCGTCCGTCACGTCCCGGTAATCAGCAGGGGATTCCATTACCGGATCTCCGTAAGGCAACACGGACAATGCCCCTGCGCATTCTCGCCCGTAACGGGAAAGAAACCTGAAAGTGTCGCCATGAGGTATGTGCCTCAGGAGCGTCAAGGCGACGTACGCATACCCTTCAGGGATATAGTTGCCGAAAAAATTTGTCGTGGCAAGTGGCTCCTGATCGGCTTCCGACAGGGGCAACGACAGCGAGACGGGCGGTCCGCCGGACGCCAGCCAGCCGCCGTCGTACCTGAACGTCAATTGCCTCGGCTCCGGCATCCGCCGCAGGGTACCGACCAGATCTTTCCCCCAGAAAACTGACAGTTTTTCGTCCATTTCCACTCCAGCTCCAAGCGTCTTCCAGCGCTTCTCCGGAAGCCGATCCCCGCAAACTCATCTCCTCCGATCGTCCTGCGGCGTCCGCTCCAGCCTAAGGCGGTTGTGGACGCCGAGTCACCGACCTCGCTGCCGGGCCCGCCATCCACCCGC
>JAISFS010000047.1 GCA_031263485.1 Deltaproteobacteria bacterium | reverse complement strand
CCAAGGCGCGGAAAGGGAACGCGTGAAGAGGGTCCCGGCGCTCCCGCCTTCGTTGAGGAAACGGCACGGGGCCCGCTACAGGCCCACCGGGTCGTCCCGCGACATGGCTCGTGCCTGGTACGCCGGGTGACCTGGAGCGGCGTGATGAACGGGTCCCGGACTACGGGTCACGGCTTGCCGGACCGTTCGGAGTTGCCTGCGGTCCGCACCGCCGGGTGACTCCCGTCCGAAATCGCCTGCCAGCAGTCCGGCCCCGTGTCCGCGCCCGGAGCAGCCCGGTGGCGTCGAAACGTTCGGGAGGAATCATCGAGGTCGTATGCGTTTCCGGGAGGCCGGGCGCAGGAAGGGGGCAGCGGAGACAGCCGGGAGGGCCTGAACGCGACAGTCAAGTTGCCCGTTCGCCTGCGGCCCGCAACAAAAAAGGCCCCTCCGAGAAGGGGCCTGAGCTCGAGTACGAATTGCTCCGAAGAAGAAGATAAAGCGAGAGAAAGAAGAAGAAACTTCGGAAGCAAAGGTATAATAACGTACCACATCCCGCCGCCCGAGTCTACTTCGATTTTGTTCGGGACCGTTACGAAAAGACCCCTCCGGAAAAGGACTAAGTAAAAATCTGGGGGAATTATAAAGGCTAACCATGTTGATTTATTGATAAAAATCGTGTTGCTGTTAAGCTTGGGCCGTGACTCGAGTCGGGCATCTGACTTATGGTCGAACTCGGGGATGTTGTCACGGACCTCTTTCCGCAGTTTGACGATGACCGTTCGGAAGAGGCGGCGACTCGGCGGCAACTGTGGAAGACTCTTGACGGTGGACTCTTGGCGGAGGATTCCGCGAAGGAGGCATCGACCAGGACGACCGGGACATAGGGGCCGGGTGGAAGCCGCGCAAGGTTTTTGGCCATGCATGACCGCTGAAGGCGATTCCGACTGAATCGACGCGCCCCCATTCCGGGCGCATGCCCCCGGACGAAGTCCCTGCCGGTCCGGCAGTCGCGTTCCGGCGCGGGTCTTCCAGACAGGCTCCGCAAGAAGCGCGTCTATCCGGCCTGTCAGCGCAAGATGGGGTCAACCCTCCACAGGGTCTGCCCATCCTTCACTCCCGAAGGCTCGATAACGGTCAGGCTGATCATGACGATAACGGTCAGGCTGATCAGGAAGTGTATCCGGTCGTCCCATTCCTGCCATGTCGGATGGGCGGCAAGGGCCTTGTGAGTCTCGTCCAACTGCTCGAAGGTGAACTCGCCGAGGCCCCGCAGGAGCTCCAGCAAGTCCTTCATGGCCTCGGGCACCCCGTTGCGGCAGGCATCCGGCGCGACGGGGCCGCCGGGAAGCCAGGCCAGGGTTGCCACCTCCGACATGACCAGGGAATCCCAGCCTCCGGAACGTTACACAATCCCGGTCGCGGCGGAAGGGTCCAGCCCGCGCATGGCTTGACGGAGTTCTGCGGCCCCGTCCGTCCAGCGGGCCGGGAAAACGGGCAAGGGGAGGTCCTCCAGTCTGGCCTTGGTGGACAGGAGCTCTTCAGGGGGGCGGAGGAAGTTCCGCCATTCGTCCTTCTGACCTGCGCCGATCCTGCCGAAGCGCGTCAGGAACCCGGCGAGGCTGTCCCCGGAGGCGGAACGGCTGCCGTCCAGCAGATCGAAGACCAGTTGCAGCTTTTTCCGGGAGGACGCGGCACGGCTCCCGGGCCGCGGCGACATGGCGCTCTCGGGTTTTGTGCCACTCCGGGCAGTTGTGCCGTCGCGCCTCATGCAGACCTTGCCGATGTAGTCCCCGGTATCCACGGAGTGGCCTGAAGCCTCCGGAGGGCCCCCAGCTCGCCGTCTGGCCCCGCGTCCGCGCCCCGGGCTTTCCGGAGGCCGGTGTTCCCGACCGGGGCCTGCTTTCCTTGCTCCGGAGGCGGGCCCCTGGGGTCCTGCAGCGGATCGCGGTGTGCCGAACGAGAGGATCGCCCGCTCTCCCCGTAGGCATACATGGTCCTCTCGCGGAAAAGCCTGTCCGGGCAGGTTTCGGTCATCTTGGGTGCGGCGCTCATTCTCCCTTTCCTGCGGGCCAGTGCCTTTCCGGTGTGGCCGCGCCGGGCGGATGCCCATCGAGGCACCTTGCCGATTCCTTCGGCGGACATCGCCCGCAGTGTGTCCGGCGTCCGGGGCCGCCCTGTCTCGATGGCTCGACCGCCAAGGGGCGGTCTCCGATTCGCGCCACGCCTCGAAAGGGCCTGAGCCGAACGTAAACGTCATGATGATGACGTCCCTTGCCGGATTCCTCCATCCCATTGGCGCCAGCTTGCGCGGAATCCGTCTTGAATGTCACCGCAGGTCTTCCCGGAGGCCCAGCGGCATGATATGTGTACGCGCTTCGGACGCCGTCCTGGCGCCATCCGTTGCCTTGGCGGCATCCGCAGCCCTGGCGGCATCCGTCGCCCTGGCGGCATCCGCCATCCTGGCGGCATCCACCGTCCCGACCGGCTCCGTTTCCGGGGCCGGTTCGGTTTCCGGCCCGTATCCGGCGTATGGCCGCGCATGTCATTGCCGATGGTCGGGCTGTCCGGAGTGCGGACGATCTCCCCGGCGGGCAGAAAGATTCGGCCGGTCGCGTCCTTTCCGGCTGGCGGGGCGCATATGCCGTATGCGCCGTCTCTGACGGAGGGGCGTCCGAAGTGCGCGGGCTTGCCCGGCAGCGGTCGTCCGGACTGAGGCGGACGCGGGCAACAGCGTTCCTGACGGGCTTTCGGCGAGCGTAGGCAACAGCGCTCCTGACGGGCTTCCGGAGGGCGTAGGCAACAGCGCTCCTGACGGGCTTCCGGAGGGCGGGAGCGGTCTCGCCGTGACCGTCAGGGGACGGCTCGCGGACGGAACGCGCAAGCGGGAGGCCGCGATCGGCCGACACGGCGAGTATGTCCTTCCGGCTTGTCACGCGGCATCGGGATTCAGAACCAATGTCAACAACTTAAGAGGATCGGCGTCTGGAAAGCAACTGATATCATTGATGAAAATATCTGAGAAACAGTCGATTTCTGCCTTAAGTTGTTGACATTGGATTCAGAACCGGTCCGAGGAATCCCGGAGCCCGTCCGGCCTCGCCCGAGCCTCCTACGCATCGCGAGAGAATCCGCCGGTTCTTTCGGGCCGGGTACGGCAGGGCCCCGGGGCAACGGCGGGCTGTCCCGACCCCCGGGACGCCGTACCCGACGGCCCCGGCTCCGGGAAGAGGCCGGACGCGGGCGGAGAGAGCCGGCGGGGCGGCTGCGGGCAATGCTCCACGCGTACGGGTACCAATTTCATCTCGCGGATCCTCGACATTGAATCGTCCCCCTTGAATGGACGTCCGATGACCTGCCCGGACAGCGCCTGCCCGCAGGACGCGCGGAGGTCCGCGAGATTTGCCTGCCGGGGAGGATGGAGCGCGTCCGGAGCCTTCCTTCCACGTCCGGGCGGGACACCTTGGGATGGATGTGCGTGGTGGTCACGCCCGGGCGCATGATGACCGTACGCCCGGGCCTGTCCTGGAGGCGCGCTCGGCCCTGCAGTGCGCGGGCAGTATCCGTTGATGTGAAGGTTAGGGGTGCCGGGAACTTCATGTCGGCTGCAGTCCTTGCGGCGATCGAACAACCTCCCCCAATGTTTAATGTCGTTGACATTGAATAGGGTTGCTTGTGAGACTGATGACTACATATGCTGTAATATTGATATGTATACCCAATATGCATGATTCAATTTCCCCAATCGTTTTCCTATGCCGTCCTTGTCTTTCAGAGGGAGGATTCGGGCCGTCCCCCCGGGTGCCCCGAGAATGCGCATCCTGTAGATTTCTCCCGTTACTGCATTTTGGTCAGGAACAGCCGGGCGCGGGAGTCGCGGTACGATTAGGATTTTTGGGGTTCGGATGCTTGTCGTGCCGACATCTTTGATATATAATCATATAACGGCAGTCCCGCTTACGGCTGTCCCGGCTCTTGGCAGGCATCGGCCTGCAACGGCTCACGCCGCCACTGACTTGTTTCCTGGCCTTCATCTGAGACGACGGAGATTCAAGAAGTGAACAAGGATCCCCAAAGCCTGCCGCTAACCGATGAGCCTTTTCGAAAAATTATACGGGGGAATTACCTTTATTCCGACAAGACTGAATATATTCATAATATGATCAATTCATACACGTGCTGTTTCCTCTCACGGCCCAGGCGGTTCGGCAAGACGCTCCTGCTTGATACCGTTGACGAGCTGTTTCGGGGCGACAGGGAGCTTTTCGAAGGCCTGTGGATTGACACCGACAGCTCATACGAGTTCGCGAGGCACCCTGTCCTGAGATTTAACATGGCTTACCCCGAAATCTCCACCAGAAAAGACCTAAAATACAGGATTGAGAGGGATTTGAGACGCGCGGCGGAAACTGAGGACGTGAAAATAATAGGGCCTTCGTACGATGAAATGCTGGAAGAGTTGCTGGAAGGACTTTTCAAAAAATACAAGGTCGGCGCGGTCGTCCTGATAGACGAGTACGATGCCCCGGTCGCCGGCCATATATCCGACCGGAAACTGGCCGAGGACTGTAGCAATGTCCTGCATGGATTTTACACGTCACTGAAAAAGAACATCCGCTTCATCCGTTTCGCCCTCGTTACTGGCATCACCAGATTCGCCATGACAGCGCTGGACTCCGGACCGAACAACTTCATGGACATTTCGCTGGATCCGGATTTTTCCGGAATCTGCGGCTTTCCGGTCTCGGAGCTCGAAAA